>NZ_JBIBVN010000013.1:0-78035 GCF_043080425.1 Streptomyces sp. NPDC015032 | reverse complement strand
AGGCGTCGCGTCGTGAGGGCCTTTCCGGTCGCCGGTGCGGATGTCGCAATCCGCACCGGGCCGGAAGGCCCTCACCCATTTCGCGATCACTCAGTCGTGACCCCGTCACCAACCTCCGTGGACAGCCCTCAGGGGCTTTCGGGATCCGGGTCCGGCAGCAGCGGGGTCTGCACCTGCACCACACCCCTGCGCGTGATCAGCTGTGCCCGGCCCGGCGGCAGCTGCCTCGGCTTGGTGTCGTTGAACAGATATCCCTCCGAGGGCGGGCAGGAGAGCAGCGCAGCAGGCGTGTTGACTTCCAGCAGACGGCGCAGCAGCGGATCGTTCATCGCCCGCGCCGCGCCGTTGGCGCTGCGTGCCACGATCAGGTGCAGACCGAGCTCCGCGCCCTGCGCGAGGTAGTCGAGCAGCGGTCCGAAGTGGTTGCTCATGTTGCCGCCGGACACCATGTCGTAGTCGTCCACGACCAGGAAGACCTGCGGGCCGCTCCACCAGTCCCGCCGCTTCAGCTGGGTGGGCGAGATGTCCGCGCCGGGCAGGCGCTCCTTCATGGCCCGTGCGACGCCGTCCACCGCTTGCTTGAGTACGTCGACGGAGACTGCGTAGCCCAGCCGGTGCGACTCGGGGACGCTCTCCAGCAGCCCGCGCCGGTAGTCGATCAGCAGTATCCGCGCCTCGGCGGGGGTGTAGCGGTCGGCGACCGCCTGGCAGACCGAGCGCAGCAGGTTGCTCTTGCCGGTCTCCGCGTCGCCCACCACCACCAGGTGCGCCGTCTGTGCGAAGTCGTGCCACATGACGTCGAGCTGGTTGCCCTCCAGGCCCAGCGGCAGGCGGAGATCGCCGTCCGCGCCGACCTCGGCGTCGGGCAGCTCGGAGGGTTCCAGGACCGCCGGCAGGGTGCGGACCGCGGGTGCGGGCGGGCCCTGCCAGTGCTCGGCCACCTGGGCCACCGCGTCGGCGACGCCCGCCCCGAGGTCCGAGGAACTGTCGCCGCCGTCCAGCCGGGGCAGAGCCGTGAGGAAGTGGTGCTTGGAGTCGGTCATGCCTCGGCCGGGCGACTTGGGGATGGTCGCGGCGGCCCGCATGTTGATCATGGAGTCCATGCTGTCGCCGAGCCGCAGCTCGAAGCGGGTGCCGAGCTGGTCCCGCAGCGCAGTGGGGATCTCCGACCAGCGGCCCGCCGCCACGATGAGGTGCACACCGTAGTTGAGCCCCCGCGCCGCCAGCGCCGTGAAGGTGTCCATGATGTCCATGAAGTCCTGGCGGATCGTGCCCCAGCCGTCGACGACGAGGAACACATCGCCGTACGGCTCGTCGGGCATCTCACCGGCGGCCCGGCGGGCGCGCAGCGTCGCCATGGAGTCGATGCCCAGCTCGGCGAACTGCTTCTCGCGCCGGGCCACCAGCCCGTGCACCTCGGCCAGTGTGCGCTGCACCCGCTCCAGGTCCAGTCGGCCCGTCACACCGCCCACATGCGGCAGATCGCGGAGCGAACCGAGTGAACCGCCGCCGAAGTCCAGGCAGTAGAACTGGACTTCGCGTGGCGTGTGCGTGAGCGCGAGCGACATGATCAGGTCGCGTACGAGAGTGGACTTGCCGCTCTGCGGACCGCCCGCGATACCGACGTGCCCGCCCGCGCCGGACAACTCGGCGACCAGGGGTTCGCGGGTCTGGTCGAAGGGCCGGTCGATGATGCCCACCGGCACCGTCAGCGTGCCGTGCAGTTCGGGATCGATGGTGGTGAGACCCCGCTCGGCGTGCGGCTCCACGCCCATCAGCAGGACGTCCAGCGACAGCGGGCTGTCCAGCGGCGGCAGCCAGACCCGGTGCGCGGGCCTGCCGCCCTCCCGCATCCGGGACACGGCCAGCGCGAGCAGGGACTCCTCGCTCTCCTCCGCCACCGGCTGCGGCTCCGGGTCGGGCGCGGGGAGCCGGGGCGCGGTCCACTCCGTGCGGTACGGGACCACCTGACCGGCGACGGCCGACGCGCCGACCCTGCGGACCCCTTGATAGGGCCCGGAGACGTACGCGGCCTTGAACCGGACCAGGGTCCCGGTGTCCTTCTTGAGGATGGCGCTGCCGGGTACGGAGGGCAGCTGGTAGGCATCCGGCACACCCAGGACGCCACGGCTCTCCATCGAGGAGAACGTCCGCAGCGCGATCCGGTACGACAGATGCGACTCCAGCTGGGTCATCCGGCCCTCGTCCAGCCGCTGCGAGGCGAGCAGCAGATGCACGCCCAGGCTGCGGCCGAGCCGTCCCACCATCACGAACAGGTCCATGAAGTCGCGGTGTGCGGAGAGGAGTTCGCTGAACTCGTCGACCACCACGAAGAGCGTCGGCAGCGGTTCCAGGCCGGTCCCCGCCGCCCGCGCCGTCTCGTACTCGAACGCCGACGTGTAGTTCCCGGCGCTGCGCAGCAGTTCCTGGCGGCGCATCAGCTCACCGTGCAGGGCATCCTGCATGCGGTCCACCAGGGAGGACTCGTCGGCGAGGTTGGTGATCACGGCCGAGGTGTGCGGCAGACCGTCCAGGCCCAGGAACGTGGCGCCGCCCTTGAAGTCGACCAGGACGAAGTTCAGCTTCTCCGAGGAGTGGGTGAGCGCCAGCGCCAGCACCAGGGTCCGCAGCAGCTCCGACTTGCCGGAACCCGTCGCGCCGATCAGCACGCCGTGCGGGCCCATTCCGCCCTGCGCCGCCTCCTTGATGTCCAGTTCCACCGGGGTGCCGTCACCGGCCAGCCCCAGCGGCACCCGCAGCCTGGCCCGCTCGCTGCGGTCGTCGCGCACGGCGTCCAGATCGACGGTGTGCAGGTCGGGGAGGCCGAGCAGGGTGGTCAGCTGCACGTCCGAGGTGAGCGCCTCACCGTTGTCCGTGGTGATGCCCATCCGGTAGGGGGACAGCAGCGTGGCCAGTGCCCTGGCCCGCCGGGGGCCCAGCACATCGGGCCTGCCGAGTGCGGACGTGGTCTCCTTCCCCGACCGGTCGGTGCTGACCAGCTCCAGCCGCTGCCCGGCGATCCGCAGCCGCAGGGTGTGGCGGGACGGACGCCAGGGCAGGGAACCGGACACGTCCAGCGTCACCGTGTTGCGGTAGCCGTCGGTGGCCAGCCGGGAGTCGGCGGGCGTCCGGGCGCTGTCCAGGACCACGACGCAGTAGGGCTCCTCGGTGCTCGGGACGGCATCCGTCTCGAAGGCGGGCCGACCGGTCAGTTCCTCGCCGAGCAGCGATTCGAGACCCAGGACGGAATCGGTGACCAGCCGCACCGGGCCCCCGCCGTCGACGTCCGTCGGATGCTGGGCGTGCGGCAGCCACTTCACCCACTCCCAGGCGTCCCGGCGGTCATGGTCCGCCAGCACCACGATCCGCAGGTCCTGCGGCGCGTGGAACACACTCAGCTGCGCCAGCAGAGCCCGCACCATCGCGTGCGCGGCCTCCCTCTCCGCCTCCTCGGACTGGAGCAGGACGCGTGCGTAGGTACGCAGATAGAGCGCGACCGGCTGGTCGGGCACGGTGCCGTACGCCTTGATGAAGCGCCGCAGGGCGTGCGCGGACAGCGGCTCCAGATCCTCCACCGGCTTGGTGCTCAGTGGTGTCAGCTTGGTCGCCAACTGCTGCTCGCCCAGCGCGATCCGCACCTCGGCGAAGTCCGCGTGCGCCGCCCGCCGCTCCCACAGTCTGGCCGTCGGCACCAGGCTCCACAGGGACGCCGGGTCCGGGTGGGACCACGCCTGCGCCTCCCGCTGCTGGGTGATCACCTTGCGTACGCGCCTGCGGCTGATCGACAGGTACCGCATGTAGTCGCGCCGCTCACCGAGCAGCGCCCGCTTGCGGTCCCCGGAAGCCCGGACGATCTGCGAGACCAGCATGCCGACGGCCGACAGCGCCATCAGGCCGATGGCGACATACATCATGGGGCCGCCGCCACTGCCGGGACGCAGGAAGATGAGCACCATGCCGAGCGAGCTGAGCGCCATCGGCATGTACGTGATCATGTTGCCCATCGCGCTCTGCGTCTCCGGCACCGTGGGCGGCTCCTGGAGGCTCAGTTCGCCATGGGGCATCTCGGGGCCAAGACGCCGGGGAGGCCTCTTGAAGAGGACCACGCTCAAAGGGAATCGCCTTCCTGAGGGGTGCCGGCGGTTGCCGTGACGCGTCTTCTGGATGACGGAACGTCAAACGCCTGCGGTACGGCCGACGGTGCGGGAACGCAGGCCGCGGGGCGGGTGGGGGCGGTACCGACGATCTTGACGGCACCCCACAACGTACAGACTGCACGCACAAGTTAATGTGATCAATCTGACCGCGTCGACCACTGTCCTGGAAGGCGATGAAACGCGCTTGACCGACATATCCGCGGCACCTCTGTGCCGCCTCACGGTGCTGACGCCCGACCGCTCCGTCGAACTCGCGGTACCGTCCGACATCGTGCTCGCCGATCTGCTGCCGACCATCGTCGACCACGGGGGCACCGACCTCTACGAGCGTGGTGCGCAGGCGGGCGGCTGGGTGCTCCAACGCCTCGGCCAGGAACCCCTCGACGACGAGAACACCCTCGGCGACCTGGGCCTGCACGACGGCGAAACGGTACATCTGCGCCTGCGCGGGGACGCCCTCCCCGAGATCCACTACGACGACCTCGTCGACGGACTCTCCAGCCGGCTGCGTGAACGCTCCGACTCCTGGCGGCCGGTGTGGTCGCACCACCTCATGACCGCGCTCGCCCTGTGCACCCTGGCCACCGGCCTGCTGCTCCTGCTGCTGCCCGGTTCCACGGGGCTCAGAACGGTCTGCGCGGCGGCGACCGCGGCCCTCCTGCTGGCCGGTGCGGCGGCAGCCTCACGAGCGGTCGGCGACATCGGCGCGGGCGCCTCGCTCGGCGCGGCAGCCGTTCCCTACCTCGCCCTGGCCGGAGCCCTGGTACCCCAGGGAGCCGCGTCCGACGCAGAACTGGGCGCCCGGCTGCTCGCGGGCTGCTCCGCGGCGGCCGGTGCCGCCGTGTTCGCGCTGGCCGCCGTGGGCGCGTGCGCCCCGCTGTTCCTGGCCGCCGCCCTGGCCGCGGTTCTCGGGGCGATCGGCGGAGCCGTGATGCTCTGCGGCGTCCCGGCCACCGGCACGGCCGCCCCGCTGATCCTGGTGGTCGTCCTGCTGGGGCACTTCCTGCCGTCCCTGGCGTTCCGCCTGTCCGGACTGAAGGTGCCGCTGCTGCCCACCAACGCGGGCCAGCTCCAGGAGGGCATCGAGCCCACCCCGGACGAGCGGATCGCCGCCCGCAGCGCCGTCGCCGACAGCTACCTCACAGGTCTCTACGTTGCCACCGGGCTGGTGGCCGCGGGCTGCCTCACGGTGCTGGCGTTCGAGACGTCCTGGGCGCCGCTCGCCCTGGCCTTGGTCCTGTGCGCGCTGATGTTCACGCACGCACGGGGGATCGGCGGCGCCTGGCAGCGGCTCGCCGTCGTCCTGCCGGCCGCCTACGGTTCCGTACTGCTGACGGTGCAGCTGGTCCTGCGGACCGACGACGGGACCCGGCCGCTGCTGCTCGCCGGTCTGCTGGCCGTCGCGGCCGCGCTCGCCATCACGGGCTGGACGCTCCCCGGCCGACGCCTGGTGCCCTACTGGGGGCGCGCGGTCGACCTGCTCCATCTGCTCTTCGCCATCGTTCTCGTCCCGCTGGCCCTGCTCGTCGCCGGTCTCTACCAGTACCTGCGGGGCCTCAACAGCTGAGCCCGCTGTCCGGCGTCCGCCGCCGGACAGCGGGCGGTTCCCGGGGCCCGGCGGCCGAAAGCCCCGGTGTCCCGGGCCCTCGCGCGCCGGGCCGATGCCCGGTCGGAAAGGCAAGGAATGCAGTCCAGGCGGGACCAGGTCCACGCGCACATGTTCGTCATGAGCCGACTGTCACTGGGAATGCTCCGGGACGACCCGGACGCCCCCGAGTCCGCACACCGGCGGACCACGAAGGGTTTCATCATCGGCCTCGTGGTCGCGACCCTGGCCGCGCTCATCGTCGGGGTGTACGGGCTGGTGGTGCCCGGCGGCTCGAACGCGTGGAAGGCCACCGGAACGCTGGTGCTCGACGAACGTTCGGGAGCCCGCTACCTCACGCTCGACGGAGTCCTCCACCCGGTCCTCAACGAGACCTCGGCCAGACTGCTGGCGGGTGACCGGATGAAGGTGGTGAGCGTCAAGCCCGCCTCCATCGAGGACGCCCCGCGCGGCGCGACCCTGGGCATCGTCGGCGCGCCGGATCCGTTGCCGCAGGCGAGCGCGCTGAGCCGCGAGGCCTGGTCGGTGTGCGCCACCCGGCCCGACGCCGCCTCGGAGCCGCTCCTCACCCTGGCCGTCGGCCTGACCGCCAAGGGCAGGCCCGTCACCTCGGACGGGGCCACCCTGGTCCGTACCGTCCCGAGCGGCACCACGTACCTCCTCTGGCACGGCACCCGGATGCGGCTGAACACCGCGAACTACGCGCTCCAGGCGCTGGGTTACGACCCGGACGGGGCGTATCCGGTCCCGGACGCTTTCCTCAACGCGCTGCCGCCGGGCCCGGATCTGGCGGTGCCGGAAGTGGCGGGACGCGGCAAGGCGGGTCCGTCGCTGGCCGGCCGCCCGACACGGATCGGGCAGCTCTTCGACGGCTCCGGCGGCCACTACCTGCTGACGGAGCGCGGGTTGACCGAGGTCACCGCGCTGGAGGAGGCGCTGCTGAAGGGCGATCCGCGTACCCAGCGGACCGCCTACGCCGGAGGAGCCGTCGCCCTGCAGAAGATCGGCCCGGACGACCTGGCGCGCCATCAGGACCCGAAGGCGACCCGGCTCGTGGGAGCCGGGGGCGGTACGGTCCCGACCGGTCTGCCCCGGCCCGGTCCGGTCGGCGCGGGCGAGGGCGTATGTGCCGTCGTCGGCACCGCGGACGGCAGGCCGACGGTCTCGGTCGTCCTGCCCCGCGCGGCTGCGGTGGGGGGCCGGGCGGTCTCCAACCAGCCCGGAATCACGGCGGGTTCCGGGACCGCCGACATGTTCGCGGTACGTCCGGAGGGCGGTGCCCTCGTCACGGCACTCTCCTCGGCGGGCACCGGCACGGCCCACTACCTGGTCACCGAGTCGGGTGCCAAATACCCGGTCCCCGGGGGCGAGAAGGGACTCCAGCGGCTCGGGTACCGAGTCGATCAGTCCGTGCCCATCCCGTCAGGCGTCCTCGGGATGCTCGCGTCGGGGCCCGCGCTGGACGACACGGCCCTGCTGGCGCAGGGACTCGTGGAAGCCCCGAAGGACACGACACCCTGATAGCCGATTGCCCTCCGGCTTAAGGGAATTGAGGTTTCTTTGAGGATAGGAGCACCGGGAGGCATGCGCTTTCTCCGGCGTTTCCGCAGCTCACACACGTATCGAAGATGAACTCTAAGATTATCGGGGCACGTTCGCACCAAGATCCCGTACGGCGTATTAGCCTGATGATCCGTCGACTACCGGAGCGCCTGATTCCCGGTGGCCGGCCTGCCGTGCGCCCGTGGCGCCGCCAAGTTCCCGCAGTGTCCAGGAGGACCCCCCATGCCTGATGTCTCCGGCTTCAACGTCAACTCGGCCGACGGCCTGTCCAACGATGAAACAGCGATGCTCGAGACGCTGAAGACGCTGGACCAGCATCTTCGCGACATGGATGATGCGGGCCGCAAGGTCAGGACCATCCAGGGCCAGGTGCGGAGTGCCTACCAGGCCGTTTCCTCGGAGACCCACGCGGCGGGCATCGACGAGTGGCTCAGGGCGCACAGCCGGGTCATGGAGCGCACCCAGTTCTTCCGGGAGGGCACTGCGATGGCCAACCGGCTCCTCACCGACGCCGAGCACGAGGCGACCGGCTACGCCGCCGGTATCGCCGGCACGATCAACCCCGGGTGACCTTCCCCGGCTCTCTCCCCGCCTTTTCTTCCCGGCTCCCTCCCCGCCTTTCCTTCCCCGCTCTCTTAACTGCCTCACGAGGAGTTCCTTCATGACCGTCAAGATCAGCCACCAAGGGGTCCTGGACGCCATCAAGAACATGGACGCGGCCCAGCAGGAGATGAAGGAGGCGCTCGCCTGGATGGAGAAGAACTTCGGCGCGCTGCGCGACACCCTGAACGGTCAGACCCGTACCTCCTGGGAGGAGTTCCAGGCGGAGCTGGCCCGGATCAAGCTGCAGCTCGACGAGCAGTACGGGGTGGCCCGGACAACTCTTCAGCGCATGCACTCCCGGCAGATCGACGGGGACCTCGACGGCGGCCGCGGTCTGAACAACCTCCAGGGCAGCTGACCCGACCGACCGAATCGACTTGTGAGGTGTGAGCATGGCTGACGACGCGAATCCGGGCGGCATCTTCCAGTCGACCGACGGCGTCTATCTCAGATACGCCAACCAGGAGATCCCCAGGTTCCGCCGCGACCTCACGGTCAAGCCGGACTATGTGAGCCTGGGATCGAAGATCCCGCTCGCCATCGGAAACCCCGAGAAGTGCACACAGGCGAAGGCGCTGGAAGGTCAGCTGGAGACGTATCGCGCGAGCATGCGAACCCGGTACGAGACGGCCCTCACGCTCCTGAACAACTTCTCGGCCAGCCTGCGGGACGTCGAGGCCAAGCACAAGGACGCCGAGGACGACTCGACGAGCATCGGTGGTGCCCTTGCCGACGAGTTCTCCGAGATCCTGACCCCGAAGGGAAAGTGAAACCATGGTCGCGGTGCCCCCCGGGATGCCGGCCAAGTGGGAGGAAATCCTCGCCATGTTTCACGACGGCACCACCAAGCTTCCGGACCGGAATCTTGTGGCGGGGCCGGGGTCCAAGCGGTGGATTGCCTCAGCGGTGAACGGGGCCTGGTCCGATACCGCTACGAGGAGCGACGGCAAGGACTGGATGTTCGACTCGTACAAGGCATACTATTTTGCCTCCAGATCGAACAAGCCGTACCTCGTTTTCGGATTCAGATATGACTGGAATGAATTCGGCAACGGCCCGGGGCCGTTGAGTGATTTCACGGGGGCCGCTGGGGCCATCTTCGGCTCCATTTGGGCAGGTACCAACAAGGACACCAATCTGCTGATGTCCAAAAAAGCAGCCGACGTGTTCAACAATCTGGATCTGTGGACCGGCGGTTGGGCGGTCGAGTTCAATAAGTGGGCCGAGAGCGTGGGGAACGGCTCGGAGGAGCTCGAAGGAAAGTCCGCGGCTCTCTTCGAAGCCGTGCTCCTAGCGGTCAAGCGTTCCCTCCTGGAGACACAGTCCTTCTACATGAGTGGCGCAATCAAGAATGACTTGGACGCCGTGGGCACCAAGCTGAGCGCGACCATAGATGTTCTGGCGAAGAATGCCTGGGATTGGTTCGAAAAGCGCGAGGTTGTGCCTGTTGTCGCAGGAGAGAAGCCCCGCGAACCAGGTGCCACCTCCATGCCCTTCACCCACCTCCGCGCCGAATTTCTGAAGGCATTGGGAGCCAAGACCTTCACTTCGGCGTACCGGGACACGGTCGACGGTCTGGATTTCGAAAGTGTGGAAGGCGAAGCCAAGTTGAGCTGGCTCGCCGAAGTCAAGACCGGGCTGGACGACGCGTCCGCGCAGACGATGCTCGAACTCGCGACTGCCTACGACAAGGCGAGCGGGACGCTCTCCGACGCGAACTCCGTCGTGAAGCCGACGTTCACCATCTCGCTGACGCCCGAGGAGCAGAAGGACTTCTACGGTGACGCGGGTGCCGGAGGTGACGGTGGCGCAGGCGGTACCGACGACTTCCTCAACAAGTTCAAGGAGATGTTCGGCAACGGCGCGGGCGGTGACGGAGGCGGAGCCGGAGCCGGTGACGGAGGCGGCGGCGGAGGCGGCGGCGGGGATCTGGGCCTCGGCGGCCCGCCACCGGTGACGGGGCCGAGCGGGACCGAGTCCTCGTCCAAGGGCCCCGGCACGAGCGGCCTCGGCCTCGGTCCGAATCCGATCACCGGCCCCAATGGCAGCACCTCCGGCACGAACAACCCCCTGGGAAGCGGCGGGCTGCCGGCCGGCTCGCGCATCGACCCCAAGACCGGAGCCGTCACCGACTCCAAGGGCAAGCCGGTCCTCGGTGCGGACGGCAGGCCCCTGGTCGTGCCACCCGGCTCCACCATCGGCCCCGGCGGCAAGATCATCTCGCCCGCCGGCCCGAAGCCGCCGACGCTTCCGAACGGCTCCACCTCAGGGGGGAACCCGCCGCGTGGCCTCGGGATCGACGCCGAGGGCAACATCATCGTCCCCAAGGGCACCAGGGTGGACGCCCAGGGAAACCTGATCGGCGCGGACGGCAAGCCCCTGACCAACATGTACGGCGGGAAGCTCACCGTTCCGCCCGGCTCCCGGATCAACGCCGACGGCACCATCAGCGACCCGCAGGGCAAGCACATCACCGAGAGCAGCAACAACCTGAAGATCCGCAACCCCAAGACGCTCGACGAGCTGCTGAACGGTCAGCGCCGTCCGTCCACGTCGAGCGGTGATCACTTCGGCGGCTCGAAGGGAGCCTCCGAGAATCTCCGCAGGATGGTCGACAGCAACGGCAACGCGATCCGCGAGCCGACCTCCGTGGTGTCCGGGCTCAGCAACCGCGCCCGTGCCGCCATGGGGCTGCCCGCGAACCCGGCTGTCCCGCCGACACAGGGCAAAGTGTCCACCCAGTCGCTCGGCGCCCTCGGGCGGGGCGGAGCGGGGGGCGGGACGGGGACCGGCATGCCCTTCATGCCGCCGATGGGCATGGGCGGCGGCGGTGGTGCCCCGGGTGGCGGAGCCAACGGCGGTGACCGGCAGCGCAACGTATGGCTCTCGGAGGACGAAGAGGTGTGGGGCACCGAGCCCGACGCCGGAACGGGCGTGATCGGACGATGAGTTCCGCAGGTGCAGAAGCGGGCGGGATACCCACCGGGAGCAAGGATCCCGCCATGCCGCCGGTGCCTGACGACATCCGCGCGGCCGCGCGCACCGCACCCGAGCACTGGTTCGGCACGGTGGACCCCGCGTGGAGCGGAGAAGGCGAACCGCCGCTGTGGGCGGTGATCGGGCAGTGGCGCTCCGACGCCGACGGCGAGATCGTCGAATGGCAGCGGAACGACGAGTACCGGCCGTCTCCCGGCATGCTCGGCTGGCCCGAACCGACCGACGACGTGGATGCCGCCATGCAGCTCGCGGCTACCGGCTACGGCCCGGTCGAGGGCGTCGCCATGGCCGTGGTCACGGCCGAACTGGCCGTGCTGACCGCTCCCGGCGGTGGTGCGGTCAGCGCCTGTACCCCGGACGGCGACCCGGTGGTGCCGGTGTTCACCGCGCCCGCCCATCTGGAGCGGGCGGGCGCGCTCGCCCATCGGGTGCTGCCCGTCTCCGAGGCGTTCGCACTCGTACCCGAAGGCCAGGACCTGTACCTCAACCCGACGGGCCCCGTCGCTCTGCGGCTGTCCGCGGACGACCTGTCCCGCGCGGTCGACGTGCTGGAAGCGGTGGCGGAAGGCAAGAAGGAGCAGTACTGATGGTGTCGTTCCAGGAACAGCTCGCGGAGGCCATGGCCGGCCTCGCGGAACAGACGAAGATGATCCAGCAGGTCCAGGAGGAACTGGCCAGGGCATCCGCCTCGGCAACCTCCAAGGACCGGATGGTGACCGCCTCGGTCAACGCCCACGGCGAGATCCTCTCCTTCAAATTCCACACCGAGGGCTACCGCACGATGCCGGGGGCCCAGCTTGCCGAGGTACTGAAGACCACCGTCAACGCGGCACGTACGGAGATGAACTCCAAGGTCACCGGCTCGGTCCGGCCGTTGATGGGCAGTCAGGAGGAGCTGGCGAGCGGCTTCTTCGGCGGTGGTGAGCTGGACGATCTGCTCGCTCCGCTGCGCGCGATGCAGCCCGAGGGGCTGACGGAGACGGTGCTGGGCGGCGGGCGCAAGCCGTCCGCGAACCGTGGCGAGGAGGACGAGTTCTATGGCTGACGGAACCCTGAGCGTTCCGGGGGATCTCCCGCGACGGTTCACTCAGTTCGGCGCCATCTCAAGGATCGTCGGTGAACTGGGCGTCCTCAACGACAACATCAACCTGGAGAACAGGACGGCGGGCGGCCGGGACGATGTGTACGCGAAGGAGTACCACAAGTTCGTCGACTCGACGGGCAAGGGGCTCACCTACGGCCTCGAAGGCCTCTCCGATCTGCTCGAAATGGTCGGCATCAGCGGCAACAACGCCTCGGTCATCCTGAACGACGCCGAGGACGACGCCAACCACATGGCCGCCGGCTGAGCCGGCCGAACTCCGAAGACGCGGCACCACACAATGGCGATTGAGGTTTCCGAGGGGTGGGCAACCCTCCTCAAGACTCTGACCGGCATGCCCTTCCCGCAGGCGAACGAGGACACCCTGCGGGTGGTCAGTGACGAGTATCGCCAGATGGCCGAGAAGTTCCGTGAGGTGGAGGAGCTTCTGCGGCAGGTCGTCAGCCGCGTCGACGAGGACTTCGAGGGCGAGACCGCGACACGGTTCGTGACGTACGCGCGGCAGTTCGTCGAGCGGACGAACGGCAACGAGAGCATCCTCGAACGGGCCTACGAGGACGCCATCAAGCTGTCGAAGAACGCCCACAAGACTGCTGCCGACATCGAGTACACCAAGTGGATGATCTTCGGCCAACTGGCCCTGCTCGTCGCGCAGATAGCCCTGGCCCAGGCCCTGATGCCGGTGACCGCCGGGCTGTCCGAGATCTGGGCGGCCGCCGCGATCGCCGCGTTCCGTGCCATGGCTGCGCTGATCCTCAAGTTCCTGCTGACCCAGATCATCATGCAGACCATCACCGGCCTCATCGGCGGTCTGCTGCTCGACTCCATCCTCCAGCTCACCCAGATGGGCCGCGGCGACCGTACGGAGTGGAACAAGGATTTCACCGCGGACGCCGCGAAGTTCGCCGCCATCGGCGGTGCGCTCGGCGGGCCGTTCGCACTGTTGGGCGGCGGGCTCGGCAAGCTGCTCGGCAACCTGACCGGCAAGGGGCTGGGCAAGATCCTCGGCAATGACGCGGGGAACGTGCTGGGCAAGGGGCTGGCCGGGGGCGGCAAGGGCGCGGGCGGTGCCGCAGGCGGTGCGGGCAAGGCCGCGGGCGGTCTCGGCAAGGGCGCGGGCGGGGCGGGGGCCGGTGCCGCGGGCAAGGGTGCCGGTGGCGCGGGGGCGGGCGGTATCGGCAAGGGCGCGGGCGGGGCGGGGGCGGGCGGTCTCGGCAAGGGTGCGGGTGGCGCGGGGGCCGGTGCCGCAGGCAAGGGTGCCGGAGCCGCGAGTGCGGGCGCCGGCAAGGGCGCCGGCAGCGCGGGTGCGGGCGCGGGAGCCGCGGGCGACGGCGCGGCCGGAGCCGGCGGAAGGGCCGGAGCGGGTGCCGCGGGCCAGACGATCTCGGAGGAGTCCGCCCGCAAGCTCGGCGAGCGCCTGGGCAACATCATGGGCCGGACCAACGAATCCCTGAACCATGTGGGGGCGGACGGCGCGAGGGGGGCGGCCGCCGGAGCGGTCGGCCGGGAGGTCGTCAAGGACTTCGCGAACGCCTTCGAGAAGAACCTCGGGGACTCCCTCGGCAACGAGACCGCCCGGAACCTGGGCCGCGAGTACGGCGAGGCGATGGTCAAGAACTGGGGAGGCAAGGCCGACTGGCAGGGGCTGACCCATTCGCTGGACGACGCGCTCAAGCCGTACGTGAAGGACCTCGGGGAGAACGGGGTACGTGCGCTCTCCCACGACCTGCCCGGCTCGTTCGTACAGACCATCAGCAAGAACATCGAAGGAAACATCGGCTTCCGGATCGGCAACTTCGTCGGCGAGATCGCCGGCGAATCGGGCCACGCCGTGGTCACCGAGGGCATGTACAACCTGATCTTCGGGCCCGAGCACAAGTTCACGGTCAGCGGCTGGACGGCGGCCGCGGGCGCGGCGGGCGGCGTCATGGGCCGGGGAGTCGCGCACGGCTTCCAGGCCCTGCACCACGCGGTCCAGGGTCCCCCGGCCGCTCCGCCGCCGCGCCCTCCGGTCTTCTCGTCCGACTCGCCCACCCCACCGTCCACCGCGCCCCGGCCGAACACCGAGTCGAACACGACGGTGCGCGACGGCTCCGGCCCGAGGAACGACGCCGACAACCGCACGCTCACCGATTCGGCCTCGGACTCCGGTTCGGACAACGTGTCGCTGCGGAGCGGCGACGACAACGCCTCGGACAGCGGCAGCCTGTACTACCTGGACGCGGACGACTTCTCGGACAACCGGACGCTGTATTCGAGCGACGACGACGGGAACGCCGCACCGTACGACCTGCCCGAGGCGTCCGCCCCCTCCTTCGCCACCAGTTCGAACGACACGAACTTCACGAACAGCACGAACGACGGCAACTTCACGGGCCATACGAACGAGACCACCAGCTCGGACAACACCAACGCCGCGAACAACTCCGGCGACTCGACCACCAGCTCCCCCACGCCCGAACCACCCGTACCGCCGGACTCGGTGCCTGAGCTGGACCTCCTGCTGAACAGCCTCCCGGACGTACCCGAGACGCCGCCCTCCCCGGACCAGGTACACGAGAACGTGACGCAGGAACTCACGGACGTGAACACGCTTCTGGAGGGCCTCCCGGACGTACCCGACACCACGCTGGGCACGGTGTTGTCGCCGGAGGCGGAGCGGCTCCTGGCGGACTTGCCCGACGTACCGCGGAACGACCTTCCGCAGACGTCCGACGACGGCTCAGGCGTGGCGTCGTCCAGCCGGTCCAGTGACTCCGGGCCGGGAAACCGGACCGCGAACGACCTCGATCGCCTTCAGGAGCGCCTGGACCGGCTCAAGGACCGGCAGAACTCGAACGACTCCGACCACTCCGACCACTCGGACTCCGACCTGGCGGCACGGATGGCAAAGCTGCGCGAGGGCGACTCGGACGGTCTCGGCCGCCCCGCACGGGTGGACGAACTCCGTGAGCAGTACCGCGCGGCCCTGGAGGAGGAGGGCGCCGGCGGACCGGATCCCGACGGGACGACGCCGGGCCTCGACGGCGACGGAGCCCTCCCGTACAACGGTGCGGGCGGCATCGCAGCGCCGCCGCGCCCCGTACCGACCGTGTCCACGGCCCCGGGTGCCGGCGTCTCCCCCGGCGGATCGCGTCAGCAGACACCCACAGGTCCGTCCCCGGACGGGCTCGATGCGCTGTTCCCCGACGTCCCGCAGAACGAACCCGGTGCCCCGCCCTTCGCGGAGGGCGAACCGGACCTCGTGTTCCCGGACGTTCCCGAGGCCCCGCCCGGCACCGAGCCCCCGGCCGAGAGCCGGCCGGAGACGGAGCGGACCGAAAGCGGGAACGACGGGACGGGGCCGGCCACGGATGACTCGCCGAATCCTCTCCGTACGGAGTCGCAGGACGAACTGCCCTTCCGCGACGGCTTCGACGAGCACAACGACGGCGATGTCGATGCGCTGATCACGCGCCTCGACGAACTGGGCGGCCTCACCGACGACCCGGTGACCCGGCTGGAGCAGCTGCCCGTCGTGCCCGAGGGCCTGGCCCCCACCGAGCAGCGCAGGCTGACCAAGGACGTGGAGCGGGAGACCGACGCCCTGCTGGCGGATGCGCGGCGGGTGGGCGTCGACCGGGAGACACGGCAGCGGCTGAGCGAGCGCATCCGGGACGACGTCCGGGCGGGCAGGCACGCCGATGCCGCCGACGGCCTGCGGGAACTCGGCGACCTCGTCGCCGTGCACGGTCTCGGTGAACGACTCCAGCAGTTCCGCCGTCATATGGACGGCGGATACGAGGCACGGGCCGCGCAGCTGGGCATGCGCCGTACGGAGTGGCTGCGCCATGCCCTCGACATCGAGCAGTCGGCCCTCGGCGGCGATCCGCGTCGCACGACCCAGCTGCTGGACGAGTTCGAGAACCGTCTCGGCACCCTCGGGTCCGAACTGAGCGCCCGCGCCGACAGCACCCCCGAGGCGCTCGGGAAGCAATTGGCCGACAACCGGCGGGCCGACGCCGAAGAAGCGGGCATGGACCGCGAGCGGTTCCTCGAATGGGAGGACCGCCGGGAGCAGGCGGCGACCCCCGAGGATCTCCGCAGGGTGCAAGCCGACTACGACGCCGAGCTGGAGACGTCGCGACGGCTCGCGACCTTGCGGGATCTCGGGGCATCCGAGACGGAGCTGGCCACCTGGAAGAGCCGGTTCGAAGGACCGGGGCGGGGAAGCGACCTCGACGCGCAGTACGAACGCCGTACGGTCACCCTCGGCAGGGAAGCCGAACTGGCGTCCTTCCGGGCGAGGCTGGACGCCTTGCGTGAGGGCGGCCACCAGCAGGAGTCCTCCGAACCGCTGCCACCGCCGCAGGACGGTCCCGGTGGCGACGGCGGCGACGGCACCCCCGCCCGGGACCGGTCCGGGGACTCCCGGGCGGAGAACGACCGGATTCTGGAGGAGCGGCTCGACCGGCTGCGCGAGGGCACGGACGACACCGGGATGTCGCGCGAGGAGCGGCAGCAGTGGGAAGACCGGCGCGCGAACGCCGAGGACGACACGGCGAGGCAGGCCGTCGAGCGGGAGCAGCTCGACCGGATGGCACAGCTGGAGCGTGACCGTCGTCTGAAGGCCATCGCGGACGGCGACCCCGAGGGGGCGCAGCGCAGCACCGAACGCCGTGCCGCATGGCAGAACAGGCTGGCCGAGGCGGCGGACGACCCGCAGGCCATCGACCGGATCCTCGACGGCTACGACGCGGAGACGGCGGAGCTGAGGCGTGAGGGGCAGGAGCGCCTGGAGCGGGAACTGCGTGCTCCGGACCGCCTGCGGGACCTGGACCGGCGTATCGACCGCTCGCTCGACAAGCTGCCCGAAGAGATACGTGAACAGGCCGCCCATGACGCCCGCACACTGGTGGAACGCCTGCGGAACCTGGTCGCCACCGGCGATGAGCCCGGTACCCCCAAGGCGGACGACGCCGTACCGGAGAAGAGCCCGGACGTCCAGGACACGGATCTGACGGACACGTCGGGCCCCTCGAATGCCGGGCCGTCGGCAACCGTGCGCAATCCGGTCTCCCGGGCGAACGTCGACGAGGGTGGCGGCAATGCGGGGAAGACCCCGCGGCCGGCCGGCGCCGAACGGGACCGGCGCGCTCCGGTGCCGCCGGGCGAGCAGCTGACGGAGGCTCCGCGGCAGTTGGACGATGTGTCGGAGTCCGGGGGGAAGGACGGTGACAGCCTGCACTCACGGGAGCGGGACGACCTGCCGTCGCCGAACACCCGTCGTGTGCGTACACGGACCGAGGACGACACGCGGTCCCTCACCGACACGCGGACCACTTCGGAACCCGAAGCGAACAACGATGTCGCTCTCAAGTCCGATGACACGTCCGGCTCGAAGGCTGATGACACATCCGGCCTCGACTCCGACGACAAGGCCGGTCACGAGGGCGACCGTGATGCGGACGTGCCGTCCGGCAGGACGTCGGTCGACGACGACACCGATTCCGTGGCCTCCTTCCCCAAGGACTCCGAGAGCCCGGTGAAGGAGAACGAGGAGCCGCCGGGCGGCCCTGGCGGTGACGGCTCCTCACCGGCCGGCTCGTCGGGCGTGCAGCAGCAGCCCGCGGCCCGCGACAAGGCCCTGAACGCCCTCTCGGCGGACGAGTACGAGCAGCGGATGTACCGGGCACGCCGCGACCGTCCGGACCTGACGACCGAGGAGGCCCTCCGCGACGAGGTGTTCCGCCGGATCGAGAACCCGGGCGTGAAGGTGGAGACTGCGGCCTTCGCCCCTCCGCTGCTGAGCCACGGCGTGGATCCGCTCCCACCGGAGCGGTCCGGTGGGTTCGTCACGTTCGACGACAACGCGATGCTGCCGAAGTCGATGAAGGGCCACGGACACGGACGGATCACCATCCGAGGTGTCGACCTGCTGGCTGATTCCGTCGCGACGGGATGGCGTCTGCGCCCTGACGGGCTCGACGAGTTGAAGCGGGTGCTCACCCAGAGTCCGCATACGCTGCTCAGCCCCCGGACCTTCGTCCTGCCGACCATGGACGGCGGCCACCGGGAGATCTCCCTCTCGGTGGAGAGCTATGGGAACTGGCGTCGCCATGCCGAGCCATCGGCGCCGGCCGCCGTGGACGACGTGGCCGAGTCCGCACCGCACAAGGACGGAATCGAGAACGAGGGCAGTTCGACCACGTCGAAGGCAAAGGAACCGCAGGCGGAGGGGGCCAGGACCGACGCGTCCAAGACCGACGTGCCCAGGACCGACGCGCCCAGGACCGACGCGCCCAAGACCGACGCGTCCAAGACGGACGAATCGAAGAAGGACGCGTCGAAGACCGCCGAGGCCAAGGCCGCTGACGCTCCCGTCAAGATCGAGACCGAGCTCCGCACCCGTCCCGGAGCTACGGAGACCAAGTCCCTCGGCACCTCCCGCGCCTTCGGAGTGGCGGTCCCGCTCGGTCCCTCCGCGGGGACCTTCGGCGCGCTCGGGTCGGTGTCCCTCAGCGCGCGGCGCATGGAAGCCGGCTACACGTACACCCAGGAGAGCCGTGCCCAGAGCAGTGTGACCGCGGTCGGCAAGGACGGCAGTCATCTGCATGTGAGCGACCTGCACATCGTCGTCGAGTCCTCGCGCGTCTGGGACAAGAAGGGCCGTGAGCAGCCCGCGAACCAGCAGCAGGCCGCCACCCAGCAGGCCGGCACCGCCGAACAGAGGCGCTACCGCATCCAGGACGGAGTCACCTGGCGGGTCCCGGACAGCGTCACCGACCCGGCGATCCCGGACCGGCTGCCCACCGCGTTCACGTTCGCGCCCGGCGCCCGGCCGCACCTGCTCGCGCCGCTGAGCGTCACCACTCAGACCCGGCTGCTGGACTGGGCACTCAGGAACTTTCCCGAGGCGACCCCCGGCAGCTTCCTCCGCCACCAACTGGCCGATCTGTTCGGCGAGGAGAGCCTGCGCACCATGATCGCGCAGAGCTCCGGGGAGACGGTGGTCAGTGCCCCGCTCTTCGCCGGACTGGGCAACCGGTCACTGGGCTCCGTCGAACTCCGGCTGATCCCGGTCGATGCCACACTGCTCCAGGCATCCGACAAGACCGAGGTCAAGAAGGCCGACGCACAACGCTCCACCGCCACCACGGAGAAGAAGAACACCCAGGGCGCCGCGCTCGGGATCTCCGCCGGCCCTCAGTTCGCGCTGCTCCAGCCCGCGGGCGCCTTGAACCTCCAGGTCGCGGGATCGGCCGGCCTGACGACCCAGCGTGCGGAGAGCAGCTACAGCGGCAACACGGCCGAGTCCGTGCGGACGCTCAACAGCCGTGGTCACTCGGGGCTCTACGACGTCCGCTTCCGTGTGGAGCTGCGCAGGCCGAACGGCGTAGGGGAATCACCCGTGCCGGCCGAACGGACCGGCCAGGCCGACCGGAACGACCCGAACGAGGAAGGTACCTTCCTCACCGCCACCGTGCAGCTGCCGCGGGCCGACGCACGCAGACTGGCCGGCTGGGACGACGGCACCGCACCCGTCCCGGACGCCGAAGCACCCCCCGCCCCCGCGTACCTGTCGCTGTCGAACCCGGCGACGTTCGGCCTGCACGCGGTCCTGGACCTCGCGGCGACCCGCGACTCGCAGTCGGTCCCGCCCCAGGCATCCCTGACGGACGTGCTGGTCGACCGCATTCAGGCCGGCCTGCACCACGCCTACCCCGACCTGGTGCTTCCGCCCCGGCCGGAGACCGCGATCACCGGCGACCGCAACGGCGGCAGCGACCGGAAGTACAACAACGCGGTGCGCAACACCCATCTGCTGCGCCAGGCGCTCTCCCGTACGGTGCTGGAGGGCTCGCTCGACCGTCTGACGAGCACCGGACTGCGCATCCAGCTGGAGCAGCTCGACTCCCTCAACAAGCAGTACGTCGTGCTCACCGTGCGGGCCGAGGCGACGGGCCGTCAGTTCGTGGGCACCCACCACGACCTGGGTCTGGCCAACAACGTCCTGTCGACCCGACGCGCGGACAGCGCGACCACACGTACTCATGGCTGGTCGGTCGGCGTCGACGTGGGACTGTCCGGGATCGAACGCTTCGGCGGCACCGGCAGCATCGGCTACCGGTACGGCAGGCAGACCGCCTACGGCATGACGTACGGTCCGACGCTGACCCCGGACGGCGGCATCACCAGTTCCGGGTCGCAGCACCTGTGGTCGTACCACCTGGCCTTCGCCGCGGAGGCCACCAGTTTCACCCGGCCGCGCCAGATCGCACGGACCATGACCGGCGAGCTGCTCAGTACCCGGTGGTTCGTGAAGCAGGCCGCCGGGAGCGTCGATGTCCTGACCGCCGGGCAGGTCGACGGACAGGCCGACCAGGCCCCCGTCACCGGCCGTGTCACCCTCGCCGTACCCGCGTCGCTGTCCGTCCCCTCCACCCTGCCGGTCAACCGGCCGGAGACCGTCCCGGCACCCGTGCCCGTGCCGATGGACCGGGCCATGGCCGAACTGCTCTCCTCCGGGAAACCCGTCTCCACGGATGACTGGACGCCCCACGCACTCTTCGGCGGCCTGCACTCCGTGCAGAGCGTCACCTCGCCCGAGGTCGTGCTGCACCACCTCAAGGAACTGCTCGCCTCCGTCTCCGGCAACTCCTGGATCTACGGAACCGACGGGACCCCCGCCTCCGGCGCCCTGGCCGAAGCGTTCGCAGTCGGCCGCAACGAAGCGGACTTCAGCGACGCGGCACAGACGGGCAAGCACGTCAGCGACCTGTTCGGGCGGACGGCCGTCACCGACATCACCGCGTCGGTCAGCGCCTGGCCCCAGGTGCGCGGGACGCGCGTGCTCGCCGTCGTCGACTCCAGCGATCTGGCCCTCTCCAACATCGGCTCGGGAACCAGTGGGGCGGGACACTCGGTCGCCCACGTCCGCAGTCACACCATCTCGTCCCTGCTCGCCTTCCGGGCCAAGCACACCGACGCGTTCCAGACCGCCGGCACCTACGGTCTCACCGCGTCGCCGTACCAGCGCACCAGCACCGCGACCACGGCCGAGACCTTCTCGGCGAACCCGGCCCACACGGTTCAGTACACCGGACCGATGGTCCTGGTCGGCGCCGATGTGGCCTGGCACCTCGCGGCCCGCTCCCAGCCGTCCGGTCTGCTCCAGGCACCCATGGAGCTGGTGCGTGGACGGCCGCCCCAGGGCCGGATCGTGGAGATCCCCGACGGCCTGCTCGTATGGATGCCGCTCGCCGAGGCAAGGAAGGCCGGTCTCTTCGACGACGGTCTCACCGCTCCGCCGCCCCCGCAGCAGTACTCCGCCGTCGGTGCGGCCGCTCATGCCACGCTCACGGTCGGCCGCATCGATATGGGCCCGGCGATCAGCGCTTTCACGAGCCGCCTGCTGGAAACCCTGCCCCAGCACAAGAGCTGGCTCGGACCCAGGAGTCTGCTGGCCGACCAGCTCGGCGGCCTGGCACGGCAGATGACCACTTTGTCGCCGTCCGGTATACGCGCTCTCCAGACGGGCATGGAGAACGGCGGCACCTCCCTGCGTCTGGCCCGGAACAAGATCGGGCCGGCGAAGGACGCCAGTCTCACAGTGACCCTGGAACGGTCCGGCTTCACCGCCGGTGCGCTGCGCCACGACGTGAAGCCCACGATCACCCGGCCCACGTCCACGGCGGAGACCGTCACGGAGAAGCTGGCGCGCGGGTACGAGGCCGGTTACCGGCTCGGCGAGATGCCCACCGTCCTGGGCCAACCGGGTCTCCGGAGCGGCGGCTTCACCCTCGACGACCGGGTCGGGTCCACCCATTCGTCCTCCCTGGCACACGCGGTCACCGACGCCGTCAGCGCCCAAGTTTCCTTCGAGGGACCGGTGGTGACCGGTCGGACG
This sequence comes from Streptomyces sp. NPDC015032, assembly GCF_043080425.1. Lineage (NCBI taxonomy): Bacteria > Bacillati > Actinomycetota > Actinomycetes > Kitasatosporales > Streptomycetaceae > Streptomyces > Streptomyces sp. NPDC015032. The sequence goes on along the minus strand of NZ_JBIBVN010000013.1, from coordinate 56,118 downwards.
AGGTTCGACGTCACCTTCACCCTTGAGCTGCCCGACGGGACCGTGGTGAGTCACACGTACCCCGTCGGCGACGCCGAGGTGGTACTGCCCCTGAGCCTCGCCCGGCCACAGACGACCGAACCGCGGACCCCCCAACCGCGGACGACCGAACCACAGACGACCGAACCGCGGACCACCGAACCGCGGACCACCGAACCGCAGACGACCGAACCGCGGACCACCGAACCGCGGACCACCGAACCGCAGACCACCCAACCGCGGACCACCGAACCGTCGGTGGCACGCACCCCCCGGGAAGCCGCCCGCCCGGTACTGCTTCCCCCGGACCAGCAGCAGGCCGTGACGCTGCGGGAGCGCAACGCGGCAGGCAGGGAGCTGTTCGCCACCGGCCCGGAGAGCGTCGTCGTCACCACTGTCGGCGGCATCACCGTCCTCCGGGATGCCGCAGCGTACGCCGTCGACCTCGCCGTCAAGGGACGCGGCGCCACGAGCAACGCCGCGACGGCCATGCCCACGGACGGCAATGGCCGATATGTGTGCAAGACGGTGCTGACGCGGCCCGGCACCGCAGCCGGTGAAGCCCTCAAGGGGGGCATCAGCACCGACGTGCTGAGCGCCTACCTGCCGCAGATGATCCGCGACAGCCTGACCGTCACGCTGCACGACACCACGTCGACGATCGGCGGCTCGGACGCGACCCTGAAGATCTCCGCGGACATCGATATGTCCCGGGCCCGTCTGCTGGCGGTGGACCCGCAAGCGGGGCTCGGCGGCAGCCGGCGGACCATGGACAACGACACCTACACGGGTGACACCACCGAAGCGCACACGCCGGCGATGACCGCGGGACCGGGCTTCCAGACGCAGCCCCTGGTCCAGACCACGGCCGCCGTACCTGGCTGGGCGGACTCCGACGCGGCGGGCAGTGCCGCCGACCGCCGGACCTCCGCGCTGACCACGCTCAAGCCCTTCGCCGGCGGCGCCGTACTCGTCCAGGCTCCCCTGCGCGTACTCCAGACGGCGAAGGCGTCGCACCGTATCGCGGACCTTCCGGTCGTCCCGTCGGTGCTCAGGCCCGGGTCCCGGCCGCCGGTCACCGTCGAGCACACGGTGCAGGACGGGGTGACGATGTGGGTGTCGTTCGACGTCGCCCGGGAGCACGGACTGCTGCCGCCCGAGGTCGAGACCGCTGCGGACACGGTCAAGGAGCAGACCAAGAAGTACACCGAGACCGCCAAGAAGGCGGAGACGGCCGAGCGGCGCCTTCGCGCACTCGACAGCGAGGCCTCCTCCCTCCGGGCGGAGCTCCGGCGCCTCCTGGAGACGCCGGCTCCCACCGGCACGGACGTGGCCGCGGCTCGGGAGCGGCTCGCCACGGCCGGTTCCCGGTACGCCGAAGCCCAGCAGGACCTGGTCAACCATCGCCGCGACCTCGCGACCGTCGAGCAGCACCTCGCCGGTGCCTCGGAGGCCGCCTGGAAGGCGGTCGAGTACTACACGATCACCGGCCCCCGTCCCTCCGGTACGCCGCCGGTCACCTGGAGCGAGCCGGCCGCGGCCGCGGCCGCCGAACAGGCTCCCGTCACGGTCGCCGGCTACCCCCCGCTCTCCGAAGGCCTCGAAGGCACGGTGCCCCAAGCGGGCCCGGCCGCCGGCCTCACCGGACCGCCGCACCTGGTCACACGGGAGGACGTCCTCGCCCGTACGGAGTTCTGGCTCGGCGACGCCGGACCGCTGCCGGACACGGACGCCGTACGCCGGGAACAGACCAAGGCAGCGGGCTGGGCGCAGCGCCTGCGGACGGCGGACGCCGCTTACCGGTCTTCGCTGGAGGCCGTGCAGGCCGCCCGGCACACCATGGAGGCCGCCCAGCTGCAGGAGGCCCGAGCCCGGAAGACACCGGACCGGGAGGGGGCCGCGGGGCGGTTCGACACGGTCGATGCCGAGCTGAGGAACGCGCGGTCGGCGTACGACGGGGCAGTCGCACAGCTGACGGCCGACTACCGCGAACTCGCTCTGGTGCAGACGAACTTCGAATCGGTGGACGCGTCCACGCGCCAGGTTCTTCAGCCGCGGCCCGAAGGAAGCGCCCCCCGCGTCGTCACCCCCTGGCACCCCGCGCCGGAACCCGAGGGCTACGTCCGCCCGGCCGACGCGACGTCCGTCCCCGACCCGTACATCGCCCAGGGCGAGGACACCGAGGGCCGGCCCATCGCCCTGAAGGCGCCGGACGGCCGCGTCCTCCACCTCGTGGAGCCGCCCTCCACCGGACCCGCGCGCCTCGACCTCGGTACGAGTTTCCACCGGTCCCTCCTCGACGCGGTCGAGCGCGCCCATCCGGGGCTCCTCGCCGAGCTGGGGCTCCACGCGCAGGGCAGAAGCCTTTCCGCCGCTGATGTCGAGCACTTGAGGCAACGCCTCGCCGACCGTCTGATGGCGGACCGCGACGAACTCGCGGAGTTCCTCGCCATCGATCCGCAGGAGCGGTTCACCGCACAGGAGCTGGCCGACGCGGGTATCGCGCTCAGCGCGGCGCAAGCCGCCGAACACGTCGACTCGCGCGGCCGCCTCCCGGACACAGTGGCCGCCGGGCTGGCCCCCGACCAGCGTCTGGAGCTGGCCCGTACGGCACTGCTGCGGTCCGGCGACGGGCAGATGGGCGACCGCAAGGACGTCGGCTGGAACCACTCGGCGGGCGACCTGGCGGCGCTGCTCGCGGCCCGCGTGCTCGGGGTCCCGGTGACCGTGGTCCTGTCGGACCTGAACCATCTGACATTCGGCGTTCCTGGAACGGACGCGGGAGGGAACACGCGGTCGGGCGTGGTGCTGCACGTGGCGGACGACCGGTACCGGCCCGCCGTGCCTCTTGCGACGGACGACCTGCTGCTCAATGCCGAGTCGGAGATCACGCAGCAGCCTGCCGACACGGTTTTGTCCCAGAGCACCGCGACCGCGTCGGCCGGCGATACATCTCCTGCCGGTCCGGTCCACTACGTGGGCGCCGGTCTCGGCCCGTCGGCCATGGTCCCCAAGGACCTCAACTTCGTCTGGCTGGGTGGCGAACTGACGGACAGCGCCCGCGCCAACCTCCGGACATGGGCGGCCAAGGCAGAAGAAGCACAGTGGAAACTGACGATCTGGACGGACGAGGGCGGCCGGCGCAACAACAAGGAGTTCCTCAAGGACCTGGTGGATTCCGGCACCGTTCATCAAGGCCGGGTCGAGGACCTGTTCAAAAAGGACAAGACCCCCGGCGGGGAGAAACTGCCCTCCAAGGTATCCAAGCTGTACGAAGCCGCGCGCAAGGAAAACAGCTTCGCGATGGCCTCCGACATCGCCAGGTACGCCCTCCTCCACAAACACGGCGGGGTGTATCTCGATGTGGACCTGGGCCCCGGAGAGGTGGTGCTGCGTCCCGAGGGCGTGACGATGCCCAAGGGCGACGACACCCTGCCGATGTTCGGCCCCATGCTTCGCGACCCCAACAGCGTACGGAGACTGCTCGGACTCGAAGAAAACGCACCCGTGACCGCGGACCACATCCACCAGGCCGCCGAAGTCGCCTACCAGGAAGGCCGCTTCGGGAACCAGTTCATCGTCACGCACCCCCGAAGCCGCTTCATGAAGCAGGTTCTGGACAATCTGCCGGACATCAACAACAAGGACGCCTACGCCAGAGGTGTCCTCGAGATGGCCATCAAGTCGAAGAACGTAGGCGCCAGCACCGGCCCGATATTCCTCCTGCGGCAGTTCAACGAGCACATCAAGTCCCTCGACACCACACAGGCCCCGAACATCAGGTTCGGGCCGCCCCCCGAGTTCCGTGTCCGGGCAGCCGAGTGGACGGACTGGACACGTCTGGACTGGCTGACCGACGAGAGCGAGAACCAGGAAGCCCCCCAGAGCACCTCCGCACCCGCCCGGCGCGAAACACTGGCCAAACGCCTCGGCAACACCGTCAGGACAATCAAGGGCTCAATACGGTTCGGCAGCGGCAGGTCCGGTTCGGACACAGCACCGCTACCGAACAACGGAACACTGCTGAGCGGCCTCGACACCGTATCGCAGCGGCCCCCGCAGGACAGCGTGACTCCGAAGGACGAACTCGTCGGCAAGGACGGCCGGAAGGTCTCCTTCGAGCAGGCACGCCAGAACCTCCGCACGATCCGGGACGCCACGGGCGAAGTCATCGGATACGCCTCGCACAACGACCGGGACTGGGCCCCGCGCAAGGACTTCTACGCGAACTACCGCGCCGACGAGACATCCTTCAAGGCCTACCGGACGACGGACGACGGCAAGTTCGTCCCCGTGGCCGAGGACGAAGCGTCGCCCCGCACGGTTCCCTGGCGCACCGGCACGAACGCCCCGGCCGGGCAGCGGACACCCGAACCGGTCTTCTTCGACGCGCACGGCTCCCAGGACGGCGTCAAGCTCCACATCGCCGACGGCCTTCCGCTTGAGGTGGACGGTGCGCAGTTCGCGCGCTTCATGGAGTCCCTGAGCGATCCCGACCAGCCTCCGGCTCCGGTGGTGCTCGTGGCCTGTGACACGGCGAGCGTCCGCTCCACGGATGGTGGAAGCGTCGTGCGGGACGCGGCACGGGCGGTGCCCGGACGCCGCTGGTACGCCCCCGATGTCGCGGTCGGCCACGTGGGACCGTCGGCCGGAGCCGCCGCGGGCGGGGCAACCGGAGTGCTGGCCCTCCTCCAGGACCGGACGACCGTGCGCCAGGGCCGGTGGGTGACCGCGAGCGAGCCCACCGAACTCGAAACCCTCCTCACGCGGGAGAAAGAACAGACCCACCAGGACACCGACGACGGAACGAAACTCCCGGACAGTCAAGGTCCGGGCCTGCTGCTCAATGCCGACTCGGAGATCACGCAGCAGCCTGCCGACACGGTTTTGTCCCAGAGCACCGCGACCGCGTCGGCCGGCGATACATCTCCTGCCGGTCCGGTCCACTACGTGGGCGCCGGTCTCGGCCCGTCGGCCATGGTCCCCAAGGACCTCAACTTCGTCTGGCTGGGTGGCGAACTGACGGACAGCGCCCGCGCCAACCTCCGGACATGGGCGGCCAAGGCAGAAGAAGCACAGTGGAAACTGACGATCTGGACGGACGAGGGCGGCCGGCGCAACAACAAGGAGTTCCTCAAGGACCTGGTGGATTCCGGCACCGTTCATCAAGGCCGGGTCGAGGACCTGTTCAAAAAGGACAAGACCCCCGGCGGGGAGAAACTGCCCTCCAAGGTATCCAAGCTGTACGAAGCCGCGCGCAAGGAAAACAGCTTCGCGATGGCCTCCGACATCGCCAGGTACGCCCTCCTCCACAAACACGGCGGGGTGTATCTCGATGTGGACCTGGGCCCCGGAGAGGTGGTGCTGCGTCCCGAGGGCGTGACGATGCCCAAGGGCGACGACACCCTGCCGATGTTCGGCCCCATGCTTCGCGACCCCAACAGCGTACGGAGACTGCTCGGACTCGAAGAAAACGCACCCGTGACCGCGGACCACATCCACCAGGCCGCCGAAGTCGCCTACCAGGAAGGCCGCTTCGGGAACCAGTTCATCGTCACGCACCCCCGAAGCCGCTTCATGAAGCAGGTTCTGGACAATCTGCCGGACATCAACAACAAGGACGCCTACGCCAGAGGTGTCCTCGAGATGGCCATCAAGTCGAAGAACGTAGGCGCCAGCACCGGCCCGATATTCCTCCTGCGGCAGTTCAACGAGCACATCAAGTCCCTCGACACCACACAGGCCCCGAACATCAGGTTCGGGCCGCCCCCCGAGTTCCGTGTCCGGGCAGCCGAGTGGACGGACTGGACACGTCTGGACTGGCTGACCGACGAGAGCGAGAACCAGGAAGCCCCCCAGAGCACCTCCGCACCCGCCCGGCGCGAAACACTGGCCAAACGCCTCGGCAACACCGTCAGGACAATCAAGGGCTCAATACGGTTCGGCAGCGGCAGGTCCGGTTCGGACACAGCACCGCTACCGAACAACGGAACACTGCTGAGCGGCCTCGACCCCGCACCACAACAGCTGGACCAAGGCAACGGGACACCGAAGGACGAACTCGTCGGCAACGACGGCCGGAAGGTCTCCTTCACGCAGGCACGCCAGAACCTCCGCACGATCCGGGACGCCACGGGCGAAGTCATCGGATACGCCTCGCACAACGACCGGGACTGGGCCCCCCGCAACGACTTCTACACGAACTACCGCGCCGACGAGGTCCTGTTCGCGCACTACCGGGCCACGGAGGAAGGGGGTGCCGTACTCGACACCGACAGCGACACGGACTCCCCGGCCAACAAGGTCCCCTGGCAGGCCGGCGCACCGGCACGGGATGCGAAGGAGCCGGTCAGGCCGCTGTTCTTCGACGCGCACGGCACCGAGAACGGCATCGAACTCCATGTGGTGGGCGAAAAGCCGCTGGTCGTCGACGGTGCCCGGTTCGCGCGTTTCATGGAGACGCTCAGGGACCCGGCGCAGCCCCCGGCTCCGGTCGTACTGGTCGCGTGCGAGACGGCGAAGATCCGCAGTGGCGACGGCGGGAGCGTGGCGACGGACGCGGCACGGGCCATACCCGGACGTCTCTGGTACGCGCCCGACACCGAGGTCGGCCATGTCAGAGCGTCGAACGACTCCGACGGCGTCAGAGGTGTGCTGGGTCTGCTCGCGGACCCCGTCGCACAGCGCCGCGGTGCGTGGATCGTGGCGGGAGAGTCACTCGAAACCGGCCCGGCCTTCGTCCCCGACACGCAGGCGGAACCGGTACCGCCCACCACCACGTTCTCGGACATGATCTTCGAAACCCTCAACTCCGCCTCGCAGAACAGTGCGGAGCAGGTGATGTACGACGACCTGGCGCAGAGGGGCCCGGAGGCCGAGCGGACAGAGCCCGCGCCGCCGGCGCCCCACGAGGCCGACCGTTGGCCGGCCTCTCGCGCGCCGGAGGGCGGCGACGTGGTGCCGTCGGCTTCACCCCCGTCGGGGGAGTCCTTCCATGCGACCGCGGAGATCGCCTTCGGGGAAGGTTCGAAGCGACCCCGGGAAGACCAACTGACCAAGATCGAGGACTTCTCGGCTTCGGTCGCCGCCGAAGCGGTGCGCCGGGCCACCCACGACGAGAAGCCGCTCCGGGTTCACGTCGAAGGAGGCGGGAACGGCAGCAAATGGCAGTCGCTGCGCGGAATGCCGAGCAGAGCCGACTCCGGGTTGGAGCGTGCTCAGGCGGTGTGGAACGTGCTGCGCAGCCAATTGAACGAAGAAATCTCCCGGCTGTGGAGCGGAGATCCGGATACTCTGACCGCCACTTCCCTGCTCCAGGCTCCCCGGTCCCGGGGCCAGGGCGAGTCCGCCGCCCCGGTTCCTGAGACGCCCATGGAGTCGCTGACCGCCGCGGAGGCTCGTGCGGCCCGTCGTACGGTCCGGATCTGGGCGGTGGCCGACGGGCCCGCACGCGTACTGCGGTTGCTGGCGCACGACCGGACGCAACTCGACGCCGACCGGCGCGAGGCGCTCATGGACTACGTCGACGAGTCTGTGAGGGGTGGCCAGGATGCCCGAGTCCGACTCCTGCTGCGCCGATTGGAGCTTCAGAACCTTCACGTACTGCGCGGTGAGCTCGAAGCGCGCTACGCGGAGCGGGTGGCCGAGATCGCAACGCCCGCCGGTACGCTCACCCCGGTGCCCAAGGACATTCACTTCTTCTGGATGGGCCAGGAGCCCAGCGCGGGAGCGTTGAACAACCTTGAGGCGTGGGCACGATCGGCCGGGGGCAGGTGGCAACAGCACCTGTGGACCGATGCGACCTACGCCGAGTGGAGCGGACCGGTGCGCACGCGTCTTGAGCAGATCGTCACCGTCCACCAGGATTCGCTTGATTCCCTGCGCATTGCGGACCGGCCGCAAGTGCTGGAGGTCTACGAGACAGCTGTGGCGAATGGGGCTTACAACCTGGCCTCCGACATCGCGCGCTACGTGATCCTTGAGCGGATCGGCGGGGTCTACGCCGACGTGGACCTGCATCCGGGAACCGTGGATCTGTCCTCGATGGAAGAGATCACCATGCGTTCGGGGGATCTTCCCCTGCTCGCCCCACGCGTGCGAGACATGGCCAGCGTCGCCGACGCGCTGGCCGCGGCAGGGGTGGACGCTCCCGCCGACCGGAACGAGCAAGTGGATCTGGCGGCGCGGCTTCGGTGGGACGCGGGAGTCCTCGGCAACCACCTCATCGTCGCGCCACCGGGATCGGAGTTCATCACCTCGCTCCTGGACGCGATTCCCAAGAACTTCGCCGCCCTGCGGAAGCACATGGAGGTGTCCTCCGTGGATCCGTCGCAGTTCCCCGAGGAGCTCAAGAACCTGGCACCGCAGATCAGTGGCCCCGCCATGATCGAGGACCGGATCCCCGGTGGCGAAAAGTTCCCTCCGCTTCAACGGTTCGCCATGAAGGCGGGTGCGGAAGGTGTTGCCGAGTTCGATGGTTCCTCCTATCCGACATTCCAGCGGAAGGAGGCGATAGCGCTGTTCTCCCCCCGTGCGCTGGAGGCTTTCCAGGGAATCCACTGGGTCACTGCAGAAAGTGAGCGCCGGCTGGACGGACCGGTTGTCGAGCAGCCGGCGGCAGGCACTTCGGTCAGCATGGCGCCGATTCATGTTCCCGATAGCCCGTCAAATGCGCAGGTGCTGAGTCGTCCAGCTCACCAGGTGCCCTTCCCCGCCGAACCCTCGACCTGGGTGGAGCGTCGCAAGGAGGTGCCGAACGGGCATGTCGGGCGTCTGCATGTCGAGAGGTTCGACCCGGCCATCGACGCCATGAGCCGCCCCCGTGTTCCCGGCACGCTGGCCGGCTCGCAGACCCTGATGCGCGCCGAGGTCTCCCGCATCGAGGCCCACAACGGCACATGGGTGCGCGACCATGTCGTGACACTCCCCGTCCGCCTGGCCGGCAGTGGCTTTTCCGAGCAGGATCTGGCCGGCCTTCGGGCAGGCGTCCAAGGCGCGCTGGACGAGCACTTCAACGCAGTCGGCTACGCGCTTCCGCGCTCCGGTGATCAGTTCCATGTCGAGCTGCGGCTGGTCCATGACGACGATCACCCCGAGCATGTGATCGTGAGCCGGTCCGACAACCCCGGTCGTTCCGACCAGCGGCACTGGAACCTCGGGCCTCCCACCGAGGACCACAGGTACCTGCCGGTGATGATCCACGAGGTCTTGCACTACCTGGGCCTGCCCGACGAGTACCGGGACCGGGACTTTCTCTTCCGCCGGAACGCGGACAGCGTGGCCGTCCACACCGATGGCCTGATGGCCGACACCGCGCGCCTGGCGCCGCCGCCAGAGCGCTATCTGGCCGCCATCGAGGACACCGTCGACCTCAGCACCGTCTTCCACGACCACCCCCTCACCGCCCCGGGCGAGAACCCCGCAGTCCAGCGCAACCGCCCCACCACCGACCCGGCCCTTGACCGCTGGCCCACGTCACGCTCACCCGGTTCCCCCGCTGACGCTCCGACGACAGCAACGCCGGGCGCGCTCCCGACCGATAGCCGCGGGGTCGGGGACAGCGAGATCATCGACAGTTGGCGGGCTCTGTCGACGCTGCCGCGGGCGCGGCGCTCCAACGCTCTGCGGCGCATCGATACGGCTGTCCACGAGTGGGCGAACGGCGGCCGGCAGCTGCCTGGTGCCCATGAAACCAACCAGCGTCAGTTGGGGGCCATCCTCGATGCCGTGGAAGCGTGGAAGTCAGGCAAGAACAGCCCCAGCGACCGTGCCGGGGCGGTCGACCGCCTCACCGCACACGTCCGGTCCGAGCAGGACGATCTGCACCAGCGCATCGCCGAGCGGGCGCACCAGGCACAACTTCTCGACCGGTACGCCCGTATCCATCCTGATGTGAGCGACTTCGCGAGCCGACGGTTGCCGGATCAGGTCGATCCGGCGAACAACACCACGCACAACATCTTCACTGGCGACCGCACCCACCACGGCGCTTTGTCGGACGATGCGCTCAATGCTGCCGATGAGCTCTCGCGCCAGCAGTTGGGGGCCAAGCGGGACCAGGCGGCGGCTGGTGGGGTGACCGTAGACGCGGGTGTGTCCGCCGATCGTGTACGGGAGTTGATGGACAGCGCCCGCAACGACCTGACCCGCTCCACGCTCTACCCGGAACTCAACTCCTATCTCGACCGGGCCAACCAGGCCGAGGCACTCGACACCGGCTCCCACCTCGGGAACCTGACGCCGGTGGTCGAGGATGTCCACGGCACGCAGGTCACCGTCCACGGGGACCCCACCGACAGCCTCCGCGACGCTCGGATCGACAACTTCCGCAAGGCCGTGATCACCGTGCAGGAGGCCGGCTTCCACGTTCCCGATGTCGAACTGCACCTGCCCAAGTACGGCCGGTTCCTGGAAGTCCACAACGACGTTGTCGCCGAGCGGAGCGGGGGCCGGCTACAGCGCGCCGAGTACCTCGCACCCAACGCGGTGATCGCCTCGCCCGATGTCGTCGGCAATCCGTTGACCAACAAGCTCGCCGGCAATCGGTACCGCTACCTCTCGACCGAGCTCGACCCCTCCGGCGTCGGCACGATGGTGCATGAACTGGGCCACTTCCTGCACTACACCAACGCCCGTGCCCAGTACCACGATCTGGCCTTCACACAGTTCGCCGGCCGCAGCGGGCAGGACGGCGACGCCGTACCCCATCAGGCTCTCGCCCTTGGGGTGAGCGCCTACGCCGCCGGCAACCCCCGCGAGTTCGTAGCGGAGGTCTTCACCGGGCTGGTGTACGGGAAGCCGTTCTCGCCCGAGGTCATGCGGATGTACCACGGGCTCGGGGGCCCCGCCCCCACTCCACGGACGGACGTCAGGCCTCCTTCGGCCAGGTCTACGGAGGCCTCCAGCTGATGCGTGACACCGACGACCGGATGCTGGGCTACGCGTCACACACCCGGCAGGACTGGGCGCCCCGGGAGGCCTCCCACGGTTCCAGCGCCAGGGAAGGCACTTGCACGACGCCATGGACTGGCTGACGGCCGAAAACGAGAACCAGAGTTACGAGCAGACGTGACGCGACGTCACATCGCCTGGTAGGGGCGGGAACCGAGCCCTCCCAGCAGCAATCGAAGAGGACGAAGAGAATCAATGACCGGGAAAGAGGGGCGACCTGTGAAGCGAGAGCGGTCCAGCGAGGAGAGTGAGTCCGGCAACGGCCGGGGCGGGGCCTCGGGCGGAACGGTTCCGGACAGTTCGCAGGGCGCGGTTCCGGGGAGCATAGGCGCCCCGTCCGCACCTTCGTCCCGCACGGTGACGGAGGGCGGGGACACCTCGGTCACCGGCGGCAAGGACGGCGGCGCGCGGACACCGACCTCGTCGAAGTCCGGCCCGGAGGAGGCCGGGGAACCTGCGGCCCAGGCCCCGGCGGTGGTGCACTCGGCCGGGGTCTCCATCGGCAGGACCACGTCCGGGCCCGAGGGGCAACCGGGCGGTGAGGACTCGGCGGCTGCCCAGGAAGAGGCGGCACCGACGGCCGGAAAGACCGCGGTGGTGGCCACCACCGCCACCACCACGGCTGCGGGCACCGCCACCACTACGGCTACGGGCACTGCCTCCGCGGCCTCGTCGGGTGTCGCGGAGGACACCGCCGGGAAGACGGCCGGGGCGAGCACATCGTCGTCCGCCACGGCCGCCAAGGAATCGACGCCCGCGGGTGGGCCCTCCGCACCCAGGGAGACGGCTTCCACGGAGACCGCTGCGACCACGTCGGAGCCGGCTGCCGCTGCCTCGACGGCCGGTTCCACCGCCGCGGCCGTCGCGGCCGGCCGGGCCGCCGCCACGGCCGCCGTCTCCGCCGCGGCTTCGTCCGGCCCTCCCGGCGACACCACGGCAGGGGAGGGCGGTGCCCCGGAGCGCCCCGGCCGGGTGTCGCGCCCGATGGTGGTCGCGGCCGCCTTCGCCGGTGCGCTGCTCCTCGCGACCCCGTTCGTCGTGGCGGGCACCCAGAAGGACGAGGCCAAGCCCGAGAGCCGCGAAGAGGCGGCGGCATGGAAGGGGGACGGGCGGGCCGGTGGTTACGTACCGGGCACCGACCCCGACAGCCCCGAGGGCAAACGGGCCGCCGGTGGCGACAAGCGGGGTGTCACCCCGGCCCGGGGCGACAGGGGCCCCGTCGGTGACATACGCGCGGACACGGGGGGCGGGCGGAAGCCCGCGGACGGATCGGCCGAGGCAGAGAGCAAAGGCGCCAAAGGCGCCAAGGGCAGCAAGGGCAGCACCACGGGCACGGCCGACAAGACGAAGAAGAGCGGTTCCGGCGACAAGGCCCCCGCCGGCGCGGGCTCGGACACTCCTACCAAGGCCCCCTCGGCCGGTTCGGCGCCCAAGTCGGCACACGCCGTGGTGTACAGCGGCGTGTCCGGACCGGAGTGCCCCACCCAGCGCTTCCAGAAGTCGGGTTACTACAGCGACGGCAAGGAGGGCTGGGCCACCCACAGCGGTGGCTTCGGCGGGTACGGCTGCGCGGGGAAGTACCTTTCCATGCCCATGTCCGGCAGTTCCTCCAAGGACTCGGGCGGATCGGCGACCTGGCTGTTCGACCTGCCCGCCACCGCCAGGAAGTGCAGCATCTCCGTCCACGTGCCCGGGAGTTCCGACATCGCGCGGGTCGGTGGCAACCCGAGCTACTACACCGTGTACGACCGGTTCCTGCCCAGGACCAGCAACCTGGTCGGCTCCTACTACGTCCGTCAGCAGGAGCGCCGCGGCACCTGGTACAACGTGCCGGGCACCTTCTCCGTCGACGCCAAGAAGCTCTCCGTGCAGCTGCACGACCGGGGCGAGGACAACAACTACGAGCACCACGCGATATCCGCGCTGAAGGTGACCTGCACCGGCTGAGAAACCGGCTCGGACACCACTGAGAATCCGGCTGCGTCACCGGCCGGCGGACCGGTCCGCCCGCGCCCCGCGCACCATACGAACCGCGGCAGGCGCCCCGATCCCCAGGAAGCCTTCACCTCCGGGCATCAGGGCACCTGCCGCACCCGTGCCGCTGTGGTGCCACGGGCTCGCCCGGCCATGTTCGGCTCCCGGGAGGTACCGGCACCCCGCTCCGCAGACCACCGCACAGTGAACCACGGCCTTTTCGGCCGGCACCCTCAGTCGGAGGCCACCGGCAGGACATCCGGCGAGAGCGCGCCGGCGCGGACAGAACCGCTCGTCATACGGCGACGATGGTGACGTCGGCACAACACCTCATAGCCGACCTCCGTAGCGGGGCTGCTCACGTCACCGACCACAACCTGCTCGCCTTCCACCACCATCTCGCCGCCCACCGTTCGGGCATTGTGCGTAGCACGCGCCCCGCACCAGCACATCGCTTCCACCTGAAGCGTCTCCACTCGGTCCGCCAGCTCGATCAGCCGCCGCGAGCCGGGGAAGAGCTTCGTGCGGAAGTCAGTGGTGATCCCGAAGGAAAAGACATCCAGCCCCAAGTCGTCCACGACCCGGGCCAATTGATCGATCTGCACCGGCTCCAGGAACTGCGCCTCGTCCACGATCAAGTAGTCGGCCTTGCCGCCCTGCGACACCCGGTCGACGACATAGGCATACAGATCCATGCCCGCCACCGCCTCGACCGCCTCGGTCACCAGCCCGAGCCGTGAAGAGAGCTTCCCCTCCCCCGCACGGTCGTCCCGAGTGAAGTTCAGACCCTGCAGCCCCCTCGCCGACCGGTTGTGCGCAATCTGCAGCGCCAGCGTGCTCTTTCCGCAGTCCATCGTTCCGGAGAAGAACACAAGCTCGGGCATGAGGGGTTGAGCACCTTTCGGGCGGGGCGAAGCGGACCAGGGGGACGGTGGTGGGGAAAAAGCGGTTACGAGCGTACTTCGAGCAGTGGGACGAGCTGCTCGACGGGGGTCATCGAACCGTGCATGCCCACCATCGCGGACTCGTGCGGTTCGTTGACCGAGGCGGTGATCACCACGTCGTCGTGGGCCGCCGCCACGACATCGCCGATCCTGCCGTGCACCCGTTCGTCGATCTTCGGGCCGAACCAGCCGGCCTCGATCGCCTCGTCCCGGCTCGCCACCCAGAACTGCTCGCCGAGCACTTCCCGCCAGACGGTCAGCACGTCGTTCTCGGCCCCCGGGACTGCGTACACGTGACGGGCCCGGCCCTCGCCGCCGAGCAGGGCGACGCCCGCGCTCAGTTCCCAGTCCTCGTCGAAGTCGATCCGGGACTGCTCGTCGAAGGGGATGTCGATCATGCCGTGGTCGGCGGTGATGTACAGCGCCGAACGCGGCGGGAGCTGTTCGGCCAGGCGCCGGGCCAGGCCGTCCACGTACATCAGCTGTCCGCGCCAGGCGTCGGAGTCGACACCGAAGCGGTGGCCCTTGCCGTCGACCTCGCTGTAGTACGTGTAGACGAGCGACCGGTCGCCCGCGGCGAGCCGTTGAGCGGCGACGTCCATCCGTTCCTCGCCGGAGAGCCGGCCGAGGAACGAGCCCCCGCTGAGCGCGATCTTGGTGAGCGGGGTCTGCTCGAAGGCGGGGGCGGAGACCTGGGCGGTGCGCACACCCGCGGCGTCGGCGAGCGCGAAGACGGTGGGGTACGGCTGCCAGACCCTCGGCGGGGTCCATGGCTGCCAGCGCAGCTGGTTCATCAGCTCGCCGGTCTCCGGATTGCGCGCGGTGTAGCCGGCCAGGCCGTGCTCCCCCGGTGGAAGTCCGGTACCCACCGACGCCAGTGAGGTCGCGGTGGTGGCCGGGAAGCCCGCCGTGATCGGACGGCCGGTGCCGCCGCGCGAGGTCGGGAGCAGGGAGTGCAGAAACGGTGCCTCGTCCGGGTGGGCCTTGATCTGCTCCCAGCCGAGGCCGTCGATCAGGAACACGCAGTTCCGGTCGGCGGGGGTGAGTTCGGGGATCGCGGTGGTGAAGCCGGGTACGCCCTGTCCCGCGGCGAGCGTGGGCAGCAGATCGGCGAGCGAGCCGCTGCCGTACTCCGGGACGGGGGCGGTGTCGACGGGGAGCGGGACAGGGTCCTGCCAGGCCGGCTGGGCCATCAGCGGCCGGTCGCCGCGGTCGCGGCCGTGGCTTCGGAGAGGGACTGGGCGAAGGCGAGGGTCTGGCGCACGGTGTCCGGGCCGTCACCGGCCTCGCTGACCCGCAGGCTCAGGTCGTCGGCCGTGGAGCTGCCGGTGTAGCCGTGGTCGGCCTCGCAGTTGGGGTCGCCGCAGGCGGCTGGTTCGAGGTCGATGCGGGAGACCGCGCCCCAGCCGATGGTGAGGACGACTTCGCGGGGCAGCGTGCCCGGTACGTACTTCTCCGGGTTGGCCACGACGCGGCTGACCACGACCGACGAGATCCGGTCGAGCTTGACCGACTCCGTGGAGGTGGTGGCGTACGGCGTCGGGGAGCTGGTGTCCGCGTTCTGCTCGTCGGTGTGACTGACGATGAAGCGGGTGTCCGTCAGGACCAGGACCGTGACGTGGCGGCGCACCTCGTTGGAGTCGAACGTGGTCTCCTGGTGCACCAGGTACGAAGCGACCGGCTCACCGCCCACGGCGGCCTCCACCGCCTCGGCCACGAGGGCCGGGTAGTAGCCACTGCGCTCGATCGCCGCGCGCAGCCCCTGGGTCGTCGTACCGGTCTTAGCCATGAGGACCATCCTACGGGGGGCGGATGACTGCCGGGGACGTTGTCCGGCAGGGCGACCGGGACCCGGAGGGTGAGAGGGCCGGTGCCTTCGTGGCCGTGCGGCGGCCGGGACCGGCGCGATGCCGTTCCCGTCGGTGGCCAGTCAGTAGTTGGGGAGGCGACGGGGACCGAGGTCGGTACGGGCCGGGGGCGGCGAGAGCCGGACGCTCGCGCCGAGAACGGTCAGCCCCTGAGGGGAGACCACGACCGGTTCCAGGGCGATGGAGACGATCTCGGGATGGTCGTCGACCAGCCGGGACACCCGCAGCAGCAGCTCTTCGAGCGCCGCGGTGTCCACCGGGGCCGCACCCCGCCAGCCGAACAGCACCGGGGCCGCCCGGATGGACCGGATCAGCTCGGCGGCGTCACGGTCGGTGGCCGGAACAAGACGGTGGGCGGTGTCGCCGAGGAGCTCGGAGGGTGCGCCCGCCAGCCCGAAGGAGAGGACGGCGCCCGCCGCCGGGTCGATCGTGGCCCGCACGACGGTGTCGACACCGCGCGGCGCCATGGCCTGGACGACCGGCCGGAGTTCGGCGGGCTTGCCGAGCAGAGCGGTCAGTTCCCCGTACGCCCGGCGCAGCGCGGTCTCGTTGGCCAGGTCCAGCCGGACACCGCCGAGATCGGCGCGGTGGCGGAGATGGGGCGCGGTGGTTTTGAGCGCCACGGGATAGCCGAGCCGCGACGCCGCGGCGACCGCGGCTTCCGGATCGGGGGCCGGCAGGGTCGGCCGTACGGTGATGCCGTAGTGGCCCAGGAGTTCGCCCGCCTCGTCGTGCGCGAGCGGCCTGCCCCGCGGGTCGGGGTCCGGGCCGAGCAGGGCTTCGATCAGGTCGGCGGCGCCTTGTTCGTCGATGGTGTCGTCGAGGAACTCGGGCACCTTGCCGGGCACGGCTGCCTGCCGTCGCCACTGTGCGTACCTCACCGCTTCGGCCAGGGCGCGCACGGCGCGCTCGGCGGCGGGGTAGGCCGGGATCCGGCCGATACGGGTGCGGGGGCCAGCCCCCTGACCGTCCTGGCCGTCCTGGCCGTCCTGGCCGTCCGTGTCTGCCCTGGCGTCCGTGGCGGTGGCCGTGCCGTTGCCGGCGGCCGAACCGGTGTGCGCCGGGGCGGGGCCGGTCCGGGCCGATGCTCCGGCGCGCGAGGGAGGCGTGACCGAGGAGGGCTGCGCCGAAGGGCGCGGCTGCGCGACCGTGCTGGTGGCCACGGCGAGCGCCTCCGCCAGGCCGCCGATCTCCACGTGGACGACGGCCACCGGCTTGGCGGGGCCGGCCGCCGCGGCCGCGTGCAGGGCGGTCGCCAGTACCTCTCCGTCGCCCGGTTCGGCCTCGCCGTCCTCCCCCACCCACGGGATCGCCGTGACGACCACCGAGTCGCAGCCCTCGTCGGCGAGGGCCTCGGCCAGGGCGTTCCGGAAGTCCTGTGGGGTCGCGGCGGTGGTGAGGTCGAGGGGCCGGCGCGGGCGGAGGCCCTCGGCCAGGCAGGCGTCGTAGGTGAGCAGGCCGAGCGATTCGGAGTTGCCGAGGATCGCGACCCGCGGGCCGGACGGGAGCGGCTGGTCGGCGAGGAGCAGGCCCGCGTCGACCATCTCCGTCACCGTGTCGACCCGGATCACGCCCGCCTGCCGCATCAGCGCGGAGACCGTCGCGTCCGGGATCCGGCTGACCGGCACCGCGTGGCCGGGCGGGGTGGAGCCGCTGTGCCGGGCGCCCTTCACCACGACCACGGGCTTCACGGCCGCGGTGCGCCGGGCGAGACGGGTGAACTTGCGGGGGTTGCCGAGCGATTCGAGATACAGCAGGGCGACGTCCGTGTCCGGGTCCTCGTACCAGTACTGCAGGAAGTCGTTGCCCGAGATGTCGGCCCGGTTGCCCGCGGAGATGAAGGTGGAGAGCCCGGCGCCGCGCCGGTAGAGCCCGGAGAGCAGTGCGATGCCGATCGCTCCGGACTGGGTGAAGAGGCCGATGCGTCCAGGAGCGGGCGGCTCGGGGGCGAGGGAGGCGTTCAGCCGGACGGCCTCGGCGTTGTTGATCACGCCGAAGGCGTTCGGCCCGATGATCCGCATTCCGTACGAGCGGGCATGGCGGACCAGCTCCCGCTGCCGCTCCCTGCCCTCGGCTCCCCATTCGGCATATCCGGCGGAGAGAACGACCAGGCCCTGGACACCGTGCTCACCGCAGTCGGCGACGGCCTCGGGAACCCGGTCGGCGGGGACGGCGACGACCGCGAGGTCGACCGGCTCGGCGATCTCGCCCATCGAACGGTGGGCCGGAACCCCGTCGATCGTGCCCTGGTCGGCGGCGAAGGCACGGTTCACGGCGTACGTACGACCGGTGAAACCGGCCCCGAGGAGATTGCGCAGGACTGTGCGGCCGACTCCGCCGGGTGTGCGGCCGGTGCCGATGACGGCGACGGAACCGGGGGCCAGCAGCCGTTGCACGGAGCGCGCTTCGGCCCGCTGCTCGCGGCCGCGCTGGACGGCGAGGGACTCGGCGGTGGGCTCGAGATCCAGGGTGAGGTGGACGGAGCCGTCCTCGAAACTGCGTTGCTGGGTGTACCCGGCGTCCCGGAACACCTTGATCATCTTGATGTTGGCGGGCAGCACCTCGGCCGCGAAGCGGCGGATACCGCGCTCACGGGCGACGGCCGCGATGTGCTCCAGGAGCGCCGAGGCCACGCCCCGGCCCTGGTGCGCGTCCTGGACGAGAAAGGCGACCTCGGCCTCGTCGGCGGGCGCGGAGGCGGGCCTGCCCCGCTCGTCGATCCGGTCGTAGCGGACGGTCGCGATGAACTCGCCGCCGACCGTGACCGCGAGCCCCACCCGGTCGACGTAATCGTGATGGGTGAAGCGGTGCACGTCCCGGTCGGACAGGCGGGGGTACGGAGCGAAGAAGCGGTAGTACTTCGACTCGTCGGAGACCTGCTCGTAGAAGCTGACCAGCCGTTCGGCGTCGTCCGTGGTGATGGGCCGGATCCGCGCCGTTCCTCCGTCGCGGAGGACCACGTCTGCTTCCCAATGGTCGGGGTACACGTGATGCGGACTCTGCTCCGGCGAGGGCTGCATGCGCAAAGACTACGGCTCCGTCAGCGGTCGCGTCGGCCCTGGGGCCGGGGCAGTCTGAGGGGGCCGAGCGGCGGTGCAGCACGGGCCTGCCGCGGATCGGCCGGAGCATCGCGCACTGCATGAGAGACTGGTCTAGACAACTATTGATTCGTGAAGGGCAGAACCATGGCTGAGCGCCGCGTCAACGTCGGTTGGGCCGAGGGCCTGCACGCCCGCCCCGCTTCCATCTTCGTCCGTGCCGCCACGGCTTCCGGCGTCCCCGTGACGATCGCCAAGGCCGACGGCAACCCGGTGAACGCCGCCTCCATGCTCGCGGTGCTCGGCCTCGGCGCGCACGGCGGCGAGGAGATCGTGCTCGCGTCCGAGGCCGACGACTCCGAAGCCGCCCTGGACCGCCTGGCGAAGCTGGTCGCCGAAGGGCTCGACGAGCTGCCGGAGACGGTCTGACCCGCTTCCCGCCCTCCCCTCGAAGAGCCGCGGCACCCTCGACCGGGTCCGCGGCTCTTTCGCATTCCCGGTCCGGGATACGCAAAGGAATTCCAGAGCGAAATCGATTCGGACGGCCCGAAGAAATTCCCGCGGAATGAGGACTCCTTGCATACGGCACAATTGTTGATGCCGGATGCCTGGAGCGTTTACGGAATGCCGCGAAGCCCTCACCGGGCCGGTACGGGAGGCGGCGGGCCGGCGTTCCGGCCGGTCGATGCGGCGCAGCCGGTGCGCGGCCGCGGCCCGTTCGGCGTGCCGGGAGGCCATCATCCCGGCCCGTTCCGCGTCGCCACCGCGTCCACGATGGCTCCGCGCTCGGCCCAGGAGTCCGCCGGGCGGGCCGACTGCTCGGCCGCGTACATCCAGGCGGTCTTGTGCCGGAGCTGGGTGAGCAGCGCGATCAGGCCGGGGCTGCCGGAGGTCTGCACCAACGTCTCGTGGAACCAGCCGCCCAGCAAGCGCAGATCCTCACCCCGCCCGGCCTGCTCCTGGCCGAGGGCTGCCGCTTCGGGACGGCCCTTCGGGGCGTCGGTCAGACGTTGACGCCGTGGGCGCGCAGGTAGGCGACGGGGTCCATGTCGGAGCCGTACGACGGCGTGGTCCGGGCCTCGAAGTGGAGGTGCGGTCCGGTGGAGTTACCGGTCGAGCCGGAGAGGCCGATCCGCTGGCCCGCACCGACGCTCTGACCGACGGAGACGCCGATCGAGGAGAGGTGGCCGTACTGCGTGTACGTGCCGTCCGTCATCCGGAGCACGATGTTGTTGCCGTACGCGCCGCCCCAGCCGGCCTCGACGACCGTCCCGGCACCGACGGCGACGACGGAGCTGCCGGATGCGGCGTGGAAGTCGATGCCCGAGTGGCTGCCGGACGACCAGAGCGAGCCGCTGGACTTGTAGCCGGTGGTGACGTACGAACCGGCGACCGGGAGCTGGAAGGCACCCAGGCGGGTGCGCTCGGCGGAGCGGGCGGCGCGCACCTTCTCCGCGCGCGCTTCGGCTGCGCGCTTCGCCTCGGCCTTCTTCTTGACCTCGGCCCGCTTCTTGGCCTCCGCCTTCCGTTGAGCCTCCGCCTCCGCCTTCGCCGCGGCATCGGCCTGGTGCTGCTGCGCGTCGGCCTGGGCGTCGATCTGGTCGGCGACGGTGCCGTCGATGGCGATGACCTGATTCAGACCGGTCTCACCGACGGAGGTGTCCGCGGCGAGGGCCGGCGCGGCCGTGCCGCCGACGACGCCGGTGGCGGCCATGGCCGCGACCCCGGCAATCTTCGCGCTCCTGCGCGTCAGTCGGCTCGGGGCACGATGCTTCCCGGAGGCACGGGTGAACGCCATGAAGTGGCTGGTCCTTTCCTTCCTTCTCGCCTACCGGGTTAGCTGACGGGTTCGGAGCAGGAAGGTCTCCTACGGACATACCGGCCCCATCGAGGCCCGGACATCCGATTCACCCCAGGGACTGCGTGGGTCCCCGGCTCCCCGGGCTCGCGCCTGACGGGGACTCGGCGATGACTGCCCGGTATGTCGCGGATGCGGCATACGAGTGACGGACAGCCCAGCCGACGCTAAGCGGGGTCGCTTTCATTCACCAAACGAACAGGCCACTTTGTAGCGCATCCCACAGAACAGACGGGCAACCTCCCCCACCAGAACGGACAAAAAGGAAGGCCCCTGCGAGATCTCGCTCACAAGGACCTTCCCCTTGTCCTGATATATGGACCTATGGTGCCGGTTGGCAAATCGGCTGGTGCAAAACCGGCGCCCGGTCCGTCCGGTCGGCCCTCGGCCGGGCAGGGAAGTCGGCCGGCAGGCCGTCACAGGCGAACCGCCACGAGCGGACCGCCACGAGCAACGGGCCGGACCGGTCAGCCGGTGACCACCGACACCTCTCCGATGCCCAGCGCCCGGACCGGCCCCTCGATCTGCGCCGCGTCCCCGACGAGGATCGTGACCAGCCGGTCGCCCGGGAAGGCGCTGACCACCGCTGCGGTCGCCTCGACCGTGCCGGTCTCCGCGAGCCGGGCGTACAGGTGCGCCTGGTAGTCGTCCGGGAGGTGCTGCTCGACCTGGTCGGCGAGGGTGCCCGCGACCGAGGCCGCGGTCTCGAACTTCAGCGGTGCGACACCCACGAGGTTCTGCACGGCCGTCTCGCGCTCCTCGTCGGTCAGCCCTTCGGCCGCCAGGGTCCGCAGTACCGTCCACAGGTCCTTCAGCGCCGGTCCCGTGGACTCCGTGTCCACCGATCCGCTGATGGCGAGCATCGCGGCCCCGGTCGGTCCCGCGGCGGAATCCGGGGCCGACGACCGCAGCACCTGGGCGAAGGCCCGCACGCCGTAGGTGTAGCCCTTCTCCTCACGCAGCACCCGGTCCAGCCGGGAGGTGAGCGTGCCGCCCAGGCAGTACGTGCCGAGCACCTGGGCCGGCCACACGCTGTCGTGCCGGTCGGCGCCGATCCGGCCGATCAGCAGCTGCGTCTGCACCGCACCCGGACGGTCGACGATCACCACCCGGCCGGTGTCGTCCGCGGTGATCGGCGGGGCCGGACGGGGCTCTGCGGTGTCGCCCGACCAGTCGCCGAGGGTGTCGGCCAGCAGGGTGTCCAGGTCGATGCCGGTGAGATCACCGACGACCACGACGGTCGCCGTGGACGGCCTGACATGGGCGTCGAAGAAGGCGCGCACGGCTGCCGAGTCGATGCGCTCGACCGTTTCCTCGGTGCCCTGGCGCGGGCGCGACATCCGCGCCGTGGCCGGGAAGAGCTCCTTGGAGAGCTGCTTGGCGGCGCGCCGGGCCGGGTTGGCCTGCTCGTGCGGGATCTCGTCGAGCCGGTTGCGCACGAGCCGCTCGACCTCGCTGTCGGCGAAGGCGGGCGCCCGCAGTGCCTCGGCGACGAGCGCGAGTGCCTTGGCCAGCCGGGAGGCCGGAACCTCCAGGGAAACCCGGATGCCGGGGTGGTCCGCGTGCGCGTCGAGGGTGGCGCCGCAGCGCTCCAGCTCGGCGGCGAACTCCTCGGCGGTGTGCTTGTCGGTGCCCTCGGAGAGTGCCCGCGACATGATCGTGGCCACACCGTCGAGGCCCTCGGGCTCCGCGTCCAGCGGGGCGTCGAGGAAGATCTCCACCGCCACGACCTGCTGGCCGGGGCGGTGGCAGCGCAGCACCGTGAGGCCGTTGGGCAGAGCGCCGCGCTCCGGCGCGGGGAAGGCCCAGGGGCGGGCGACGCCGGGGGCGGGCTGCGGGTGGAACTGCATCGATACTCCAGTCGCGGCAGCGTCGGTCACTTGCCCGCTCCTTCGTGCGCGTCGGTGTCGTCGGCGGCGGTCTCGTCGGTGTCCGCCGATTCTGCGGGCTCGACCGGCTCGTAGACCAGCACCGCCCGGTTGTCGGGGCGCAGCCGGGACTTGGCGACCGCCTGGACCTCTTCCGCGGTGACGGTGAGCACCCGCTGCACGGCGGTCAGGGCGAGCTGTGGATCGCCGAACAGCACGGCGAACCGGCAGAGTTCATCGGCGCGGCCCGCGACCGTACCGAGCCGGTCCAGCCACTCGCGTTCCAACTGGGCCTGCGCACGTTCCATTTCCTCGGGCGTGGGGCCCTCGGCGGCGAACCGGGCGAGCTCCTCGTCGACCGCGGCCTCGATCTGCGGCACCTCGACGCCGCCGGACGTCTTGACGTCCAGCCATCCGAGGGAGGGCGCACCGGCCAGCCGCAGCAGCCCGAACCCGGCCGCCACCGCCGTACGGTCGCGGCGGACCAGGCGGTTGTGCAGCCGCGACGACTCGCCACCGCCGAGCACGGTCAGCGCGAGGTCTGCCGCGTCGCACTCGCGGGTGCTGTCGTGCGGCAGCCGGTAGGCGGCCATCAACGCCCGCGCCGGGACCTCCTCGCGCACCTCCTCGCGCAGCTGCTCGCCGATGATCTCGGGGAGCGTGCCGTCGCGAGGCGGCTGCTTGCCGTCGTGGGACGGGATGGAGCCGAAGTACTTCTCGATCCAGGCGAGCGTCTGCTCGGGGTCGATGTCGCCAACGACCGAGAGCACCGCGTTGTTGGGCGCGTAGTACGTACGGAAGAAGGCGCGCGCGTCCTCGAGGGTCGCGGCGTCCAGGTCCGCCATCGAGCCGATCGGCGTGTGGTGGTAGGGATGGCCCTCGGGGTAGGCCAGAGCCGTCAGCTTTTCGAACGCGGTGCCGTAGGGGACGTTGTCGTATCGCTGTCGGCGCTCGTTCTTCACGACGTCGCGCTGGTTCTCCATCGACTCCTCGTCGAGCGCGTCGAGCAGTGAGCCCATCCGGTCGGCCTCGAGCCAGAGGGCCAGCTCCAGCTGGTGCGTGGGCATCGTCTCGAAGTAGTTGGTGCGCTCGAAGCTGGTGGTCCCGTTGAGCGAACCGCCGGCTCCCTGCACCAGCTCGAAGTGTCCGTTCCCCTTCACCTGGCCGGAGCCCTGGAACATCAGGTGCTCGAAGAGGTGAGCCAGACCGGTGCGTCCCTCGACCTCGTGGCGCGAACCGACGTCGTACCAGAGGCAGACCGCGGCGACCGGGGTCAGATGGTCCTCCGAGAGCACCACGCGCAGGCCGTTGGCCAGACGGTGCTCGGTCGCTGTCAAGCCGCCGGAGCCGGCCTGGGCTGTGGCCGTGTGACCCATGGGCATGTACGTCCCTTCGATCGCGATAATGGATTTCCTGCAAGACCTGCCACTGTAAGCAAGCGCACAGACACCTGGCGAAGTTCCCATACCGCGGAAGTTCGCGTGAAAGAGGGGCGCATCCCCCCGCGGACGGCCGTCAAACCCCTCTCGACGGAGGTCGGGAACGCCTCTTGGGACGGGTCGAGGTCGGCGATGTCAGTGCGGCGGTCCACAATGGTCCGCGTCAGAACCTCAGGTTGCCCGGACAGAATCCGTCAGAATCCGTGAAGGAGTCGCAGCAGCGATGGCCCGCCGCAGCACGAAGACCCCGCCGCCGCCGGACGATTTCGAGGAGAAGATCCTCGACATCGACGTCGTCGACGAAATGCAGGGCTCCTACCTCGAGTACGCGTACTCGGTGATCTACTCACGGGCCCTGCCGGACGCCCGCGACGGCATGAAGCCGGTGCACCGCCGCATCGTGTACCAGATGAACGAGATGGGCCTGCGCCCGGAGCGCGGCTATGTGAAGTGCGCCCGCGTGATCGGCGAGGTCATGGGTAAGCTGCACCCGCACGGTGACGCGTCGATCTACGACGCGCTGGTGCGGATGGCGCAGCCGTTCTCCATGCGGCTCCCCCTCGTCGACGGACACGGGAACTTCGGCTCGCTCGGCAACGACGACCCGCCGGCCGCCATGCGGTACACCGAGTGCCGGATGGCCGACGCGACGTCACTGATGACGGAGTCGATCGACGAGGACACCGTCGCCTTCCAGTCGAACTACGACGGCCAGGAACAGGAGCCGGTCGTCCTCCCGGCCGCCTATCCGAACCTCCTGGTCAACGGCACGACCGGGATCGCGGTCGGCATGGCGACCAATATGCCGCCGCACAACCTGGGCGAGGTCATCGCCGCCGCCCGCCATCTCATCAAGCATCCGGGTGCGGACCTGGAGACCCTGATGCGGTTCGTCCCCGGTCCCGACCTGCCGACCGGTGGCCGGATCGTGGGCCTCGGCGGCATCAAGGACGCCTACGCGGCCGGCCGCGGGACGTTCAGGATCCGCGCCACCGTCGCCGTGGAGAACGTCACGGCGCGCCGCAAGGGCCTGGTCGTCACCGAACTGCCCTTCAGCGTCGGCCCGGAGAAGGTGATCGCCAAGATCAAGGACCTGGTCTCGGCTAAGAAGCTCCAGGGCATCGCGGACGTCAAGGACCTCACCGACCGCGCGCACGGGCTGCGTCTGGTCATCGAGGTCAAGAACGGCTTCGTACCGGAGGCCGTGCTGGAGCAGCTCTACAAGCTGACGCCGATGGAGGAATCCTTCGGCATCAACAACGTGGCGCTGGTCGACGGCCAGCCGCTCACCCTGGGCCTCAAGGAGCTCCTGGAGGTCTATCTCGACCACCGCTTCGAGGTGGTGCGCCGGCGCAGTGAGTTCCGCCGGACCAAGCGCCGCGACCGGCTGCACCTGGTCGAGGGGCTCCTCGTCGCGCTGGTCGACATCGACGAGGTCATCCGGCTCATCCGGTCCAGCGACAATTCGGCGCAGGCGAAGGAGCGGCTCATCGAGCACTTCTCGCTGAGCGAGACCCAGACGCAGTACATCCTGGACACCCCGCTGCGTCGGCTGACCCGGTTCGACCGGATCGAGCTGGAGAGCGAGCGGGACCGGCTCAACGCCGAGATCGACGAGCTGACCGCCATCCTCGAATCGGACACCGAGCTGCGCAAGCTCGTCTCCTCCGAACTGGCCGCGGTGGCGAAGAAGTTCGGCACCGACCGGCGAACCGTGCTGCTGGAGTCGGCCGGCGCGCAGGTCGCCTCGGTGCCGCTGGAGGTCGCGGACGACCCGTGCCGGGTGCTGCTGTCGTCGACCGGCCTGCTGGCCCGTACCGCCCATGACGATCCGATCGTCTTCGCCGAGGACGCCAAGCGTGCCAAGCACGATGTGATCGTGTCGGCCGTGCCGGCGACGGCCCGTGGCGATGTGGGTGTGGTGACGTCGACAGGGCGGTTGCTGCGGCTCGCGGTGATCGATCTGCCGCAGCTGCCGGACACCCACGCGGCGCCCAGTCTGTCCGGTGGGGCGACGGTTTCGGAGTTCCTCACGCTGGAGGGCGACGAGGAGGTCGTCTGCCTCACCACGCTGGACGAGGCCTCTCCCGGCCTGGCGATCGGCACCCTGCAGGGGGTCGTCAAGCGGGTGGTGCCGGACTATCCGGCCAACAAGGACGAGCTGGAGGTCATCGCCCTCAAGGACGGTGACCGGATCGTCGGCGCGGCCGAACTGCGCACGGGCGAGGAGGACGTGGTCTTCATCACGTCCGACGCGCAGTTGCTGCGCTACCCGGCGGCGCAGGTGCGGCCGCAGGGAAGGCCTGCGGGAGGCATGGCGGGGGTCAAGCTCGCGGCGGGCGCCGAGGTGATCTCGTTCACAGCGGTGGATCCGGCGGTGGACGCCGTGGTGTTCACGGTGGCGGGCTCGCACGGCACGCTGGACGACTCGGAGCTGACGTCCAAGCTCACGCCGTTCGATCAGTATCCGCGCAAGGGCCGGGCCACCGGTGGGGTGCGTTGTCAGCGGTTCCTCAAGGGCGAGGACGTGCTGGTGTTCGGCTGGGCAGGTGCGACGCCGGCCCGGGCCGCGCAGAAGAACGGCACGCCGGCCCAGCTGCCCGAGCCGGATCCGCGGCGTGACGGTTCGGGGACACCGCTGGTCAAACCGGTCGCGGTAGTGGCCGGCCCCGTCTAGGGCCTTTCGTTTGGATCAGGCCGGATCAGGGAGCGGCGCGGGCAGACGACGCGTAGCGGCAGCGATCCGCCGCTACGCGTCGTCGCCCGGCCGTTGTACGTACCGCAGGACGCCCCACATGCTTCGCTCATGTGCGGCGTCCTGCGCCGTGTCCGGTGCCGGGGCAGCGCTCTCCCGGCAGCCGGCCAGCTCCTTGTGCAACCGGTCCGGGTCGATCCCCGAACCGATCAGCACCAGCTGGGTGAGGCGCGGTTCGTCGCGCGCCCACGGCTGCGGGGCGAACCTCAGGAACCTGCCGACCGCGTGCAGGACGTACTTGTTGCCCCGGTCGCCCCCGCCGAAGTCGACGAACCCCTTGATCCGGTAGAGGCCGTCCGGTCTGGAGTCGAGGAATTCCATCAGACGGCGGGGGTTCATCGGTACGTCCGAGGTGAAGGAGACACTCTCGTACGCGGCGTGCAGATGGTGCTCGTGCCCGGCGGCCTCTTCCCCGGCCCGCTCCGCCAGGAGCAGATCCTCGAAGGTGAGCTGGCGGGCCTTCTCCTCGCCGTCCGGCCGCAGCGCCGGGTCGAAGAGCAGCTCGGGGTCGATGCGTCCGTACGTGGCGCAGATGACGGCGGCCCCGCCGCCCTTCGCCCCGCCCCCGGCCGGTGCGCCCGTCGCGGCGACGACGTCCCTGATGCGGGCCTGTTCCTCGCTCCCGACCCGGTCGGTCTTGTTCAGCACGACGAGATCGGCGACGGCGAGATGGCGTTCGATCTCCGGATGACGCTCCCGGGTGGCATCGAACTCGGCGGCGTCCACGACCTCCACCAGCCCCCCGTACACGATGTGCGGGTTGTCGCTGGCCAGGAGCATGCGCACCAGCTCCTGCGGCTCCGCCAGCCCGCTGGCCTCGACGACGATCACATCGAGGCGGGCGGCGGGCCGGGTCAGCGTCTCCAGGAAGGCGTCGAGCTCGCTCGCGTCGACCGCGCAGCACAGACATCCGTTGCCCAGCGAGACCGTCGAGCCGACCTGCCCCGAGACCGTCATGGCATCGATCTCGATGGAACCGAAATCGTTGACGATCACGCCGATCCGGTTTCCCGCCCGGTTGCGGAGGAGGTGGTTGAGCAGCGTCGTCTTGCCGGATCCCAGGAACCCCGCAAGGACGATGACCGGGATCTGCTGCTTGCGGGGCGGGGACGACGGGTTCAACAGGGACCTTCCTCAGGGGACGTCAGGGTGCCGGGACCGGCTGCGGCGGGGGCGTACCGACATAGCGGGCCGCCGGACGGATGATCTTCGAGTCCGCCGCCTGCTCCAGGATATTGGCGCTCCATCCGACCACCCGCGCCGCGCAGAACGTCGGCGTGAACATCTCGCGCGGCAGCCCGCACAGCTCCATGACGACTCCGGCATAGAACTCCACGTTGGTGTGCAGCTCGCGGCCGGGCTTGAGCTCGGCGAGGATCGCCTCGACCTGCCGCTCGACCTCGACGGCGAAGTCGACGAGCGGGCCGCCGAAGCCCTGGGCGATGCCCCGCAGCATGCGCGAGCGGGGGTCCTCGGTGCGGTAGACGGGGTGGCCGAAGCCCATGATGCGCCCGCCCGCGAGCACCTGCTCGCGGATCCAGCCATCGATGCGGTCGGGGGTGCCGATGGCGTCCAGGGTGTCGAGGGCGCGGCTGGGCGCTCCCCCGTGCAGCGGTCCGGAGAGCGCACCGACGGCCGCCACCAGACAGGCCGCCACATCGGCTCCGGTGGAGGCGACGACCCGGCCGGTGAAGGTCGAGGCGTTGAAGCCGTGGTCGATGGTGGAGATCAGGTACTGCTCCACGGCCCTGACCCGTGCGGCCTCCGGTACGGACCCGGTCAGCATGTACAGGTAGTTGGCCGCGTGGGGCAGATCGTCGCGCGGCTCGACCGGTTCGAGGCCCTGGCCGAGCCGGTGCAGGGCGGTGAGCACGGTGGGGACGGCGGCGCAGGCGGCCAGGGCGTCGCTCCGGCGCCGGCCGGCGTCGATGTCGTACACCGGCCGGAATCCGGCCGAGGCTCCGAGGAGCGAGAGGGCGGTGCGCAGACCGGCCAGGGGCCCTGAGACGGCTCCCGCGCGGGCTATGGCGGGCAGGGCCGCACGGACCTCGGCGGGCAGATGGCGCAGCGCGGCGGTGCGGGCGGTGAATTCGGCACGGGCCGGGGCATCGGGCAGCGTGCCCTCGGTCATCAGGTGCCAGACGTCCTCGAAGCTGCGGGTCTGCGCGAGGTCGATCGCCGAGTACTGCCGGTAGTGGTAGAAGCCCTCGCGCCCACGGACATCGCCGAGGGCCGTGTCGGTGACGACGACACCCGCGAGTCCTCGGGGTACGTCGAACGGGGTTCGGGTTCCGCTGGTCATGGTCGGCATCTCTTTCCTCCGTGACCCTCTCGACGGGTCCCGCTGATATTGATTGGACCATCCATGATTGACTTCGAGCTGTCAATGTTGATTGAATCAATATGGATACGGTTGGCGACATGAAGGATCAGGCAGCATCCGGCGACGACCGCGGCGCCAGCGCCTCGCCCCGGCTCAGCACCCGGGAGACGGCCGCGCGTCTCGGCGTGAAACCGGAGACGGTGTACGCGTACGTCAGCCGGGGCCAGCTGAGCAGCAGGCGCGCTCCCGGCGGGCGCGGCAGCACGTTCGACGCGGCGGAGGTCGATGCGCTGGCCCGGCGCACGGGCCGCCGGGACCCCTCCCCCGCCACCGGCGATCCGGGCTTCCGTACCGGCATCACGCTCATCGAGAGCGACCGCTACTACTTCCGTGGCGTCGACGCGACCGAGCTGGCCGGGCGGTACGCCTACGAGGAGGTCGCCGAGTGGCTCTGGACCGGTGATCTGCGGCCCGGCATCCGCTTCACCGCGCCTGACGAGGCGCTGGCCGCGGCGCGCCGGGCGGTCGACGCGCTGCCCGCCCACAGCGGTTCGACGGACCGGCTGCGGGTGGCCGTGATCGCTGCGGCGACCGTCGATCCGCTCCGCTTCGACCTCTCGCGCGAGGCGGTGCTCGCCAGTGCGCGGAACCTGATCCCGACCCTGGTCGAAGCGCTTCCGCCGGCAGCGGGCGCATCGCCGACGGGCGACGCGACCGCAGGGACGGCGAATGGGCGCCGGGCCGGCCTGGCCCGGCGGCTGTGGCCGAAACTCACCGCCCGACCGGCCGACGAGCCTTCGATCGCCACGCTGGACACCGCCCTCGCCCTGCTGATCGACCACGATCTCGCGGCGTCGACGCTGGCCGCCAGGGTCGCCGCGTCCGCCCATGCCCATCCGTACGCGGTGGTCTCCGCGGGCCTGGGAGTCCTTGAGGGCCCCTTGCACGGGGCGGCGAGCGGTCTGGCGCACCGGATGCTGACCGAGGTCCTGGAGCGGGGCAGCGCGGTCCCGGTGGTCGCGGACCATCTCCGTACCGGACGCAGGGTGCCGGGGCTCGGCCATCGCCTCTACGCTTCGGAGGACCCGCGGGCGCGGACCCTGTTCGCCCTTCTCGCGGACGTCCCGCAGGCGGCTCCGGCGCTCGCCGCGGCACGCGACGTGGTCACCACGACCGCCCGCCACGCGCCCCTGCACGCCAATGTCGATCTGGCGCTCGCCGTGCTCTCGGTCTCCTCCGGCATGGCCGCGGAGGCGGGTGAGACGGTGTTCGCGGTGTCGCGCACGGCCGGCTGGATCGCGCACGCTCTGGAGGAGTACGGGGAAAGACCGCTGCGCATGCGTCCCACCGGCCAGTACGGAGGCCCCCGCCCCCCTCAGCCGCTACCGAGTGCCACGGGTGAGGCACTGCAATAGACAGTCCGCACAGCGCAAAATCGCGGCATTCATCGGGAGGCCGTGCGCGGCGGCCGGGCGGTGGAGCCCCGCACCACCAGTTCCGGTTCGAAGAGCAGTTCGTCGGAGGGCACCGCGCGGCCCCCGATCTGTGCGCAGAGCAGCTCGACGGCGGCGCGTCCCATGGCTTCGATCGGCTGCCGGACCGTGGTCAGCGGAGGATCGGTGCAGTTCATGAAGGCCGAGTCGTCGTAACCGACGACCGAGACATCGGCAGGGACCGAGAGGCCGCGACGGCGTACGGCGCGCACCGCTCCGAGCGCGAGCGGGTCGCCGGCGCAGACGATACCCGTGACTCCCCGGTCGAGCAGGCGTGTGGCGGGGGCCTGCCCGCCCTCCAGCGAGAGCATGGTCCTGGCCACCCACTCGTCCGGCACGGTGGCGCCCGTCATCTCGGCGATCGCATGGGCGGCGGCCAGTTTGCGCTGCGAGGGGACATGACCGGAGGGGCCGAGCACCAGGCCGATGCGTTCATGGCCGAGCGACGCGAGATGGCGCCAGGCATGTTCCATGGCGACGAAGTCATCGCAGGAGACCCCGGGGAACCCGAGGTGGGCTGTGGCCGCGTTGATGAGGACGACGGGGATCCTGCGGTCCGCGAGCAATGCGTAGTGATCGTGCGGGGCGTCGTCCTGGTGGTAGAGCCCACCGGCGAAGACCACGCCCGACACCTGCTGCTGCAGGAGCAGTTCGACGTAGTCGGGCTCGGAGACGCCGCCCTTGGTCTGGGTGCACAGCACAGGGGTCAGGCCCTGCTGGGCCAGCGCGCCGCCGACGACCTCGGCGAAGGCGGGGAAGATCGGGTTCGGCAGCTCGGGCAGGACCAGGCCGACCAACCGGGCCCGCTCGCCGCGCAGTTGGGTGGGGCGCTCGTATCCGAGGACGTCGAGCGCGGAGAGGACGGCCTTCCGGGTCGCGTCGGAGACACCGGGCTTTCCGTTGAGCACCCGGCTGACCGTGGCCTCGCTGACCCCCACCTTCTGCGCCACCTGAGCAAGTCGTCGCGTCATGGGCGCAAGAACGTTGCAGGCAGCGCAAGGAGATTGCGTACATCTTTGGACGAGGAGCCCTCGAAGGCGAGGGAGCATTGCAGAGGGAATTCCGGAGAGCAGCGAAATGCCCTTCACCGTTCATACGTGAGCGCCCCACCGCCCGCCGCCGGAAGAGCGCGCCTGCTCGGCTGACCGCAGCGGGCCTTCTCCCAGGTCCTGCTGATGCAGCCGGCCACGGCGACCGGCGTCACCGTGCTCGCCACCGGTTTCTTCCTGGCACCCCTCGGACCGCAACTCGACGACCGGGCGATGCGTCGCGCACCGCCATCGCGCAGAGCATGGCGGCGGCCCAGCCGCAGATCACCGAGGCGCTGCTCGCCACGGCCCCGGAGCCCGCCGGCCGTGCGCAGTCCGCGGCGGAACGGATCAGACGCGCCACCGGTGCCGAGTACGTCGTCGTCATGGTCTGACGATGGTGCGGGAACTGCACTGGCTCGGCCACCACACCGACGTGATCATGGTGACGGCGGCGCGCGACGTCGCCACCGTCCAGGAGGCCGTGCGACACGGCGCGCTGCAGTACCCGGTGAAGCCCTTCACCTACGCCGGGCTGCGAAGACGGGCCAGGTGGGACTGACGCTGCGGTACGGCGAGAGGTGCCGCCCGGAACACCGGTACACCTGGTCCACCGGCGCACTGACCCGAACCCCGGTCTTTTCGCGGTTCGGATCGGATCCGTACGGTGAGACCCGGCCCGCGCGTGCGGTACCGGTCACACCGCCCCTGCCCCGGTCAGCGCACGGACCTCGGTCTCCGCATGCTTGGCGGCGTCGGGCGGCTCGGTGGAGGTGACCGTGCCGATCCAGCCGGCCAGAAAGCCCAGTGGAATCGAGACCAGGCCAGGGTTCTCCAGCGGGAAGAGCTGGAAGTCGACGGTGGGGAAGAACGAGGTCGGGCTGCCGGAGACAACCGGCGAGAGCAGCACGAACAGCACGGCGGGAATCAGCCCGCCGTAGACGGACCAGACTGCTCCGCGGGTGGTGAAGTTCCGCCAGAACAGGGAGTACAGCAGCACCGGAAGGTTGGCCGAAGCGGCGACTGCGAAGGCGAGCCCCACCAGGAATGCCACATTCAGGTCCTGGGCGACCAGGCCGAGCCCGATGGCGGTCAGCCCGATCCCGGCTGCGGCGACCCGGGCCACGGCGACCTCGCTGTACTGCTTGGAGCCCGGACGCCTGAGCGAGGCGTACAGATCATGGGCCACGGAGGCGGACGAGGCGAGGGTGATCCCCGCGACGACGGCGAGGATGGTCGCGAAGGCGACGGCGGCGACCACGGCGAACAGAATCGTCCCCCCGGTGGATCCTTCGCCGCCGCCGAGCACCAGAGCCAGCAGCGGAACCGCGGTGTTCCCCGCGGGATTCGACGCCCGCACCTCGGCCGAGCCGACCAGGGCCGCCGCCCCGAATCCGAGCGCGATCGTCATCAGGTAGAAGCTGCCGATGAGCCCGACGGACCAGACGACCGAACGGCGGGCCGCACGGGCGGTGGGCACGGTGTAGAACCGCGACAGAATGTGCGGCAGCCCCGCCGTACCGAGTACCAGGGCGAGGCCCAGGCTGATGAAGTCGATGCGCGCCGCCCAGGTTCCGCCGTACCTGAGACCGGGCGAGAGGAAACGGCTTCCGTGCCCGCTCCGTTCTGCCGCGGAGGTGAGCAGGGCGTTGAAGTCGCCGCGGAAGTGGACCAGGACGAGCACGGTGAGCACAACCGTTCCCGCCATCAGCAGAACGGCCTTGACGATCTGGATCCAGGTCGTGGCACGCATCCCGCCGAGCGACACATAGATCACCATGAGTGCCCCGACACCGATGACGGTCCACGAACGGGCGGCATCGCTCGTACCGCCGAGGAGCAGCGCGACCAGGCTGCCCGCGCCGACCATCTGCGCCACCAGATAGAGCACGGAAACGGTGACGGACGAGGTGCCTGCGGCGATCCGGACCGGGCGCTCCGCCATCCGCGCCGCCACCACGTCGGCGAGTGTGAACCGGCCGCAGTTGCGGACCAGTTCGGCGACCAGCAGCAGGACGATGAGCCACGCGACGAGGAATCCGACCGAGTAGAGCATGCCGTCGTAGCCGAAGAGGGCGATCAGCCCCGAGATGCCGAGGAAGGACGCGGCCGACATGTAGTCGCCGGCGATGGCGAAACCGTTCTCCATGGGAGAGAACAGCCGGCCGCCCGCATAGAACTCCTCGGCCGAGCCGTGCCGGTTACGGCTCACCCAGGTGGTGATGGCGAGCGTCACTGCGATGAAGACGCTGAACAGCAGGAGCGCCAGCGTCTGGTGGTTCCCGTTCAACGCCCGATCCCCCGCGTCATCTCCTGTGTTTCCCACCGCAGATCGAGCGCGGCCCGGTCCCTGCGGAGCCGTGCGTGCCGCGCGTACGCCCCGGTGAGAAGGAACGTCGTGAGGAACTGCCCGAGCCCCGCGACCATCGCGACATTGACCGCGCCGGCCACCGGACGGGCCATCAGCCCGGGTGCGGTGATCGCGACGACGACGTACGCGAGATACCAGACGAGGAAGGCAAGGGTGGCCGGAATGACGAACCGCCGGTACCGACGGCGCACTTCCTGGAAGGCCCCGCTGCGCTGCACCTCCAGATAGATCTCGGCCGCACCGGGACCGCACTGCTGCTCTCCGGGCCCCGGTCGCCCGGCGGGAGCGAAGCTCCCCGCACCGTCCGGCTCGCCCCGTCCGGAGGCCAGCGTGTCGCACCACGGGTCGTCGAGCCGCAACGCTGCGGCCTCACGCCCTGCTTCCTTCTCCACCGAACAACTCCCCTTGTCCACGGACCACTTCGGCCGCGTACCCAAGAATGGGCAGATCGGGAAGATCTCGGGCACTTCATTCGCCGGTCTTCACCTCTTCAGGTGAAGGTCGGCCCGGGCGGCTGCGCAAGGCCCCGAACGTACGCATACCGAACGGCCTGTGCCCGGTCGCGTACGCCGGCCTTGGCGAAGAGGTTGTTGATGTGGCTTTTCACGGTGGCCTGCGAGATGTGCAGTCGGCGGGCGATCTCCAGGTTGGACAGCCCCTCCGCGATCAGGACCAGCACTTCCAGCTCACGTGGTGTCAGACCGTCGGGCAACTGCGGCTCCGGGGCCGGACCCAACGGGGGTTGTGTGGTGACGCGCTCCAGCAGGCGGCGTTGTACGGAAGGCGAGAGTCCGGCCTCGCCCGACAGCACGGCCTGAATGGCCCGCACGATCTCGTCGCCCCCGGCGTCCTTGGTGAGATAGCCCCTGGCCCCCGCCTGCAGCGCGGGGAAGAGCGAGTCGTCGTCCGCGAAGGTCGTGAGCACCACCACCTGGGTCCCCGGATAATCCTTGCGGATCCGCCGTGTCGCCTCCGCCCCGTCGCAACGGGGCATCCGCAGATCCATCAGGACCACGTCGGGGGCCAGTTCGGCCACGAGCGCGATGGCCTCCTCGCCGTCCTTCGCCGATCCGACCACCTCGATTCCGGGCAGCAGCCCCAACAGCATCACGATTCCTTCGCGGACCACCGACTGATCGTCGGCGACCACGACCCGCGCGTTCACGCGGGCACCCGCAGACTCACCACGAAACCCTCCTCGCCGGGACCTGCCTCCAGCGTCCCGCCCATCAGCTCGGCCCGCTCCCTCATCCCCAGCAGACCGTATCCGGAGCCGCTGACAGCGAGTTCGTTCTCGGGTCTGCGTCCACCCGAGTCCTTGACCTCCAGAGCGACTTCATCCGGCAGGTACTCCAGCCGGACAAGGACCCGGGCCCCGGGCGCGTGCTTGCGCACATTGGTCAGGGCTTCCTGCGCCACTCTGCGGACCGTCTGCGACGCCTCCGCGGTCAGCGTCCGCTGCTCCCCCTCCACACTGACCTCGGCGGGCTCGGCAGCCACCAGCTGCCGCAGGAAATCCTCCACCGGCGAAACCTCTCCACGCAGCGCCGAGAGCGCCTGGCGGGTCTCCGCAAGGCCCTCGCGTGCCATGGAACGTGCCGCCACCACCCGCTCCAGTACCCGGTCCCTGAACTCCCCCGGAGGTTCCCGCTCGATCAGGAGCCGCGCCGCCTCCAGATGCACCAGCTGCGCCGAGAGGCTGTGGGCGAGTACATCGTGGATTTCGCGGGCGATCCTGGCCCGCTCGTCCAGGGCAGCCGTCTCGGCCTCCGCCGCACGGGCCGCCCGCTCCTGCGCGAGGAGTCTCCGGGCATTGCCCCGGGCCTCCGCGTCCAGTCGCAGAACGTAGCCCGCCAGACAGAGGCCCCCTGTGGTCATGGCTGTATTCAGCCAGCCGTCGGTGTTGACGGCTGCGTAAGCACCGAGCGCGACGGCCGTGGCGGGGAGGCCCGCCACAAACGGCATCCGCTCCAGGGCAGCGACAGCACAGCCGCACCAAAGGATCACCGCCGGAACTCCGGCACCGGCCTGCTGTGCCCCGAGTGCCGCCACCATCAGCAGCACGAGAAGTGCCAGTGACGGCCACAGCCGGTGTTCCAGGCTGGTCCGGAAGAACGCCCGCGCGGCAATCGCACAGGCCACAACACCCGCCAGACCGAGCACCACCTCCCAGGGCCCGAACCGTCCCCCGGTGAAGGTGCCCCAGAGCATGGCCGTGAGCAGACCCACCCGGACGAACCAGGCGATCAACGCCCGCGGGCGGGTGCGATTCCCCGGGGAGAGGGCTTCCCGGGACGGCCAGCTCGTCCAGATCTCGCGAGTCACACACGGTCCTTCCACGCCGACTGCGACGACATCCCGTCGGCAGAGCCACCGTACGCCGGACGCATCTGCCCGGCCCGCCACATGAGCACACCACTGCGCACCGCCAATGTCACCGCGAGGGCGGACATCAGTGCGGCACTGCCCTGGTGTATCCCCATCAGCGAGGCGGCCCCGTAGAGAGCCGCACGCAGTGCCAGGCCCCCTGTCCAGACGAAGACGGTGGCCTTCGTCCCCTTGCTCCACATCGAACCGTCCGCCTCACGCCACAGCCGTGAGGTCCAGCCCCAGCCGGCGCCGGTCACCAGCCCCACAGCCAGCTCCGCGCCCAGGACGGCCACGGACAGCGCTTCGTGATGCGGGTCCACCAGGCCGCCGTCGCGGAGCGACACGACGAGAAGAATGCCCGGCAGGATCCACCAGCGCCTGTCGTCGGAGATTCGCCGCGCCGAGCACTGGCGGACCACCACAACAGCGACGACAGCGACGATCACCAGGACATCGACGAGCCCGGACATGGGTGCCTCCGAGATGCGGGAAGGTTCGTTGACGCCTTCGACGCTACGGAAACGACCTGGTCAGGGGATCGGCTCAGGGGTTGATCGTGGGTGGAGACGCCACCTCCACCCGTGGGTGGAGGTGGCGTCGCTCAGGCGTCGATGCGCGAGCGGTCCAGCGTGGCGGCCGCGCTGGCGATGAACTCCTTGCGCGGTGCCACCTCGTTGCCCATCAGCAGATCGAAGACGCGCTCGGACGATTCCAGATCCCCGATGTTGATCCGGCGCAGGGTGCGGTGCCGGGGGTCCATCGTGGTCTCCGCCAGCTGGTCGGCGTCCATCTCGCCCAGACCCTTGTAGCGCTGGATCGAGTCCTTGTACCGGACGTTCTTGCGCTGCAGCGCCAGCAGCCGCTGGCGCAGCTCGTTGTCGGAGTAGGTGTAGACGTACTTGTCCTGGCCCTTCTTGGGCTGGACGAGCTCGATCCGGTGCAACGGGGGTACGGCCGCGAAGACCCGGCCCGCCTCGACCATGGGTCGCATGTAGCGCTGGAACAGGGTCAGCAGCAGACAGCGGATGTGCGCACCGTCGACATCTGCGTCCACCAGCAGGACGATCTTCCCGTAGCGGGCGGCGTCGATGTCGAAGGTCCGCCCCGAGCCGGCTCCTATGACCTGGATGATCGCACCGCACTCGGCGTTCTTCAGCATGTCCGAGACGGACGACTTCTGGACGTTGAGGATCTTGCCCCGGATCGGCAGCAGTGCCTGGAACTCACTGTTCCGGGCGAGCTTGGCCGTACCGAGCGCGGAGTCCCCCTCGACGATGAAGAGCTCGCTGCGCTCCACGTCGTCGCTCCGGCAGTCGGCGAGCTTCGCAGGCAGCGAAGAGGTCTCCAACGCCGTCTTGCGACGCTGTGCGTCCTTGTGCTGGCGGGCCGCGATGCGGGTGCGCGCGGCTGCCACAGCCTTGTCCAGGACCGCCCTGGCCTGGGCCTTTTGATCCCGCTTCGTCGAGGTCAGAAACGCCTTGAGCTCCTTGGACACGACGTTGGCGACGATCCGGTTGGCCGCCGAGGTGCCGAGCACCTCCTTGGTCTGCCCCTCGAACTGCGGCTCCGCCAGCCGTACGGTGACGACCGCGGTGAGACCCTCCAGCGCGTCGTCCTTGACGATGTCGTCCTCGGCGACACGGAGCAGCTTGGCGGAACGCAGCACCTCGTTCACCGTCTTGGTCACGGAGCGTTCAAATCCGGTCACATGGGTGCCGCCCTTGGGGGTGGCGATGATGTTGACGAAGGACTTGAGGTTGGTGTCGTACCCGGTGCCCCAGCGCAGGGCGATGTCGACGCCGAGCTCACGGGTGACCTCTGTCGCCGTCATGTGACCACGTTCGTCCAGAACCGGCACGGTTTCCTTGAATGTGCCCTGACCGGTCAGACGCAGGACGTCACAGACCGCCTTGTCCTGGGCGAGGTACTCGCAGAACTCGCTGATTCCGCCATCGAAGCAGAAGGTCTCCTCGACCTTGCCCCCGCCGTCGAGACCGCGTTCGTCGCGGACGACGATCGTGAGGCCGGGGACGAGGAAGGCTGTCTGCCGCGCCCGCTGGTGGAGCGTCTCCAGGTTGAGCTTGGCGTCCTTGAGGAAGATCTGCCGGTCCGCCCAGTACCGCACCCTGGTTCCGGTACGCGCCTTCGGTACCCGCTTGCCCTTGAGCAGGCCGTTGGCCGGGTCGAAGGGGCTGTCCGGCCCCTGTTCGGTGAAGATTCCCGGGACTCCGCGGCGGAAGCTGATCGAATGGGTCGCGCTGCTGCGGTCGACCTCGACATCGAGCCGTGCGGAGAGCGCGTTCACCACGGAGGCACCCACGCCGTGCAGACCGCCGGACGCGGCGTACGAGCCGCCGCCGAACTTTCCGCCGGCATGCAGCTTGGTCATCACGACCTCGACCCCGGACAGGCCCGTCTTGGGCTCGACGTCGACCGGGATGCCGCGCCCGTTGTCCCGGACCTCCACGGAATTGTCGTCGTGGAGGACGACCTCGATGTGATCGCAGTAGCCGCCGAGGGCCTCGTCGACGGAGTTGTCGATGATCTCCCAGAGGCAGTGCATGAGACCGCGGCTGTCGGTGGACCCGATGTACATCCCGGGACGCTTGCGAACCGCTTCGAGCCCCTCGAGTACGAGCAGGTGCCGCGCGGTGTAGTTGGAACCGTCTCGGTCTGCTCCGGTCAGCAGCGCAGTGGACGGCACGGACGTATCGGCGGTCACGCGGTTCGCTCCTCGCTGAATTTCATTTGAGGCCCAAGTGGGTAAGGGCTCGGCTTCGGTCACCGCTGAGAGGGTACCGAGGCCTGGTAGAGCGGCTGTAACGCCACCCTCCGAGAACCCTCACACTAGTCCAGCCTCGCATACACGTTCGATCCCTCGTGGGAGTGACGTACACATCACGTTCCCTTCCAGGCATGAACCATTTAGGCTCCGGGCACGTCCTCATGAACAAACCGGCAAGCCAGCCGGGAGGATCCACACAAGACAAGCAACGCGAAACCGTAGCGCTACGCAATACGGCACATTCGCCGCCAACCGGCAACAGACAGCCATCTCGAGAAGAAGTTTCGAAGAAAAGCCACGAGCGGGAACGTTTTGGGCCTGGTTGGATGTTGACCCTGGTACGACAGCTCGTCGAGCTAGAGAAGAGGCGACGTGACTACTGTTCTGACCCCCGCGAGCCCGCTGACCGCAGCAGACCGCTGTGACCGTTGCGGCGCCCAGGCATATCTGCGCGTCGTCCTGATCAGCGGCGGTGAACTGCTCTTCTGTGCCCACCACGGTCGCAAGTTCGAGCCGGAACTCAAGAAGATCGCCGCGGAAATACAGGATGAGACGGACCGGCTGACGGCCGTGCAGGCCCAAGCTGCCGAAGAGGAACAACACTGACACCTCGCATCCACGACGAGCCAGGGCCAGGTTCCGGACCGGCCGACGGGCGGCTTCCCAGGAGGAAGCCGCCCGTTCTCGTACCTGCACGCCTACGCGGTGACGCCGTTCAGCTACCGCCGCGCATCCAGCCAATGGCAGCGGAAATCCGCGTGTACACGCCAGGGCTTCCCGGCCCCCCGCAGCCGTTCCCCCAGGACACCAGCCCGATGAGCCGCCCACGGGCCACCAGCGGCCCTCCGCTGTCGCCCTGGCATGCGTCGTGCCCACCCTGGAGTTCGCCCGCACAGACCATCGCCGAGGCGTCGTACGTGCCATCCCTGCCGCCCGGGTACGCCTGCTCGCACAAACGGTCCGGCAGGACGCTCACCTGGGCGGAACGGAGTGACGACGCGTAGTCGCCGGCACCGGTCGTATCACCCCACCCGTAGACGACCGCACCCGTACCCGGCTCGTACGCCGCGTCACCGGATTCGGCCATCGGGATCACACTCTTCGCAGGCAGCGCATCGGCCAGGGTGAGCACCGCCACGTCTCCCGCGTTCGTGAGAGGGTCGAAGCCCGGATTGCTCCATGTCGCACGCACCGGCACTTCCCTCCCCCCGGTCCCGAGCAGGGCATCCCGGCCCGAGATGACCCGCAGATCGCGCACCTGGCCGACATCGGTCCCGAGCGCCTCCCGGCTCAGACAGTGCGCCGCGGTCAGCACCTTCTTGGGCGCGACCAGGACGCCGCCGCAGAACTGGCCGGCGCGCGTCTCTCCGAACCGGTCCCGGCTGGACAGGGCAACCACCCAGGGGCTGTCCTTGACATGCGCGGGCTGCCCACCGATGACAATGCTGTCCGCAACAGCCGGTGCGGAGGATCCGAGCGGTGTCGCGGCCACGGCGGCCGCCAGGGCGAGCACCCCGGACATGGCGCGGAAGACGGTACGGGACATGCGCACTCCTGACTCTGTGGTGAACCATTCCCACCCAGAGTCATCCGGCCTGCCGGGGACCGCATTCTCAGATAGGCCGAGGGCCCGGCTCCCCTGCGGGATCCGGGCCCTCGGCCTGTGTACTCGTACGACCTAGTCGAGGTAGTCGCGCAGCACCTGCGAACGTGACGGGTGGCGCAGCTTCGACATGGTCTTCGACTCGATCTGCCGGATGCGCTCGCGCGTCACGCCGTAGACCTTGCCGATCTCGTCCAGCGTCTTCGGCTGACCGTCGGTGAGACCGAAGCGCATGGAGACCACACCGGCCTCACGCTCGGAGAGCGTGTCGAGCACCGAGTGCAGCTGCTCCTGGAGGAGCGTGAAACTGACCGCGTCGGCCGGGACGACTGCTTCGGAGTCCTCGATCAGGTCACCGAACTCACTGTCCCCGTCCTCACCCAGCGGGGTATGGAGGGAGATCGGCTCGCGACCGTACTTCTGGACCTCGATGACCTTCTCAGGGGTCATGTCGAGTTCCTTGGCCAGTTCCTCCGGCGTGGGCTCGCGGCCCAGGTCCTGAAGCATCTGACGCTGCACACGGGCGAGCTTGTTGATGACCTCGACCATGTGCACCGGGATGCGGATGGTGCGGGCCTGGTCGGCCATGGCGCGGGTGATCGCCTGACGGATCCACCAGGTGGCGTACGTGGAGAACTTGTAGCCCTTGGTGTAGTCGAACTTCTCGACGGCGCGGATCAGACCGAGGTTGCCCTCCTGGATCAGGTCCAGGAAGAGCATGCCGCGACCCGTGTAGCGCTTGGCCAGCGAAACCACGAGACGGAGGTTGGCCTCCAGCAGGTGGTTCTTGGCGCGGCGGCCGTCCTCGGCGATGATCTCCAGTTCGCGCTTCAGCTTCGGCGCGAGCTTGTCGGAGTTCGCCAGCTTGTCCTCGGCGAACAGACCGGCCTCGATGCGCTTGGCGAGCTCGACCTCCTGTTCGGCGTTGAGGAGGGGAACCTTGCCGATCTGCTTCAGATAGTCCTTGACCGGGTCGGCGGTGGCGCCGGCGACGGCGACCTGCTGCGCAGGTGCGTCGTCCTCGTCGTCGTCGGAGAGGACGAAGCCCTTGTTCTCGCCCTCGCCCTCCTCTTCCTCGCCCTTGCCGACCTTTACTTCCTCGGCCGCCTCATCGCCGTCGAGGAGCTCGTCGTCCTGCTTTCCGGACTTCTTCGCTGTTGCCTTCTTGGCCGTCGTCTTCTTCACGGCGGTCTTCTTGGCAGCCGTCTTCTTGGCTGCTGCCTTCTTCGCAGGGCCGGCCGCGGCAGCGTCGTCGGCCACCACGTCCACGGTCTCTGCCGACGCGGCGGCAGTGGCCGCGACCGTCCTGGTCACGGTCGTCTTGGCCGCGACAGTCTTGGTGGCGGTGCGCTTGACCGGGCTCTTTGCTGCGACGCTCTTGCGGGCACGTTTGGACGGCTCCGCGGCACTGACCATCAGCGTCACACCCTCTTCCTCGAGGATCTGGTTGAGGCTGCGCAGAACATTCTTCCACTGGGTTGGCGGAATCTGGTCAGCCTCGAAGGCCCGACGCACGTCATCGCCGGCGATCTGCCCATCAGCCTTTCCCCGCTCGATGAGCGCCATCACAGACTCGGACTCGGCGATCTCCGGCGGGAGCGTACGGGATGTGCTGGCCGACACGAACAACCTCTCGGAACGATGGAAACGGCTTCCGGTCCGGCCCTGGAGAGGGCTGGAACCGACGACCG
This sequence comes from Streptomyces sp. NPDC015032, assembly GCF_043080425.1. Lineage (NCBI taxonomy): Bacteria > Bacillati > Actinomycetota > Actinomycetes > Kitasatosporales > Streptomycetaceae > Streptomyces > Streptomyces sp. NPDC015032. Next base: position 13,742 of record NZ_JBIBVN010000013.1, on the reverse strand, counting down.
CCGGGCTGGGAATGTACCGACGGCGCGGGTTTGGCCTCAGAACTGCACAGCGCACTGAATGGCTGCTGTATTCCTTCCGCGGCGGTCACCTCTTAAGTCATCGCACTGTTTCGAGGAGTGTTACGCCCAATCCGCGTGGCCCGAGTCACACCTCATTTGCGACGAACGTGACCATGGGTGACATCTCCCCACAATTGTGCCGCCGGACCATGGGGGCCCGGCGACACGTGGTTCGTACACCCCGGCCGTGCTGCGCTCAGTGCTCGCGGGGGGCGGGCACCACCCGCTCCACCTCGGGGTGGACGACAAGCAGTTGGCGCATGGCCGCCTCGGCGCCTGCCGAGTCGCCGGACGCGAGGGCGTCGACGATGCGGGTGTGGTGACCGAGGGACGCCTCGGTGGGGCGGTCGCAGCCCGTGACGGGGCCACCCGAGACCTGCAGTGCCGCGGAGACGATGCCGGAGAGGTGCTCGAGCATGCGATTGCCCGCCGCCTGGATCAGCAGGGAGTGGAACTCCGCGTCGGCCCGGGAGCAGGTGATCCCGTCACCCTGGCCGAGCGCATGCCCCATGATCTCGACCATGTCGCCGAGGCGCTGCTGAATGTCCTCGCGGCCATGGCCCGCGGCGAGACGGGCAGCGAGCGGCTCGATCGTCCACCGGAGCTCGCCCAGCTCTCGGCGCTGGTCCTCGCGCTGAGGCCCGAAAGCGCGCCATTCGATGATGTCGGGGTCCAGCAGATTCCAGTCGCTGACGGGGCGAACCCGGGTGCCCACGTTGGGCCGGGCGCTGACCAGGCCCTTGGCCTCAAGGACACGCAGCGATTCGCGCACGACGGTGCGGGAGACCTCGAAACGCTGACCGATCTCTTCCGGCACGAGGGGGCGGTCGGCCCCCAGGTCGCCGGAAACGATCATCTGGCCCAGCTGCTGAACGAGTTGGCCGTGGAGGCCGCGGCCCCGACTGGCCGAGCCCCGTCGGCCCGCCCGGCCGAGGTCGGCATCGGGACCTTCCCAGGAGCGAAGAGCGGCACGCTCGCCGGCCGGCGCCTCCGCATACGGGTAGCGGTCGAGTTCACCCGGGCCGGCGAGGCCGGAATCGGCGGAGCGGGCGGCGGTCATCATGGTGTGCGCAAGGGTACTCACGCATCCTTTGTCGGCGCGGCCCACCCGACCCTTGAGGTCTTTGGTGAAAAGCACACGAAAGGGTGATCGGCACCCACCCCCCAATTGACGCCTTATTGGTGGAAATCGGTCATCTGCAAGGAAGTTGTGGGCCGTGGAGCGGTCCGACAGCTCCCCGCGATCACCAACGAACCCTACTGCGAAGGATGATGAACAGATGCGCGCAGATCAGGGCCGACAGCGACATTGACAGCGCGGTGCCCACGGGATGTGCCACCACACGCAGGGCAGCGACCACCCATCGATCCGCCACGTACGGCCAGCGCGGCCACATCAGCTCGCGAAGCCCGCCCGGAAGTCCGGCCACCGGATGGGAGCCCGGCCCCGTCAGCACATGCTGGACGAGCGGCACAATGAGTGCGGGAACGGCAAGCACCGCGGCGACACCCGCCGTCGCCGCCCTGAAGACCCCGGCGGCCAGGAGGCCCGCCCAGGCGCAGCCGACAACCAGTCCCGCCCAACTCACAGCCAGGAATGCCGAATTGGACGGCACTTTGATCAAATCAGCGCCATACGCCAGGCGAACAGCTTCGGCGGAGGCCAGCACGACCACCACGGCGAGCACCAGCGCGACACCTGCTGACACGACCAGCTTGGCGAGAAGCAGGCCCAGGCGTCGAGGAACGGCACCCCGGCCTGCCGCGAGCGCGGGGTAACGGAATTCGTCGCCGAAGGAGAGGGCACCGATCAGCCCGGCCCCTACCGCCGCAGGTGGCAGCGGCAGCAGGGACGGCCAGCCCGCCAGCGCGTTCGGCAGCTGAGCATGGCCGGAGCGGGCGAGGAGGACGGAGAGCCCGACCGAGGCGGCAAGAACGGCGGCCATGACCAAGGCCGTCGTTCGGACACCGAAGAGGCGGCGCAGTTCGTATCGCAGCGGGTGGATCGGGCCGCGGGCCGGCCGGCGGCGAATCGGCGGGAGGATTTCCGGGACGGATGCCTGTGCGGCCGGTCGCGGCTCGGCTTCCCCTTCGCCGGGGTCTGCGGAAACCGCAGCCCGAGCGGGCCCGGCGTCGGCCACTTCGTCGGCGAGTTGGTGCACCGGGAGCCCGTGCCGGAATGCTGCGTCGCCGATTTCCGCGCAGGTGGAGCCGTAGACGGAGAGACGGCTGCTCGCTTCGGTCACCACCTCGACCGAGCGCCTGGCCGCCCGGGCCTCGCGGGCGACGACGGCGGCAAGGCGGGCCGCATGCGGGGTCCGGACCGCGACGCGGGGGCGGAGCCGGGTCCGGGAGAAGTCGTCGGCGCTCTGGTCCGCGACGAGGCGTCCGCCGTCGATGGTGACCACATGGTCGGCAGCCCACGCCGCCTTCCCGGGGTCGGCCGTGGTGTAGAGAACAGTCCCGCCCTGGGCGGCGTGAGCCCGGAGCAGGCCGTGCAACCAGCCCTCCTCGCGTGAGGAGAGGCCTTCTGCGGGATCGTCGAGGAGGAGCGTGTGCGGATCGCCGAGCAGCGCCGAAGCGACGGCGAGCAGGCGTTCCATGCCGACCGAGAGTGTGCCCACGGGCTGATCCCGGAGCGCGGCGAGGCCGACAGCCTCGAGCAGTTCGTCGGCCCGGCACGCCGGTACGCCTGCGGCGGCGCAGAGCATGCGGAGTTGACCGCGGGCGGTGCGGGCGGGGTGGCCCCGTACGTCCCCGAGAAGCACACCCACCTCCCGCGCCGGGTACGGGATACGGTGCAGCGGCCTGCCCCGGAAGTAGGTGACTCCCCGCCCCGGGTCGAGTTCGAGCATCAGACGGAGGGCGGCGGTCTTGCCGGAGCCGGGGGCCCCGAGAAGGGCAGTGACGCGGCCGGGCCGAGCTTCGAAGGTGAGGTCGTGCACGTCGGCCGGAAGGCCGCGGCGGGGGGCGCTGGTAAGTCCGATGGCCTGGAGCATCGCTTCTCTCACGGAAGGTAAGACCGCTCGGCGGCAGAGTGGGTACCGCAGCAAGATAACGCGACATATCCGACATTTGGTGCAGCATCGACCTTGCGGGCGTTCCGTGAGGTCAGACCTCCGGCCTCAGCATCGGCGGGTTGAGCACCGTGGCCGCACCGGCCCGGAACAGCTGGGCGGGGCGACCGCCCTGCCGAGTGGTCGTTCCACCGGCGGGCACCAGGAAGCCTGGCGTACCCGTCACCTTGCGATGGAAATTCCGCGGGTCGAGAACCACTCCCCACACCGCCTCGTACACCCGCCGAAGCTCACCGACCGTGAACGCGGGCGGGCAGAAAGCGGTGGCCAGCGAGGAATACTCGATCTTGGAACGCGCCCGTTCGACGCCGTCGGCAAGGATCTGCGCATGATCGAAGGCCAGCGGGGTCTGGTTTTCGCCCTCATGGCCGAGCCCGCTCCCCGGCCCGAGCAGGTCCTCGACCGGTGCCCAACGCGCACTGTTCGCATCTCCGCCCGCCCGCGGCGCCGGCAGATCGGGGGCCAGAGCGAGGTGAGCCACGCTGACAACCCTCATCCGGGGGTCGCGCGCGGGGTCGCCGTAAGTGGCCAGCTGTTCGAGATGGGCACCGTTGCCGACCGCCGGGGCTGCAGGATCCTGGGCGCACAGCCCGGTCTCCTCGACGAGTTCGCGCGCTGCTGCGGCCCCGAGGTCCTCATCGGCTTTGACGAACCCGCCCGGCAGCGCCCATCGCCCCTGGAATGGTGGCTCACCGCGGCGCACCACCAGCGCACAGAGCGCGTGACGGCGCACCGTGAGCACTACCAGGTCGACGGTGACAGCGAAGGGCGGGAAGGTCGACGGGTCGTAGGGCGGCATGCGGTGATCATAGTCGTCTGCCTGACGATAAACACTCCTTTCGTCGCGCTCCTGGGCATGACTACGTTCGCCGTACGCTTCGGCACGGCCCCTGCGGCATGGCCGCTTCGGCCTGGTCACTCCGACATGCACTTCTCTGCGCTCTTCGTCCGTTATGGCACCGGAGTCCTCGCTCGCTCCGGCTGTCGCTCCCGTGTCCGTCCCGGACGGCAGGACACCGGGCCGAGCTCGACCGCGACGCCGATGGCAGCGGCTCGCCGTCCTCCGCGGGCTGCTCATCGCCCGGGAGCCTCCGGGGCGCCGACCACCGACGCTCCGGAGATCAACGACCCCGTACACCCCCGTGCTTCCAAGTACCGCCCACCGCCCCGTCTGCCGCGTCGGCGGGGGCGGCAGCGTGCCGGAAGGCTGCGCACACCGGAGAACTCAGGCCTCCACTCCCCGCGCGTTGCCGATCGGGGCACTCACTGCCGGACCGTGGCAAGAGATGCCGCGGAACAGCGAGGGGCCCGGGTCAGCGACCGCTCCTGGACCCGCGACGGCCGGGGGAGACTTGCCCGGGCCGGCGTCGGGCAGCAGCCGTTTCGGGGCGGGTGGAGCCGGAAGGGGCCCTCCTTCGCCGAGTGGCAGTCGGGCGTACGGTGCGGGGCCGCGTGTTCTGGTCCGTACGGTGGAGGCGCCGGCCCGTCCGGGCACTGCGCTCGCCTCGAAGACAACGACGCAGTGTCTCCGGATCGAGACCTTGATTGCACGCCTCATGGAGAAGCTGAGCAAAGGTGTACCCGGGGTCCACCCGCAGGGCGAGACCCAGCGCGACCCGTGCACCCGGTTCATCCCCCGTCGACCAGGAGACCCACCCGGCCAGGGTCAGCGGCGCGGCGGCGTGTTCCTCGTACGGCGCGACACAGCGACGGGCCAGCGCCCGCCAGAGCCGCAACGCGGAATCGGCTTCGGCCCCTTCCATCCATTCCGCGGCCCTGTCACGGGTTTCCCGGTCCTGCAGTCCGAGAATCAACGCAGCCGCCTCGTCATGGCTGATCAGCCGGTCGTCATTGATGTCCGACGCGGAGGGCCCCGCCACCGACGCCTCCCTGAGGCGTTTCATGAGCCTTCGGGCGAGCACCAAGGTCTCCCGGGCCACGTCCTTGCGTCCCGCCTCGTCGAGGATTTTCGGCACCAGTTCGGCCCCTGCCGAGTCAAGTGCCCGTAGCTGGTCCGCCGCCGCCCCGGTGTTCAGCGGTTCGAGCCTGGCCTCCATCTCCCGCAGTGTTCCACGCACTTGAATTCCCGCGTACGCGGCAGCAGCCGCCATCACCGAGGTGCCGGGCAGAGCCATCTGGTTCCCTTCGGACGGACAGCAGCGCTTGTCCGGGCAGCAGTACGACCAGTACCGGCCGTCAGAGATGCAGAGCGCTTCGAGTACGGGTACATCGAGGGCGCCACAGGCCGTACGCAGACGCTGGGCAAGGGGACGCAGCCGCTCCATGACCTGGCCGCCGTTCTCCCCCTCGGCCGGATCCTGGCAGAGGAAGATGACGATCGCGTCGGGGCGCTCCCCGCGTCGCTCGCTGCCCTTGATCAGACACTCGGCAAGCTGCTCGGCGACGGAGGCCCACTCTTGGGGCGCCTGTGGGATGCCGAGCCTGAGCCGCCCGCCGAAGCGTCCCCGGCCGCCGTGCAGGGCGACCATGACCACGCTGTCGTTCGGATGGAACCCCATGAGATACGGAAGGGCGTCGGCGAGCTCGGCAGGCCCCCGCAGGGTGATCTGCTGCTCGTCGACCGGACCGGTGGATTCGTGGTGCTGGTTCATGGCACGACCGTCCCGCGAGCGGCCCTGTTCCGCGACCCCTGTGGATAACTTTGTCCACAGGGTTGCGGTGCCGTTCGCCGTTTGTCGTACCCATCAGGTTGCATGGGGGCATGACCAACGCAGACCGCGCAGAGCTCAGGGCTTCGGCCGATTCCGTACTGGCCCGACTCGTCGGGGACACCTCAGGTGCTGCGCGGCTGCGGGAGGACCAGTGGCGGGCCATCGAGGCGCTCGTCGCCGACAAGCGCAGAGCCCTGGTCGTCCAGCGAACCGGCTGGGGCAAGTCCGCCGTGTACTTCGTCGCGACATCGCTGCTCCGCGCGCGGGGCAGCGGACCGACCGTGATCGTCTCGCCGCTGCTGGCATTGATGCGCAACCAGGTCGCGGCGGCCGCCCGGGCCGGAATCAGCGCCCGCACGATCAATTCGTCCAACACCGAGGAGTGGGACACCGTCCAGGCCGAGGTCGCGGCCGGGGAGGTGGATGTGCTGCTGGTCAGCCCCGAGCGGCTCAACAATCCGGATTTCCGGGACCAGGTCCTGCCCCGGCTTGCCGCCGCGACCGGGCTCCTCGTGGTCGACGAGGCGCACTGCATTTCCGACTGGGGTCATGACTTCCGTCCCGACTACCGGCGTCTGCGGACCATGCTGGCCGATCTGCCCGCCGGCGTACCCGTGCTGGCGACCACCGCCACCGCGAACGCACGGGTGACCACGGATGTGGCGGATCAGCTGGGCACCGGTGCAGGTACGGATGCGCTCGTCCTGCGTGGCCCGCTGGACAGGGAGAGCCTCAGCCTCGGCGTCCTTCAACTGCCCAATGCCGCACACCGGCTGGCCTGGCTGGGCGATCACCTCAAGGACCTCCCCGGCTCGGGAATCATCTACACGCTGACGGTTGCGGCAGCCGAGGAGGTCACCACGTATCTGCGTCAGTGCGGGCACACGGTGGCGTCCTACACCGGCCGCACGGAAAATGCCGACCGCCAACAAGCGGAGGAAGACCTCCTTGCCAATCGCGTCAAGGCCCTGGTGGCAACGTCCGCTCTGGGCATGGGATTCGACAAGCCCGACCTGGGGTTCGTCGTTCATCTCGGCTCGCCCTCCTCCCCCATCGCCTACTACCAGCAGGTGGGGCGTGCGGGCCGCGGTGTCGAGCACGCGGAGGTGCTGCTGCTTCCGGGCAAGGAGGACGAGGCGATCTGGCAGTACTTCGCCTCGGTCGCCTTCCCTCCCGAGGAGCAGGTACGCCGGACGATCGATGCTCTCGCCCAGGCGGGCCGTCCGCTTTCGCTGCCTGCCCTGGAGCCGTTGGTCGACCTGAGACGCACGCGGCTGGAAACCATGCTCAAGGTGCTGGACGTCGACGGCGCGGTCAAGCGGGTGAAGGGCGGCTGGATCGCCACGGGTGAGCGCTGGGCATACGACTCCGAGCGCTATGCCTGGGTGGCCCGTCAGCGGGCCTCCGAGCAGCAGGCGATGCGCGACTACGCGACGGCGACCGGCTGCCGGATGGAGTTCCTGCGCCGCCAGTTGGACGACGAGGCGGCAACCGCGTGCGGACGCTGTGACAACTGCGCGGGAGCCCGCTTCGACGACCACGTGTCCGCTGCAGCCCTGGACGGTGCCCGGGGCGAACTCGCCAGGCCCGGCGTGGAGGTGGAGCCCCGCAAGATGTGGCCGACCGGTCTCGCTGCTGTGGGTGTCGACCTCAAGGGCCGTATTCCCGCAGGAGAGTTGTCGTTCACCGGCCGTGCACTGGGTCGGCTCTCCGACATCGGCTGGGGCAACCGGCTGCGTCCGATGCTGGCGGCGCAGACACCGGATGCACCCGTGCCGGACGATGTGACGAAGGCGGTCGTGAGTGTGCTGGCCGACTGGGCCAAGGCGCCCGGTGGCTGGGCGTCCGGGGCCGAGGACGCCGCGCCCCGGCCCGTCGGAGTAGTCACCATCGCCTCCCGTGGCAAGCCGCAGCTCGTCCGGTCGCTCGGCAGCCGCATCGCCGAGATCGGCCGGATGCCCCTGCTGGGCAGCGTCGCCTACGCACCGCAGGCCGACGGCGTACGCATCTCGCAGACCAACAGCGCACAGCGGGTCCGGGCCCTGCACGAAGCGCTCGTCGTGGAGCCCGAGCTGGCCGACGCCTTGGCAACGGCGGGCGGTCCCGTGCTGCTGGTGGACGATCTCTCGGACACGGGCTGGACACTGGCCGTGGCGGCGCGGCTGCTGCGCCGGGCAGGGGCACAAGGGGTGTTTCCGCTGGTCCTCGCCGTTCAGGCGTGACAGGAGGCGTCGTCCGGGCTCCGCGTGGGCAGGGATATCAGAGTCATTCCGGCTGATACCCATCAGCTGCGCCAATTGCTCGTTGCCGCCCGCGGATACGCCAGGAAGAATTGAACTCGCTCCCCGCACGGTCCTTTCGCGGCCCGGAAGAACTGTGCCGCGGTGCGCCCTCACTCGACCCTGCCCGCACCGTGGGCGCGTATGCGAAGGGAGGACCGTGACCTTCGGATTCGCTCCGTCCACAGCCACCTCGATGCCGACGTCCTCGGCATCCGCCGACTCCGCCAACCGCCTTGCCAGGATGCTCGAACCGGCCGAGTGGGCAGAAGCGGGCATACCACTGCTGCGCAACCCCCGCGGGGTGGTCAGTGGCTTGCACGCCCGGCACCGGCCGGCACCGGCAACCGCTGTCGTCGCCGTACTCGACCACGAGGAACGCCTCGCGGCCAGCGCCTCGTTCGCCCGTCGCCCGACGGCCGCGGACGGCTGGGAGTTCCGCAATGCGCTGCTGGCGCATCTGCGCCGGGTCATTCCGCACGACCTCCGGCGCCGCACGCCTGTGCGTACGGCGGTCCTGCTCTACTGCCGTGAGGGCGACGAGCGTTGGACGGAGGAGGACGGGGCGTGGATGTGGGGCCTGCGGGACGCATGCACACTGCACGGCCTGCGGTGCGGTGCGTACATCACGCTGACCCGGGGCGGCTGGCAAGTGCTGGGCGAGGACCGGGGTGGACGTCGGCCCAGTTCCACATCGCAGCCGTCCGCTCTCGCCGAAAGGCCACCGGCCCCCGACCCTGTCCCACTGCGCACCGGCGGCGGTGCGGCTCAGGCACTGCAGCACACCGCGGCGCGCTGACCCGTGGTCGCGAACCCGGCCGCCCTGCGGGGCAGCCGGGTCACCACGATCCTTTACCTGTACGGCTGCGGATCAGACACCGGCGCCGAGCACTGCGTTGATACGCTCCGGATCCCCGCACACGATCAGCAGGGAACCGGCTCGGCCACGTGCGCCGGACAGCGCGTCGGCGATGGCGTCACCGCCGTCGCCGTTGACAGCGACGATCACCACGGGACGGGGCTTGAGCCGGTCCGTGGCAGCTGCACCGGCGAAGAAGACGTCGTCGCCCGCTTCGTACTGCGCCCAGTAGGCGGCCTCGCCGAAGGTGAGTTCGTGCGCGGCCCACGGGTGCTGTTCGCCGGTGGTGAGCACCAGGATGTCGCCCGGTGCGCGTCCGGAGTCGAGCAGCAGATCCAGTGCTTCGTCGGCGGCGTCGAGTGCGCCGGTGGCCGAGGCGGGGATCAGCTGGATCTGCGGTGCGGAACGATTCTCCGACCGGGCCGTCTGCGGCTGGCCGGAGGTGGTGTGCGGGCGCTGCGCCGGGGGCGCGGGCCTCGCAGGACCGGGTCCCGGGCGACCCGGGCGCGGCATGGCCGCTGAACGCGGACCGGGTACAGGACGGGGGGTCGGCGCGGTACGGCCTGTGGCCGGAGTAGCGCGGGGACCCTGGGCGCTCTCGTGAATCTGAGGCTCCTCGGGGATGAGAGGCATGAGTGGTTGTCTATCAAACGCCGATGCGCAAGGCGTCAGCGGGTGGGTACATGTGCGCGATCAGAAGTCGAAGCCGAGTTGGCCCCCGCTTTCCAGTGCAGCCGCCTCGGCGGAGATGCGGATCTTCTTGAGGTGCTGCCACCTGGGCAACGCATCGAGGTAGGACCACGAGAGGCGGTGATGGGGCGTGGGCCCCCACTCCTCCAGCGCGGCCCTGTGCACGGGCGACGGGTAGCCGGCGTTGGCGTCGAAGGCGAAGGCGGCGTACTCACCGGTATCCGCGCCCAGTTCGGCCATCATCGTGTCCCGTCGAACCTTCGCGATCACCGAGGCGGCCGCGACCGCGATGCAGGACTGGTCGCCCTTGATCACAGTGCGGACCTGCCAGGGCTCCCCCAGGTAATTGTGCTTGCCGTCCAGTATCACCGCGTCGGGTCGCACCGGCAGGGCTTCGAGGGCGCGCACGGCGGCGAGGCGCAGTGCGGCCGTCATGCCCAGATCGTCGATCTCCTGCGCAGAGGCATCTCCGAGAGCGAATGCGGTGACCCAGTGCTCCAGCAACGGGGCCAGCTCCGCTCGGCGCTTGGGACTGATCAGCTTGGAATCGGTGAGTCCGGCGGGAGGTCGGCGAAGGCCGGTGACGGCCGCGCACACAGTGACCGGTCCCGCCCACGCTCCGCGTCCGACTTCGTCGACACCGGCGACGGTCTTGGCACCAGTGGTCGCGCGCAGTGAGCGCTCGACAGTGTGCGTGGGTGGTTCGTACGGCATGGCGCCTGTCAGCGTACGCCGATGGGTACGCCGACAACACCCCGGGGCGCCCGACGGCCGCCTCGGCCGTACACCGAACCGCAGAACGGGTTGCAGCACAGTCGCGGCTCGCGGTGTTCAGTTTGCTGCGGTACATGTGTACGGCGCGCCCTTGTGCACGAAAGCGGTACTCACGAGCGGAAGCTCCGACGCCGGGAAACCGCCGCTAAGGATCAGCGCCGGGAGGTGCTCAGCGATGTCCGCATCACATTCGTGAAGCACGCGGGGCGACGCGGAACAGCAGCGGTGAAGGGTCTGCCTCCGGTGGTACGGGTGTCGTCGCGCCGGCTCAAAGCTTCCGTGCACCCAGGTGGCACCGACTACCGCACGGTGGCACCGCCCGTTCCTGCCCGGCCCCGTCCGGCCCGGCCGACATCAGTACGGGTCGTAGGGACCGTACTGATCGTCCTGGCCACCGTCGCGGTCGCCGCCTCCGCCGCTCGTACGCGCAGCGTCGCAGCTCTGTGCCGGGTCGTTCGAGCTTCGCCGGCTCAGAATGTCCCTGGCCCGCACCTGGCCCCAGCTGGTGGCGTACCAGGGGGTGTCCGAGGACCGCAGCGACCGTTCGATGTCCTTGAGGGGTTGGGCGGGTGGTGTTGTCCGCCCTGTTGCGCGGAGGACGGAGCCTTCGACGGGTCGGCGGTTGCGGCGGGCCCCGACGCCTTCGACAGCACCGTCTGCCCGGACACTCCGGCCCGTCCCGACGGCTCGGCCCTCTCGGTCCCTGCGGCCCGCTCGGGGACATCTTCCGGCCGGGGTGTTGCTGACGTGTGATCGGACTTGGGACCCCTCCCCCACCGAGGTCCGCACGCACCGCCGCCGGCAGCACGGGGCACGAGGGCAGCCCGGCGTCTCATTTCGGTGCGCGCCAGTCAGGATGATCACCGAGGGCGGCGTGGCCGAAAGAGTAGCTTCCCCTTGCGCCGGTCGGCCGGGCGAGGAAAGGCTGCGGCAGTACCGTGACAGTCGCGCGATCCGGCCGACGCGTCGCCTCGTCGTCAGCGGCGGCGTCTTCGCCCTAACGCGGGAGCCAGTCCGGCAGTTCCTCCGTCTGCGCCGACCAGTCCGCCGGCGGCGCGCCTGACCTGCCCGCCGCTACGATCCCACCGACGATCGCGCAGGTCGTGTCGACATCGCCGCCTGCCTGAGCCGTGACCCAGAAGGCCCGCTCGAAATCGCCCAGGCTTCGCGCCGCCGACCAGAGGGCGAACGGAACGGTGTCATGTGCACTGGTGCGCCGGCCGTTGCCGAGGACCGCGGCAACCGTCCCGGCATCGCCGTAGTCGAGCATGTCTCGTGCCCGTCGCAGCCCCGCGCCGACGGCGCTGCGCGGTACGAGCGCGATCACACCGTCGAGAAGCTCTGCCGGGGTGGGCGGCCCGGCGGGCGACGCCGCCAGTGAGGCAGCGGCCGCCACGGCCATCGCGCCCACGACCGCCTCGCGGTGCTGATGCGTGGGATATGAGGAGATCTCGGCCTGGTGCGTGGCCTGCTCCGGGTCGTCCGCGTACCAGGCGCCGAGCGGCGCGATGCGCATCGCCGAGCCGTTGCCCCAGGAGCCCTGCCCGTTGAAGAGCGCGGATGCCAGCTCCCGCCAGTCGCCACCTTCCCGCACGAGCCTGAGCAGCCGGTTCACGGCAGGGCCGTATCCGCGGTCGAAGTCATGGTGGTCGGCGAAGGAACGAGCGAGCGCGTCCTGATCGATGCGCTCATGCCTCACCAGCACGGCCAGCACCGAGGAGGCCATCTCGGTGTCGTCCGTCCACTGCCAGGGGCCGGGCGGGAGTCCGCGGCGCTTCAGCAACGGATAGTTGGCCGGCACAAAGAACTGGGAACCCAGTGCGTCCCCCACGGCCAGTCCACGGAGGCTGGCCCGGGCGCGTTCGAAGCGTTGGTCGGAAGCAGAGTCAGCGGTTGTCATCGCCCTTCCACTCTATCCGGTGATGCCGTACGACTCAGGGGTGCGCCAGCGTTCGAACGGCCGGTCAAGGGTGTAGCGCCCGTCCTCTCCGAGCATCAGTGTCCTGGTCTCCCCATTGCCCGGATTGGACAGCGATTCGAACTCGGCCACCGACCAGTGGAACCAGCGCATGCAGAACAAACGCATGGTCAGTCCGTGCGTGACCAGCAGAACATTCGGTGGGTGGTCGGGGGATTCGAAGCTCCGGTACAGACTTTCCAGGAAGGCCCCGACTCTGTCGTACACATCGGCCCCGGACTCTCCCTGTGCGAAGCGGTAGAAGAAGTGTCCGTAAGCGTCCCGGTACGCCTTCTGCAGCCTCACGTCGTCCCGGTCCTGCCAGTTCCCCCAGTCCTGCTCCCGCAGCCGCGGCTCCTCCCTCACTCGCACGCGCTCAAGGTCCAGCCCGAAGGACCGGAACGTCTCGTGCGTGCGACGGTAGGGCGAGACGTAGACACTGACCCGCTCACCGTCGAACAGCTCGCGCAACCGCACGCCCGTCTCCCTGGCCTGCCGCAGCCCTGTCGCGGTGAGTCTCAGCGCGTGGTCGGGCTCACGCTCGTACACCGTGTCGTCGGCGTTGCCCTCGGACTCCCCGTGCCGGACGAGGACAATGCGTTGCGGTCGTGCCATGTACCGACCCTAAGGGCTGTCCCGTAGATCGAATGCGACTCATTCGAGCAGTTGCCCGGACTCCATCCGCCGGATGTCGCCCGTGAAGCGGCGGCGCAGCGACCGGTCGTGGGAGACCACCACCAGCGCGCCCTGCCAGCCGCTTCAGGCGCTTGCGGACATTGCGGATCCGTCCGGACACCGAGGCCTGGACCCGGCCTGCGGCCCGGCCGTACGCCATCTTGTTGTTGTCCTTGATCGCGCGGCCGACCGCGACGTCGTGAGCGGTGGTCGCTGCGTACTCCTCCAGGTGAGCCGTCTCCTCGCACCATTGCGCATAGGAGTGCTCCCAGCGTCGCCGTGCGGCGGCCTGCTCGGTCCGGAATCCTTCGTACCCGCCGCCGTAGCGCCCGACCGTCCGGCGGCCGGAGTCGACCTCCAGCACCGCTGTGGTCACGCGCTCCAGGAAGATCCGGTCATGGGAGACGGCGATCACCGTGCCGGGACGGGACAGCAGGGCGCCCTCCAGTCAGTCGAGAGCAGCTCCGTCCAGCTGATTGGTGGGCTCGTCGAGCAGTACCACCTCGGGGGACGCCGCGATCAGACAGGCGATGCCGAGCCGCGCCTGCTCACCGCCGGAGAGACTGCCGAGCTGCCTGGCCGGCCCTATGCGCGCCAGACCGAGGCCGCCTGACAGTGAGGATGTACGTGAGCGTTCCCCGGCGAGGTCTGACCCACCGCCTGACTGACTCAGGGTCCTCAACGGGATCTGTCGGCCCT
>NZ_JBIBVN010000012.1:0-238485 GCF_043080425.1 Streptomyces sp. NPDC015032 | reverse complement strand
GCCCACTCCGTCAGATTCACGCCCTGACAACGACACTCACTCGCACATGGTTACGCTCACCTACCCGACCTCGATGCCCAGCAGTTGAAAACCCCTCACCTATGCGCGAGTTCCAGGAATCCTTCCGGGTCTGGAGCCCTGACTTCATCCCGAAGTGGGAGACGGCCGGCCCGGACATGGAAGTGGACCTGAAGCGTGGGCAGTCACTCCTTCTGCCGAGAGGGTGGGTCCACAACCCTCACGTCCTGGACTCCGACGAGCGGAGTGTTCACCTCACGTTCGCGATCCGCGAGCGTACTCCCCTCTGGATCGCGGAAAAACTCATTGCCGCAGCGATCGAGCAGCCGGAGTTCCGCCGAGTGATCACGCCCGGCGATCTCCTGAGCACGACGCACCTCGCCAGTCGCGTGCAGGAGGTCCGGCAGGCGCTGATGACGTACCTCGCAGAGATTGACGTGACCCAACTCGCGCCGGCTGTATGTCAGGCCGCTGTAACCGAGCTGGAGTACACCACATAGCTGTACGTCCCCGACGGAATGAATGAGAGGCCCGGAACCCTGGCGGGTTCCGGGCCTTCCGTGTCATACGGGGCGTATCACTGGGCCGCGCCGACGACGTTCTTCTCCTCGGCGAAGTGGCAGGCCGACTCGTGCGCGGCCGGCGTGTCCGCGCCCTTGAAGCGCTCCGGGATCGCCAGCAGTGGCATCTCCGTGGAGCACTTGTCCTGGACCTTCCAGCAGCGCGTACGGAAGCGGCAGCCCGACGGCGGGTTCGCCGGGGACGGGACGTCTCCGACGAGGATGATCCGCTCGCGGCCCTCGCGGGCCTCCGGGTCCGGGACCGGGACCGCCGACAGCAGCGCCTGGGTGTAGGGGTGCGTCGGGTGGTCGTAGATCTCCGTGTCCGTACCGATCTCGGCCATCTGGCCGAGGTACATCACGCCGACCCGGTCGGAGATGTGCCGGACGATGGACAGGTCGTGCGCGATGAAGAGGTAGGAGAGGTTGAACTCGTCCTGGAGCTTCCCCATCAGGTTGATGACCTGCGCCTGCACCGACACGTCGAGCGCGGAGACCGGCTCGTCGCAGATGATGATCTCCGGGTTGAGCGCGAGGCCGCGGGCGATGCCGATGCGCTGGCGCTGGCCGCCGGAGAACTGGTGCGGATAGCGGTTGATGTACTCCGGGTTGAGCCCGACGACGTCCAGCAGGTCCTGGACCTTGCGGCGCCGGTCGCCCTTCGGGGCCACCTCGGGGTGGATCTCGAAGGTCTCCCCGATGATGTCGCCGACCGTCATACGCGGGTTCAGCGAGGTGTACGGGTCCTGGAACACCATCTGGATGTTGCGGCGCACGGCCTTGAGCGCGCGCCCCGACAGCTTGGTGATGTCCTGGCCCTTGTAGAAGACCTCGCCGGCGGTGGCCCGCTCCAGCGTCATCAGGAGCTTGGCGACGGTGGACTTGCCGCAGCCGGACTCGCCCACGATGCCGAGCGTCTCGCCCTGGTACAGGTCGAACGAGACGCCGTCCACGGCCTTGACCGCGCCGACCTGCTTCTTGAACAGGATGCCCTGGGTCAGCGGGAAGTGCTTGACCAGGTTGCGGACCTGGAGGATCGGCTCGCCCTTCGACACCGGCGCGTCGATGGCGGCGACCGCCTCCGCCTCGGTGGCGGCGTCGACCGTCTCCACTTCGCTGACGTTCGGGGTGGCGTCCACGGACTCCTTCTTGATGTCAGCCATGGATCGTCTCCTTCCAGAAGTGGCAGGCGCTGCCGCGGCCGGCCAGCTCGGTGCCGTCCTGCTCGGTCACCGGGCTCAGCACCGGGATGTCCGTACGGCAGATGTCCTGCGCCATCGTGCAGCGCGGGTTGAAGGCACAACCCGTGGGGACGTTGAGCAGGTTGGGCGGCAGACCCTTGATCGCGAAGAGCTCCTGGCCCTTCTGGTCCAGGCGCGGGATCGACTCCAGCAGGCCCTTGGTGTAGGGGTGCGCCGGGCGCTTGTAGATCTCGTGGACCGGGGCGGTCTCGACGATCCGGCCCGCGTACATCACGGCGATCTTGTCGGCGACGTCCGCGACGACCCCGAGGTCGTGCGTGATCAGGATCAGGCCCATGTTGTACTCGCGCTGGAGCTCCGCGAGAAGGTCCATCACCTGGGCCTGGACGGTCACGTCGAGCGCGGTGGTCGGCTCGTCGGCGATGATCAGGTCCGGCTCCAGCGCCAGTGCCATGGCGATCATGATGCGCTGGCGCATACCGCCGGAGAACTGGTGCGGGTAGTCCGAGACCCGGGCCTTGGCGGCCGGGATCTTGACCTGGTCCATCAGCTCGATGGCCTTGGCCTTGGCTTCCTTCTTGGACAGGCCCTGGTGGACCCGGAACATCTCGCCGAGCTGATAGCCGACGGTGAGGACCGGGTTCAGCGAGGACAGCGCGTCCTGGAAGATCATCGCGATCTTCTGGCCACGGATCTTCCGGCGCTCCTCGTAGGACATCTTGAGCATGTCCTGGCCGCGGAAGAAGATCTCGCCCTGCGGGATCTTGCCCGGCGGCATGTCGAGGATGCCCATGACGGCCTGGGCCGTCACGGACTTGCCGGAGCCGGACTCGCCGAGCACGGCGAGCGTCTCACCGGCGTCCACGCTGTAGTTGACGCCGTTGACCGCCTTGGCCACACCGTCGCGGGTGTGGAACTCCACGTGCAGGTCACGGACTTCGAGCAGCGGGCCGACGTGGTCGTCACCCGAGCGTGCGGACGGGACTTCGGCGGTCTTGTCGATGGTGGTCACGTTCGCCCTCCTTATCGCATCTTCGGGTCGAGGGCGTTGCGGACCGCTTCGCCGAGCATGATGAACGCCAGAACGGTGATGCTGAGCATGATCGACGGGTACAGCAGGATGTGCTGCGCGACGCGGATCTGGCTGGCGCCACCGGAGATGTCGATGCCCCACGAGATCGTCGGGGCGGCAAGACCGAGGCCCAGGTACGACAGGGTCGCCTCGGCCGAGATGTAGACACCGAGCGAGATCGTCGCGACGACGATCACCGGGGCCATGGCGTTCGGCAGGATGTGCCGGAAGAGGATCCGGCCGGTGCCGGCGCCCAGCGCCCTGGCGGCCTGTACGTAGTCCGCCTGCTTGATGGTGATGACCGCACCGCGCATGACACGGGCGATCTGGGTCCAGCCGAGGAACGCCAGGGCGAAGACGACCACCCAGACCGTGCGCTCGGTGAAGGCCTGGAGAACGACCATGGCGCCGAGCAGGAACGGGACACCCAGGAAGATGTTGGTGAAGCCGGACAGGATCGCGTCGACCCAGCCGCCGAAGTAGCCGGCCAGCATTCCGATGAGACCGCCGAAGACGGTCACCAGCGCGGTGACACAGACACCGACGATCACCGAGGCGCGGGTGCCGTAGATGACACGCGCGTAGACACTGCGGCCCTGGCCGTCGTAGCCGAGCCACTCGGGCGAGCCGACCTTGCTCAGTTCGGGCTTGCCGAGGAAGTGGTGCACCAGGTCGCCCGCGGTCGGCGACGCGTCGGTGAAGAGTCCCGGGAACGCGGTGATCACGAGCAGGATCGCGATGAGCACCGACGACACGATGAAGTACCAGTTGCGCCGCAGGTCCGCCCAGGCGTCGCCCCAGAGGCTGCGGGCCTTCTCGGGCTTCGCGGCCGCCGACTGCGCGACGGGAGCCTTGGCGTCCTCGGGCGCGGGTGCGGTCTTGGTCACGTCAGGCATAACGGATCCTCGGGTCCAGGACCGCGTACAGCAGGTCGACGATGAGGCTCATGAACAGGTAGACGAGCACCAGGATGGTGACGAGGCCGACGAGTGTCGTGCCTTCACGCTTGACGATCGACTCGTAGATCGTGCCACCGATGCCCTTGACGTTGAACAGTCCCTCGGTGACGACCGCGCCACCCATCAGGGCGCCCAGGTCCGTACCGAGGAAGGTGATGACGGGGATCAGCGAGTTGCGCATCAGGTGCACCCCGATGATGCGGCGCTTGGGAAGTCCCTTGGCCACCGCCGTGCGCATGTAGTCCGAGCGAAGGTTCTCGGCCATGGTCGTACGCGTGAGCCGCGCCACGTAGGCCAACGAGAGCGATCCCAGGACGATCGCGGGCGTGAACAGTTCGCCCCACGTCGCATCGCTGGACACATTGGGCGCGATCCAGTCGAGCTGGAAGGCGAACACCGTCTTGACGATGAAGCCGAGCACGAAGACCGGGATCGAGATGATCAGCAGGGTGAGAATCAGGACCACATTGTCGGTGAGCCGGCCGGCACGCAGACCGGCGGCCATGCCGAGACCGAGACCGAGGACGATCTCGATCACGAAGGCCATGGCGGCCAGACGCAGCGTGACGGGGAAGGCGTCGCCGAGTACGTCGGTCACCGGACGGCCGCTGGCAATCTGAGTACCGAAATCACCATGCAGGATGATGCCTGTCATGTAATTCCAGTACTGCTGCAGGATCGGCTGGTCCAGTCCCAGCTTGTGCCGCATGGCGGCGAGGGTCGCGGGATCCACGCCCTTGTCCCCGAACAGCCCGCGCACGGGGTCGCCGGGCAGCGTATAGACCATCAGGAAGATCAGCAGAGTCGTCCCGAGGAAGACCGGGATCATCTGGAGCAGTCGTCGTGCGACATAGCGCCCCATCATGCCTCCATGTAATAGGCGGGCGGCAGCCGACGGGCCCTCCCCCGCCCCGACTCCCCCTGTGGGGTCGTCAATTGCGTGGAAGGGCCCCCCGGCCACTGCGTGCGGTCGGCGCGGACCGTCCTCAGTGTCGGTCCCGCGCCGGCGCGCGGACTATGTCGGTGACTACTTCTTGACTTCGATCTGCGTCAGGATCGGGTCGCCGTCCTGGGCGTAGTCGACGTTCTGGACCTTCTCCGAGTATCCGGCGTTGACCTTGTAGTACCAGAGCGGGATGGAGGGCATGTAGTTCACCAGCTCCTTCTCGATCTTCTGGTAGGCCGCGACGGACTCGTCGAGGGAGGCCGCGGAGTCGGCCTTCTTGATCTCCGCGTCCAGCGCCTTGTTCGAGAAGTCACCCTGGTTGCCGGCGGCACCGGTACGGAACAGGTCCGAGATGAAGTTCGCGTTCACCGGGTAGTCGAGCACCCAGCCGGAGCGGTACATGGACTTGACCTGCTTGGCGTCACGGGCGTTCGTGTCGGCCTGGAAGTCGGCCTTCGAGTCGCCGGTGCACTTGACGCCGGTCGCCTGGGTGATGCTGTTGCAGACAGCCTCGACCCATTCCTTGTGACCGCCATCGGCGTTGAACTGGATGGAGATGGCGTTCTTCGGGACGCCGCCACCATCCTTGATGAGCTGCTTGGCCTTCGCCGGGTCGTACTTGGTGATGTCGCCCGTGGCGTTGGGCTGGTAACCGAGAACACCCTTGGCGACCCAGCCGGTGGCGGGCTCGCGGGTGCCCTGGAGCACCGTCTTGGTGATGGTGTTCCGGTCGATCGCCATCGACAGGCCCTGGAGGACCTTCGGGTCGACGCCCTTCCACTGGTCGGTGTAGAAGGCGACGGCAATGGTCTGGACGGCGGAGTACGCCTTGTCCACGGCGCGGTCACCGAGGTCGGCACGGTAGACCGGGAGGTCCTTCGGGCCGATCTGGCGCAGCACGTCGACGTTGCCGGACTTCAGGTCCTCGTAGGCGGTCTCGAGGGTGGTGTAGTTCTTGAAGATCACACCACCGTTCTTCGCCTTGTCCGGGCCCTGGTAGTCGTCGTTGCGGACGACCTTGATCTGCTTCTTGTGGTCCCAGCTGACGAACTTGTAGGCGCCGTTGCCGACCGGCTTCTCACCGGCGGCCTTCGGGTCCTTGTAGAAGGACTCGGGAAGCGGGGAGAAGACCGTGTAGCCGAGCTTGTACGAGAAGTACGGCAGCGGGGCGTTGAGCTCGATGGTGAAGGTGTTGTCGTCGACGACCTTCAGGCCGGACATCGCGTCCGACTTCGGCTTGGCCTTGGCGTCCTCGGGGTGGACATCGGTGTAGCCCTTGATGTCACTGAACCAGGAGGCGTTCTTCTGGTTGTTCTTGATGCTCGCGGCCCAGTTCCACGCGTTGACGTAGGACTTGGCGGTGACCGGCGTTCCGTCGTGGAACTTCCAGCCCTTCTTGAGCTTGACCGTCCAGAGCTTGCTGTCCTTGGTCTCGACAGACTCCGCGTTGACCATGACGAGCTTGCCGGCCGGGTCGTAGTCGACGAGCTGCGAGAAGACCGCGTCGGTGACGATGCTGCCGTTCGACTCCATCGTGTTCGCCGGCTGCAGCGGGTTCTGCGGCTCACCGACCTCGACGGAGAAGATGCCGTCGGCGTTGACAGCCCCCTTGGCGCCGTCGCCCCCCTTGCCCTTGTCACTGTCGCCGCCGCCACAGGCGGTCGCAGCCAGGGCGATGATTGCCGCTCCCGCGACCCACTTGGCGCTCTTGGCACCACGCATGGGTTTCCTCCTCATGAGTCCACTTTTGACTACAAGAGGGGCACTGCAGTGATACACCGACACCCCTGACGGCGATCGTTCCAGTGCCCCGAGTGTGCTCGTGAGTCGGCACTCCCCACAGTGCGTGACCCATTGACCCGAGCTCAATGGAGCCAACTATTAAGTACAGGCGGGCCGTAAACCACACTTAAAGGGTCTCGGTTTGACAACATCACCGAGGCATGGTTGCCCGAAATCCGGACAAAATGATCCCAGACAGACGCGCCCGAAACGGACCGTTAACACATGTTCCGGAGAGCGACGCTCGATAACCGGACACCTCGAACAGGAAAACGAGTTGACGAAACGACCGGGCCCCCACAGTGTCTGCGGGGGCCCGGGTCTCATGTCAATGGCTCAGATGGCTCATCCTGACGAGCCATCGGCCGACGGCTCGTCAGCGCTTGGCGCGCGACGCGGCACGGCCGCGCTCCTTCTGGTCCAGGACGACCTTGCGGATACGGACCGTCTCCGGGGTCACCTCGATGCACTCGTCCTCGCGGCAGAACTCCAGGGACTGCTCCAGGGAGAGCTTGCGGGCCGGCACCACGTTCTCCGTGGTGTCCGCGGAAGCCGCACGCATGTTGGTGAGCTTCTTCTCCTTGGTGATGTTCACGTCCATGTCGTCGGCGCGGGAGTTCTCGCCGATGATCATGCCCTCGTAGACCTCGGTGCCGGCCTCGGTGAAGATGACACCGCGCTCCTGGAGGTTGACCATCGCGAACGGCGTCACGGAGCCCGCGCGGTCGGCGACCAGCGAGCCGTTGTGACGGGTGCGCAGCTCACCGAACCACGGCTCGTGGCCCTCGAAGATGGAGTGCGCGATGCCCGTACCGCGGGTCTGCGTCAGGAACTCCGTACGGAAACCGATGAGGCCGCGGGACGGAACGATCCACTCCATGCGGACCCAGCCCGAACCGTGGTTCGTCATCGTCTCCATACGGCCCTTGCGGGTCGCCATCAGCTGGGTGATCGCGCCGAGGTGCTCCTCGGGGGAGTCGATCGTCATGCGCTCGATCGGCTCGTGCGTCTTGCCGTCGACCTGCTTGGTGACGACCTCCGGCTTGCCGACCGTGAGCTCGAAGCCCTCACGGCGCATCTGCTCGACGAGGATGGCCAGCGCGAGCTCGCCGCGGCCCTGGACCTCCCAGGCGTCGGGGCGCTCGGTGTCCAGGACGCGGAGCGAGACGTTACCGATCAGCTCGCGGTCGAGGCGGTCCTTCACCTGACGGGCGGTGACCTTGTGGCCCTTGCCGCCCTTGCCGACGAGCGGCGAGGTGTTCGTACCGATGGTCATCGAGATGGCCGGCTCGTCGACCGTGATCAGCGGCAGCGCGATCGGGTTCTCGGGGTCGGCCAGGGTCTCGCCGATCATGATGTCCGGGATACCGGCGATGGCGCAGATGTCGCCCGGGCCCGCCTTGTCGGCCGGCTTGCGGGTGAGCGCCTCGGTCATCAGCAGCTCGGTGATGCGGACGTTGGACATCGTGCCGTCGCGCTTGATCCAGGTGACGGTCTGGCCCTTGCTCAGCTCGCCCTGCTCGACGCGGCAGAGCGCGATGCGGCCGAGGAAGTTGTCGGCGTCCAGGTTGGTGACGTGCGCCTGGAGCGGCGCCTCGTCGTCGTACTCCGGGGCCGGGACGTGCGACAGGATCGTGGAGAAGAACGGCTCCAGGTTGTCGCTGTCCGGCGGGACGGTGCCGTCCTCGGGCTTGGTCAGCGAGGCCACGCCGTCACGGGCGCAGGCGTAGACGATCGGGAACTCGATCTGGTCCTCGTCCGCGTCCAGGTCCAGGAAGAGGTCGTACGTCTCGTCGACGACCTCGGCGATCCGGGAGTCGGGGCGGTCCGTCTTGTTGATGCAGAGGATGACCGGCATCTTCGCGGCGAGCGCCTTGCGCAGCACGAAGCGGGTCTGCGGGAGCGGGCCCTCGGAGGCGTCGACGAGCAGGACGACCGCGTCCACCATCGACAGACCGCGCTCGACCTCGCCGCCGAAGTCGGCGTGGCCCGGGGTGTCGATGATGTTGATCGTGATCGGGTCCCCGCCGTCCTTGGGGTGGTACTTCACCGCCGTGTTCTTGGCGAGGATCGTGATGCCCTTCTCACGCTCCAGGTCGTTCGAGTCCATCATGCGTTCGTCGAGGTTCTCGGCGGCGTGCGCGGCGAAGGCGCCGGCCTGCCTGAGCATGGCGTCGACCAGCGTGGTCTTGCCGTGGTCGACGTGGGCGACGATGGCTACGTTACGGATGTCGTGGCGCGTGGGCATGTGTGGCTAGCGCTTCTCTCGGGTCGTGGATCAGGCGTCTCAGTCGGTCTCGGGTCCTCGTACGCCCACCGGGCGGACGCGCCACGGCTACCCACCATGGTACGGGGCTGGAGCCGTGGCGGCTTCCCGGGCAAGTGCTACCGGCCGCAGTACAGGCGCGCGGCCTCGCGGGCGGCGGCCGGCGCATGCGCGCGCAGCGGCTCGTCGCAGTCGGGCATCCCGCCACCCGAATCCCGGGCCGAGGTGCCGGGCGAGCACGAACAGGACGGCGTCCGGATCCGGCTTCGGGCCGTCGGACCGCGGGGACGCCATGTCCGTACGCAGCCGCCGCACGGGCTCGGTGAACCCGGTGCGCCCGGCGGTGACCCGGTGGGGCTCCGTGACGCCGTCGGGCACCGGGAGGCGCCGGGTGTTGAACCAGGTGTACGTGCCGTTCTCGCAGGCCCGGGCGTCGGGGACGAGGACCCGCTCCGCGCCGGTCCGCCCGGACGTCGTCGCGCCGGCCGCCGGTGGCTGCCCGCGGGTGGCCCCGTCGCCCGACGTACAGACGCTCGCGCCCGTCACCAGGATGGCGACGGTGGCCGCAGCCGCCGGTGTCCGCTTCGTGTTTCCGCCCCCGTGGCCATGTCTTCCGGTGAATTTCACCGGTGGTCATGACCACGGTCCCCGGGCGGAGACGGCAGACACGGGGCTTGAGCAACTTCAGAGGTGGGGCTCCGAAGCGGCTGCTCCGAGACGGGACCCGGTGCCGGGGCTCCGGGGTGGGGGGATCGGAGGTGGGGGGATGAACGGCCACCCGGGTCGGCGGGCATCCACGACCTTGCCCGCCGGGGCTCCGGCGGGCAAGGAACTTGAGCCAGTTCTGAGCTTTTGACCCTGTTCTGACCTGCTACTTCTTCTTGTTCGCCGGGGCTCCGGCGGCCTGCGGCTTCTTGAAGCCGATGTCCTGGTAGCGGGGTGTCCCGAAGCCGAAGGCGCCGACGTTCGCCAGCTTTCTGTTCGTCGCCACGAGCTGCGGGCGCTGGTAGAGCGGGATCGATCCTGCGGCGGCCCAGATCCGGGCGTCCGCCTCCTTCATCAGGTCCCGGGCGGCCCCCTCGTCGAGCTCCGCGGCCGCCTGGTCGAAGAGCTGGTCGATGTGGTCCGTACCGACGCGGGTGTAGTTCTGCTCGACCAGCAGCGAGCCGTCGGTGGCGGGTACCGGCTTGGCGAAGATCGGACGGTCGTCGGTCGCCGGGTAGGCGGTGGCGGGCCAGGAGTACAGCGCCAGGTCGTAGTCGCCGGAAGCGATGTGGTCCTGGAAGTAGCTGTCGTCGGCGACCTTGGTGACCGACGTGCCGATGCCGATCGAATCGAGCATCGCCGAGATCTTGTCCCCGACGGCACGCAGCGGCTCCGAGCCGGGACCGGACGGCAGGACGAAGCGCAGGGTCAGCGGCTTGCCGTCCTTGCCGAGCGGACCGCGGCGGGCGTCGGGGGCCTGGGCGGGGGCCGCGGTACCCGCGGGGGCGTACGCGCCGGTGGCGCCCCCGGGCCGCTCGTCCTGGGCCACGGCCCCGGCGGGAGCGTCCTCGGAGATCGCGGTCCCGGCCAGGCTTCCGGCCTGGCGCAGCAGGGCGGCACCGTGGAACGCGGCAGCGGTGGCGGGGGCGAGGATCCGGGCCGTGCTGCCGGACGCCCTGCCGTCGCCGGGCTTGTTGTCGTCGCCCACGGTGTACAGGCCGTCGTCGGCCGCGGGCTCGCGCCCGTGCAGGTGGGCTGCGGCACCGGACTTGCCGTCGTCGGAATGGCCGTCCTTGCCGTCGTCGGACTGGTCACCCTTGCCGGACACCGTGTCCTTGTCCTTCGTGCCCTTCTTCCCGGCCTCGCTGCCCGCCTTGGTGCCGTCCGGCTTCTTGACCGCGCCCTCCCGCGTCCAGCCCGCGTCGGCCAGCAGCGCCCGCGCCTCGTCGGCATCGTGCCCGCCGAGTGCGCCGCTGCTGTCCTTGTACGCCGGCTGCCCGGCCAGGGCCACATGGCTGCCGGGCGGCACGGCGGGCAGGCCGAGCGGTTTGAGTACGGTGTCGGCGAGCTCCTGGCGGTTCAGGGCCCGGGCGACCGCCCGGCGCACCCGGTCGTCGGCGAGCGGCCCGGACCCGCCGTTCAGCGCGAGCTGGGTGTAGGCGGGCTCCAGCGACTTGCGGACCACGTACGCGCGCAGTCCGCCCTGCTCGGCGGCGTACGCCTCGGCGGCCGCCCGGTTCTTCTCCCTGGCCTCCTGCGCGGCCGCCGCCTCCTCCTCGTTCGAGCCGTGCGCCATGGCCCAGGAGCGCAGCGCGGCGGCCGGGCCGGCCTCGGAACCGGGGCCCTGGGCGAGCGGCTGTCCGTTCCCGCCCCCGCTCCGGCCCGCCTGCGCGATGCGGTCCGCGGTCGCGGCGTCGATGTCGGCGATGTCGGCCTTCCCCTCGGTCAGCGCCCGGGTGCGGTCCTGCGGCTTGACGGCCCGGAAGACCAGGGTGTCGAGCTTGGCCGGGCTGCCCCACCAGCGCGGACTGCGGTCCAGGGCGACCTCGCCCGTCTTCATGTCCACGCCGCGCAGCCGGAACGGTCCCGCGGTGGCCTTGAGGGTGGTCCGCGCGCCGTCGTTGAAGGCGCTCGGGGTGCCGGTCACCTCCTTCGGGTACAGCGGGGAGAAGAGCGCGCGCCAGTCGGCGTACGGCTTGGCGAAGGTGACCCGGACCTCCAGGTCGTCCGCGCCGCGCTCGATCTTCTCGATCCGCTCGTAGCCGGCGTTGCGGGCGGTCCAGTACGCCGAGTCCTTGCCGTTCAGCGCCCGCCACTGGGCGACGAAGTCGGACGCCCCGATCTCCCGCCCGTCGCTCCACACCGCCTGCTGGTTGAGCCGGTAGAGCACCACCTGCCTGGGCTCGCGCTCGACCACCTTCGCGGACTCCAGATAGTCCGGGTTGAGCTGCGGCCTGCCCTGTGCGTCCAGTGGGAAGAGCGTCGGCAGCAGGGCGCCGGTGATACGGGTGGTGGAGCTGTCGGCGTCGGCCTGGAAGGCGTTGAGGGTGGTGGGCATCGCGTCGATCGCCCAGGTGGCCGTGGAGCCCATGGTCACCGTGGACCGGGCCGCGGCCGCGACGTCCTGCGGGACCACGGTGGCGGCCGTGCCGCTGTCGTCGGAGCTGCAGCCGGCCAGTACGGGGAGCGTCAGCACACCCGTCGTGAGGAGCGCGAGCGAGCGGCGCTTTCGGGCCGTCCCCCGCGGGACGCCGACGTGGGACATGGCTGATACCTCCGAGGCCGTCCCGGCCCACCCACACCGGGGTGGACCGGATTGTGCGTTTCTGGTGGCATATGCAGTTGATCACACCGATTTCGTCCATCCACTGAAGGCGCCCCCGCGCGAGAGGCGGCGCAGACACGGCGCAGCGCACCCCGAACCTCACCCGCGCGGCGGAACGCCCGCGGGAGACCGGAAGGCCCCGCACCCTTCGCAACGGAGGTGTGGCGCGCGGCACTCTCAGGCGCATGAACATGACCACCCGCGACCGCGGAAGTGAGAGCAAGTCATGTCACTGCGCGAAGAATTGACGGCAGGACACCTGCCACGCGGTGCGCGACCACGAGGAGAACAAGACGGCGTTCGCCGGACCGCGCTTCCTGATGCGGATCGCCGAGCTGGACACGCACCCCTTCGACGCCGCCGAGCCGAGATCGGCCAGGCGGTGTCGGCGGCACCGATGCCGAAGCGGTGCCCGATCGCGGCCGGAGGGGCGGCCGGTCACTTCCCGACCAGTCGGCCGATCAGCTCGGCCGCCTCGGCGACGGTGCGGCGTTCGGCCCCGTCCAGCTCGGCGGCGATGGCCTCGGCGAGCCAGTTGTGCTTGGCGGCCCGGCCCGCGGCGAGCGTGGTGCGCCCGGTACCGGTAATCGATATCACCGACTTCCGCCCGTCGGCCGGATCGGGCGCCCGCTCGACGAGCCCCTGGCTCTCCAGCGCGCCGAGAGTCAGCCGCATGGACTGCGGACGTACGTACTCGGCGCGGGCCAGCGCGGCCGTGGTGGCCGGGCCCTCACCGTCCAGTCTGGCGAGCACCGAGCGCTGGGCCGGCGTGAGCGGGCTGTCCGACGACGTGGTGCGCAACCGTCGCAGCAATCGGCTGACCGCGGCGGTGAGCTGCGTCGCCAATTGCTCGGCAGTCGGCTCGACGCGGGGGTCGGCAGATCGGGATTCGGTCGGTTCCGGCATGGCTTCACCGTAAAAGATGCGCAGGCCACCTTGCAAGGTTACCTGTCTTTTATTGGATGGTCTTGCCCGTCAAGCAGCCAGCGATCTAGGGTGAATGCGCTTTCAAAAGAGGATCGGTACCTGCAACAGCAGGTACTTCGGTACGGAAGAAGAAGAGACGGTCGGTCGAGTGAGCGCCCCAACGGTGTACGACGTCGCCGAGCGGTCTGGCGTCTCCATTGCCACGGTCTCGCGGGTCTACCGCACCCCCGATTCGGTACGCGCCCAGACCCGCGAGCGGGTCCTCGAAGCCGCCCGCCAGCTCGGTTACGTACCCAGCGGGAACGCCAGGGGCCTGGCCAGCCGGACCACCGGCGTACTCGGCCTCTGCTTCCCCGACATGGCCGATCCCGATGCAGAGGCCGACGCGGAGGCCGACAGCGACGCCGACGACGCGGTGATGCTGTACTCCGACCAGATCATCCGCGGCATGGAGCGGGCGGCACGCCGGCACGGTTACGCGCTGCTGATCGCCGCCTCGCTGAAGGGCGGACGGGAGAGCGTCGCGAAGGTCGCGGGACGGGTCGACGGCTTCGCCGTGCTGGCGCGGACCGTGCCGACCGAGGACCTCGAAGTGATATCGCGCCGGCTTCCGGTGGTGATGCTCGCCGGACCGCGCGAGATCGACCATCTCGACCACATCGTCGTCGCGAACCTCGACGGGGAGCGGGAACTGGCCCGCCATCTGATCGAGGACCACGGGCTGCGCAGACTCGCGTTCGTCGGGGGCGAAGCCGACTCGCCGGACGCCGAGGCGCGGTTCCAGGGCTTCCAGGAGGCATGCCGCGCCGCCGGACTGCCGGTGCCGGACGAGCCGGACCTGCGGGCCGAGCTGATGACGCAGGCCGAGGGCGCGCGGGCCGCGGAGGCGCTGCTCGACCGGCCCGGCGAACGGCCGGAGGGGGTGCTCTTCGCCAACGACCAGATGGCGGTGGGCGCGCTGCGCGCACTGGAGCGGCGCGGGGTGCGGGTGCCCGAGGACATCGCGGTGACCGGCTTCGACGGGATTCCGCTGAGCCGGATCGTACGGCCGCCGCTGACGACCGTACGCCAGCCGATCCGCCAACTGGGCGAGCAGGCTGTCGAGTTGCTGGTGCAGCGCCTGGGCGACAGCGGACGCGACCCGGTATCGCTGATGCTCCCGGTGTCCCTGGTCCGCCGGGCGAGCTGCGGCTGCGGCTGACGAGGCGGGCGGCAGGCGGTCCGGGCCGGTCCGCCGCCCGCCGCCCGAGCGGGTGCCGGGCACCCGGTCGCTGGGCACCGGAGCGGGGCCAAGACGCCCCTGGTCACCGCTGGCGGACGGGGCCGCCCCGTCCGCGGCGCCGCCCGGCTCAGCGCCCGAGCCACGCCCCGAAGAACCGCCGACGGGCTGCCCGCAGCTCCTCCGTCTCCGCCGCCAGCCCCTCGTGCTCGAAGTGCCCCGCACTCAGCACCTGGAGCTCGTGCTCGCCCGCCAGCGCGTTGTGCACGGCGAACTGCCCCGGCGGCGGCACCGAGGGGTCGAAGAGCGCCGCGGCCACCAGCACGGGAAGCTCCAGCCGGGTCGCGGCCGTGGCGGCGTCGAAGTAGCGCAGCACCTCCGTGACCTCCGGGTGCTCCCGGTGGTACCCGCGCACCGCCTCCCCGCTCCCCGCGCACGGCAGGGTGAGCCGCAGCGGATGGTTGCCGAAGGTCGGCACCGTCAGCTGCCCGGCCGCGAACCGGTCGTCCCAGGGCAGGGCCAGCGCACCGAGCCCGCCGCCGAAGCTCTCCCCGAGGTATCCGAGCCGCACCGCGCCCTCCCCGGGCACCGGCTCCGGCAGCAGTTCGTGCAGCGCCGACGCCGCGCACCACAGGTCAGCCACGCAGTCGCCGATGACGTAGGTGTCGCGCGACTCGATGCCGTGCAGCACGTGGGCACTGGACACGTCCGGGATGCCGTCCCACAGGCCGCGCGCGCCCATGCCGCGTACGCACGGCAGGATCGCCGCCGACCGGGGCAACGGCAGCGGCACGTCCGGGCCGGGCTCCTGCCGCCCGCCGTAGCCGTGCCCGATGACGAATCCGTACTCCGCGGCCCCCTCGGCGGGCAGCGCGACCCAGCCGCCGAGCCGGACCCCGCCCACCGAGGTGAAGGTCACTCCGTGGATCCGTACGCCGTCGCGCTCCTCCTCCAGCGGGCCGAGCTCCGGCTCCGTGGCGACCTTGCGGGCCTCCTCGTACCGGGCCCGCCAGAAGGCGTCGTAGTCGTCCGGGGCGGCGGGAGCGGGTATGCGCAGCAGGTCGTCGAGCGTGCACCCATAGGCCGGATCGAAGGGGAAGTCATGTGCGAACGAAGCCATGATCACGACAATATCGCCCGGCATCCCGCCCCGCCCATGCCGGTGCGGACCAGCAGTAGCGGATCAATCACGCGAAATCGGTCACATCATTTCCAATTTCACAAACAAGGCGCTTAACGTGCCAAGTTGAACATTCAGATGTCCAGCACGTTGCACGAGTGTGACCTAGCACCCTCTTGCGGATTCCCGAATCCCTGTCGCAGAGTGATGTATGCGCTTACAGGCAGCGCATACATTCGGATTGCTCGAGGAGGAGCCCTCCATGCCCCGCACCGCCAGAAACGTTTCGGTCGGTATCGCAGTCGCGACCGCGCTCACCTTCGGTATCACCGCGTGCGGCAGTTCCGGTGGCGACGACGTCGCCGCGGACAAGAAGCAGACGATCACCGTCTGGGCCATGGGGGCCGAGGGCGAGAAGCTCGCGGATGTGGCCAAGGAGTACACCAAGGCCAACCCGAACGTGACCGTGAAGGTGACCCCGGTCGGCTGGGACGTCGCCCACCAGAAGCTGGTCTCCGCGGCCGCCGCCGGCACCCTGCCGGACGTGGCGCAGATGGGCGGCAGTTACATGGGCGAGTTCGCCGAGCTCGGTGTGCTGGAGCCGGTCGACACGAAGACGTTCAACGAGAAGGACTTCTTCCCGGCCGGCTGGAAGCAGGGCGTGGTGGACGGTCAGGCGTACGGCGTGCCGTGGTACGTCGACACCCGCGTCCTCTACTACCGCACCGACCTGGCCGAGAAGGCGGGCGTCACCAAGGCTCCGACCGACTGGAAGGAGATGCAGGACCTCGCCTCGGCCTACCAGAAGAAGGCCGGGACCAAGTGGGGCCTGTCCATCCAGCCGAGCGGCCTGGACACGGTGCAGAACTTCTACTCCTTCCTGTACTCGGCCGGCGGCGAGATCGTCGACGACAAGGGCAAGGTCGTCATCGACAGCCCGGAGGCCGTCAAGGCCCTCAAGGAGTACGGCTCGTACTTCGACAAGGGGCTCTCCAACAAGTCCGTGCAGCCCGGCTACGACGTGGTGAAGGACTTCGGCAACGGCCGCGTCCCGATGTTCTTCGGCGGCCCCTGGCACGTCACCCTGCTGAACGAGGGCCAGCCGCAGATCAAGGGCAAGTGGGCGGTGGCCAACGTGCCCGCCGACAAGTCCTCCGTCTCCATGGCCGGCGGTTCCTCCCTGGTCGTCTCCAAGGACAGCAAGCACAAGGCGGCGGCCACCGAGTTCATCAAGTACCTGACGGACACCAAGGGCCAGGCCGACTGGTACAAGCGCACCAAGGACCTGCCGGCCAACACCTCCGCCTGGACCTCCGGCGGCCTCGCCGACGACGCCGACCTCCAGGTCTTCAAGAAGCAGATGGACACCGCCAAGTCCTCCCCGTCGCTGTCCAACTGGACCGAGATCACCGACAAGGTCGACCAGGCCATCGCCAAGGTCACCCAGGGCAAGGCGTCCGCCGAGGACGCGCTCAAGACGGCCCAGTCCGAAATCGAAGGCCTCGTGAAGTAGGAGTCATGCGCACCATGACCTCAAAGGCCGCGGAGTCGGCCAAGGTGCAGGCCGGGCCGGGGACCGCCGAGTCCCCGGCCGCCGGGCCCGCGGGTCGCCGGGGCCGCAGGAAGTCGATGGGCGTGCAGAACGTGGCCGGCTGGCTGTTCTCCACCCCCTTCCTCGTCCTCTTCCTCGTCTTCATGGCGTTCCCGATCGTCGCGACGCTGGTGATGAGCTTCACCGACTTCGGGCTGCGCAACGTCACGCACCCGCTGGACGCGAACTTCATCGGCTTCGAGAACTACGTCAACCTCTTCAGCGACGACAAGTTCCTCAAGTCGCTGTTCAACACGGCGTACTTCGTGGTGATCGGCGTGCCGCTGACGATCTTCCTCGGGCTGGTCGTCGCCGTTCTGCTGAACAATGGCATCGACCGGGCGCGGACCTTCTTCCGCGTCGGCTTCTACGCCCCGGTGGTCACGACCATCGTCGCGGTCGCCGTGGTCTGGCGGTTCGTGCTCGACCCGAGCGACGGGCTCGTCGCGGGGCTCTTCTCCGAAGTGGGCCTCACCTCGCCGGACTTCCTGGGCTCCGAGACGCTCGCCATGCCCTCGATGATCGCGATGGCGGTCTGGCGCAACCTCGGCACGGTCATGGTGCTCTTCATCGCCGGTCTGCAGGCCATTCCCACCGAAGTACGGGAAGCCGCACGGCTGGACGGCGCCGGTGTCTGGCAGGAGTTCAGGGGCATCACGGTGCCCCTGCTGCGGCCCACGCTGCTCTACGCCACGGTGATCACCACCATCGGTTACCTCAATGTCTTCGAGGAGCCGTTCGTGATGACCCAGGGCGGTCCCTCGGACTCCACGCTCACCGTCTCGCTGAACATGTACCGCGAGGGCTTCAACTTCTTCCACATGGGCTATGCGAGTGCCATGGCGTATGTCCTCTTCGTAGTGATCATGGGCATCACGGTGCTGCAGCTCCGACTGCTGAAGGACAACACGAAATGAGCGCCACCAGTGCACCGGGCGCCGTCTCGACGGCGCCGTCGAAGAAGCCCGGGGACACGCAGCCGTCGCCGGCGAAGAAGGCCCGCAACCCGAAGCGCGTCCTGGTCTACGTCCTGCTGTCGGCCGGCCTGCTGATCATGTCGGCGCCGTTCCTGTGGATGGCCCTCTCGGCCTTCAAGACACCGCAGGAACTGACGGCCAGCCCGCCCGTGTGGATCCCGACCGAGTGGACCCTGGAGAACTTCCGGGACCTGCTCGACAAGCTCGATCTGCCGCTGTACTTCATGAACTCGGTGATCGTGGCGGTGCTGGTCACCGTCTCGAACCTGGTGTTCTGCTCGATGCTCGGGTACGCCCTGGCCAAGCTGAACTTCGCCGGCCGCAACAAGATCTTCGGCCTGGTCCTCGGCGCCCTGATGGTGCCCGGCAACCTGATGCTGCTGCCGCTCTTCGTGCTGATGAGCAAGTTGCAGCTGATCGACTCGTACGCCGGTCTGGTGCTGCCGTTCGCCGCCGGGGCCTTCGGTGTCTTCCTGATGCGGCAGTTCATGCAGTCGATCCCGGACGAGCTGCTGGAAGCGGCCCGGATGGACGGCGCCGGTGAGTGGTACATCTTCTGGCGCATCGTGATGCCGCTGGTGAAGCCCGCTCTGGCGACGCTGTCGATCTTCACGTTCCTGGGGTCCTGGAACAACTTCGTCTGGCCGCTCATCGCGACCAACGACCCCGACAAGTACACCCTGCCGGTCGCGCTGGCCACCTTCGCCACCGACCCCAACAAGGCGGGCGGGTCCAACGGCATGCTGATGGCCGGTTCCCTGCTGGTCGTCCTGCCCGTCGTGGTCCTGTTCATCGCGCTCCAGCGGCACTTCACCCAGGGCATCGCGACGGCCGGCATGAAGTAGGCCGATCCGGCCCCGGGCGGGCCGGGTCGTCCCGGCCGCCCACCGAAACGTACGAGGCCGTACCCCACACCCCACCGGCCACACCCCTTTCACGCACCAGAAGGACAGTTTGCGATGACTCACACCCAGGTCCCGTTCCCCGAAGGCTTCCTGTGGGGCGCCTCCACGGCCGCCCATCAGATCGAGGGCAACAACACCAACAGCGACTGGTGGGTCAAGGAGCACGCCGCGGGCACCCACATCCAGGAGCCCAGCCTGGACGCCTGCGACAGCTACCACCGCTGGCACGAGGACATGGACACGCTGGCCGGTCTCGGCTTCACCGACTACCGGTTCTCCATCGAATGGGCGCGCATCGAGCCGGCCGAGGGCCGCTTCTCCCGCGCCGAGCTCGCCCACTACCGCCGCATGGTCGAGGGCGCCATCGAGCGCGGTCTGCGCCCCATGATCACGCTGCACCACTTCACCGTGCCGCAGTGGTTCGAGGCGCGCGGCGGCTGGACCGCCGACGGCGCGACCGAGCTCTTCGCCCGCTACGTCGCGGCCTGCGCACCGGTGATCGCCGAGGGCGTCGGCCACGTCTGCACGATCAATGAGCCGAACATGATCGCCGTGATGGCCGGCCAGGCCAAGCGGGGCGACAACAGCTTCCCGCCCGCCGGTCTGCCGACCCCCGACGACGAGACGACCCAGGCCGTCATCGCCGCGCACCACGCGGCCGTCGAGGAGGTCAGGGCGATCAACGCCGACATCCAGGTCGGCTGGACCATCGCCAACCAGGTCTACCAGGCCCTGCCCGGCGCCGAGGAGGTCACCGCGGCCTACCGTCACCCCCGCGAGGACGTCTTCATCGAGGCCGCCCGCGGCGACGACTGGATCGGCGTGCAGTCCTACACCCGGACCAAGATCGGCCCCGACGGCCCGATCCCCACGGCCGAGGGCGTCGAGCGCACCCTCACGCAGTGGGAGTACTACCCCTGTGCGGTCGGCTACGCGCTGCGCCACACCGCCGAGGTCCTGGGCAACAACATCCCGCTGATCGTGACCGAGAACGGCATCGCGACCGATGTCGACAGCCGCCGCGTCGACTACTACACCGGTGCGCTGAACGAGGTCGCCTCCGCGATCCAGGACGGCCTGAACGTCCAGGGCTACCTGGCCTGGAGCGCACTCGACAACTACGAGTGGGGCTCCTACAAGCCGACCTTCGGTCTGATCGGCTGGGACCCGGAGACCTTCGAGCGCCTGCCCAAGCCGTCCGCCGTCTGGCTGGGCGAGATGGGCCGCACGCGCGCGCTGCCGCGCATCGCCGACTGACCTCGGCTCCCCCGACCGGGAGCGGCCTGACCGCTCCCGCCCGTACGGGAACCGGCGACACCTGACGGACGCCGGTTCCCGTACCGCTCCGCCCGCGTGGACGCCGCCCACGTCCAGCCCCGCCCAGGTGCGGCGCCCACGCGGGTGCTTTGCCGCGCCACGGCGCCCGCTCGGGTGCCGTGGCGCGTTTCGGCGCCCCGCGCCCTCTTTCACGACCGACGAACACGACCGACGAACACGACCGACGAACGAAATCCGCCCACCGCCCACAGTCGGTGGCTCTTCTTCGAGGGGTTCTGATGGACCGTCGCACATTTCTCACCGCTGCGGGAACAGGGGCTGCCGCCCTGTCCCTCGGAGCCGTATCCGTGCCTTCAGCAGGTGCCGCACAGCCCGCCCGGCCCGCACATCCCGCGCCCGGCCCGGACACACCACTGCTCCTGCGCTGGTTCCGCGACACCTACCGCTCGATCGAGGCGATGACGACCGACTTCGGTCTCGCCGTCGACAAGATCGACGTCAGCGGCTCCGGCGCCCCCGTCCAGTCGCGCCAGACATCCCCCACCAACATCGGCTGCGGTCTCTGGTCGACCGTCGCCGCGGCCGGGCTCGGTGTGATCAGTGACGCCACCATGCGGCGCAGGCTGGAGCACACCGTCCGGGCCGTCGAGAAGCTGGAACGCCATCACGGCTTCTGGCTCAACTGGTACGACGCGCACGACGGTTCCGTCCTGACCCGGTGGCCCGGCACCGGCGACCCGGTGCGCCCGTTCCTCTCCTCCGTCGACAACGCCTGGCTGACCACCGGTCTGCGCATCGCCGCCGACGCCGCACCGGCCCTGCGCCCCCGCGTCGCCCGCATCCTGGCCACCGCCGACTGGTCCTACTACTACACGCCGTACGACCCGGCCGACCCCGTCGCCGGCCCCGGACAGCTGCGCGGCGGCTTCTGGCCCGACACGGAGGAGCCCACCGGGCACCACTACGGGGCGCTCAACACCGAGCCGCGCATGGCCAGTTATCTCGGCATCGCGGACGGCTCGCTGCCCTCCGACCACTACTGGCACCTGCTGCGCACGATGCTTCCCGAGCACGAGCAGGAGCAGCACCCCGGCGGCGGTTACGTCACCATGGACGGTGTACGGGTCTGGCAGGGGCACTACACCCACCGCGGCCGGAAGATCGTTCCCAGCTGGGGCGGCTCGATGTTCGAGGCCCTGATGGTGCCGCTGTTCGTGCCGGAGCCGGAGTGGTCGCCGCGGTCCTGGGGCCTCACGCACCGGCGCTACGTCCGCAGCCAGATCGAGCACGGCATGGAGGAGGCGGAGTACGGGTACTGGGGCTTCTCCCCCGCCAACATTCCCGAGGGCGGGTACCAGGAGTACGGCGTCGACGCGATCGGCATGCAGGTCGACGGATACGCCTCCAACACCGACCGTACGTACACCACGGACGGTGCGCCGCTGCCGCCCGCCTCCGCTTTCACCAATGGTGTGGTCACCCCGCACGCGTCCTTCCTCGCCCTGCCCTACGCGCCGGACGAGGCGATCGCGAACCTGCGGGCGCTCGACCGCGACTTCGGTGCCTACCACGACGGATACGGGTTCCGGGACTCCGTCAACATCGGCACCGGGCGGGTCAGCGACTATCTGCTCGCCCTCGACCAGGGCATGATCACCGCGGCACTGGCCCAGGCGATCCGCCCCGGCCTGTTGCAGCGGCCGTTCCGGACCGGCGGGTTCCAATCGAGGGTGCGTCCGCTGCTCGCCAAGGAGCGGTTCTCCCTCTGATCCGTCCTGTGGCGGCGTGCCCGGGAACAGGTCGGTTCCAGTCCTTCCGGTACGCCGCCCAGTCGCCCTCCCTCGCCGCGAAGTCGACGTGGAGCGCGACGCCGAACCGGTCCCGGCCGCGGTCCGTACGCCCCAGAGCCTGTCGGGTGCCCCGGACCGCGGCCGCGACCGTCTCCGCCGACTCGTGGTGTCCGAGGCCGTTCTCGTGGACGATCGCTCCACGGGACGCGGCCCCGCGTGGACGTACAGGTCCTTGATCCCCGCCCCCCTGATCCGGGTGGCGAACGCGGCGAGGCCGGCATAGTCCTTGCGGCCGTCGCCCCAGGCATGGCCGAGCCGGATGGCATCGCGCCCCCGGGTGCGGGTGCCGTCGCCGGGGTCACCCGCGTAGGCGAGCCGCAGGGCCGCCCCGGCGGTGACCACGGGAACCACGGTCACCAGGACGAGGCCCAGCGCGATCCGCCGCGGCCAGGTCCGCCACAGCACGCCCCGGCGGAACAGGGAGCGGAGCAAAGCCGCCCCGTTCCGTACCGCCCGGGTCATGCGCCTCATCCGTGTCCGCACGTGTCCGCACGTGTCCGCACCCCCCTGAGTGCCGTGGTGTGCTGTCGCCGTATGAACGGCGCCCCGGTTCGCGCCCCCCGGTTCCCGCGCCCGGTCGCCGGGTCGCGGGGTCGCCGGGTCGCGGGGTCGCGGGGTCGCGGGGTCGCGGCTGACTCGGGGCGGACATAGCCTCACAAAGGTGATGCCGCTCGTGAGCCGTACCCGGATTCCGATACCGGGCCGGGCCCTGCTCACCATGCTGTGGGCGGTGTGCTGGCTGGTCCTCCCCGCCGCGCCGGCGGGCGGGGCCGTGCCCGCTCCTGCCCTCGCCCCCGGGGCCCCCGGCCCGGGAACCGGGAGTTCCGGCGGGACGAGTACCGGCGACCTGATCCTGCCGGTGGTCGTCCTGGGCGTGGCCGCCGTGGCCGCCGGTTGCACGCACACCCGGCGCAGGAGGCGGGCCACGACCCGCACCACGCCCGGTGCGACCGGCTGGGGCCCGGGCTCCGCCGGACCGGACGGGCCGCGCCGGCCGCCGGTCCCGTTGCCGGAGCTCGATGCCCGGGCGAAGGAGACGCTGGTGGACACCGACGACGCGGTCCGCACCAGTGAGGAGGAACTGGGTTGTGCCGCCGCCCGGTTCGGGGAGGAGGCCGCGGCCCCGTTCGCCGAGGCCGTCGCCTGGGCCAAGGGCGAGCTGACGGCCGCGTTCCGGTTGCACCGGCAGCTGGACGACGCCTCTCCCGAGGACGACGCGACGCGGCGCCGGATACTGGACGAGGTCATCAGCCGGTGCACGGACGCCGGCACCCGCCTCGACGCCGTGTCCGAGGACTTCGGCCGGCTGCGCGCCCTGGAACGCAACGCTCCGCAGGCCCTGGCCGTGGCCGAGACCGCGTTCCGCGCCCTGGCCGGCCGCGTCACCACCGCCGGGGCCACTCTGAGCACGATGCGCGACCGGTACGCGGAGTCCGCCTCCGCGTCGGCCGGCGACGCCGTCGAACAGGCCAGGGACCGGCTCGTCTTCGCCACGTCCGCTCTCCATCGGGCCCGCCAGTCCGTGGACAGCGGGAACAACGCGGCGGCGGCGGTGTATGTACGGGCCTGTGAAGACGCGATCGACCGGGCGACCACCCTCGTCGACGCCGTGGACCGGCGGAGCCGCGAACTCGCGGAGGCGGCGGGCAGACTGCCTGCCGCCCTCACCCGGACGGACGCCGGCCTGGCCGATGCGGGCGGGCTGCTCGAAGGCGCCGGGGAAGGTGTGTCGGCGGCGGATCTGCGGGGCCGGATCGCCCGTGCGGAGTCGGTGCTCGGTGAGGTGCGGGAGGAGATGCGGGCCGGTCCGTACGACCCCATCGACGCATTGCGCAGGGTCGAGGAGGCGGCCGCGGCACTCGGCGCGACACCGGCCGGCGCCCGCGAACAGGAACAGGGCGATCGGCGGGCCCGCTGACGGAACCGAAGTCCGGCCCGGTTCGAGCAGGTGGACGGCCTGGTCGACAATGCCGAGGCCGAGGCCCGGCTCGCCGCCCTGAAGGCAGCCTCGTGGCCTAAGGGCTGTCCCGTAATCCCTGGCGGGCGCACGACGACAGCTACGGCACCTCGCCGCGTTGTCGGAACGTCCGAATACATCCAGTATGCGGACGTCCCTCCGCCTTGCGATGCACCGCATCTGACGCCGCGCGCTGATCCACCAGGGATTACGGGACAGCCCTTAGGGCCTTTCCTTTGGATCACGCCGGGCTCGCGGGGTCCGGCCTGATCCAAAGGAAAGGCCCCGGACTCCCGAGCCCTCCCGCTCAGAACATGCTCAGCAGCTGCTCGACCGTGCGCTCGGCGGCCGGCTCCCCGTCGGGCAGCGCCAGTTCGAACCAGACCGTCTTGCCCCGCGGGGTCCGCCTGGACCCCCAGGCCGCACTGAGCAGCCCGACGAGCTGCAGCCCGCGCCCGCCCTCGTCGGTGTCGCGCGCCCGCCGTCGCCGCGGCTGGACGAAACCCGCGTCCCACACCTCGCAGACGAGCGTACGGTCGCGCAGCAGCCTGAGCCGGATCTCGCCCTCCCCGTACCGCAGGGCGTTGGTGACCAGTTCACTGACGAGCAGCTCGGTGGTGTCCACCAGCTCGTCGAGCCCCCAGGCGATCAGCTGACCACGGGCCAGTTCGCGCGCGCGGCCGACGGAGCGGGGTTCCCGGGGCAGCCGCCAGTCCCCGACGGCGTCCACCGGCAGCCCCCGGATGCGGGCCATGAGCAAGGCGATGTCGTCCTCGCCGTGCCGGGTGTCGAGGGTGGTCAGCACATGGTCGCAGACGTCTTCGAGCGGCCGTTCCGGTTCGACGAGCGCGCCACGCAGGGCGTCCAGCCCTTCGTCGAGCGGATGGTCGCGGGACTCGACAAGGCCGTCCGTGTAGAGGGCGAGCAGGGCGCCCTCCTTCAGCTCGACCTCGACCTCCTCGAAGGGCTCGCCTCCGACGCCGAGCGGCATCCCGGGCGGGACATCGAGCAGCATGGCCGGTTGGCCGGGTTCGACCGCGGCCGGGGGGAGATGGCCGGCGTTGGCGAAGGTGCACCGCCGGGTGACCGGGTCGTAGACCGCGTACACGCAGGTCGCCAGGTACACCTCGGAGAGATCCGCCTCACGGGACCTGTGGGCGGCCCGCGAGGGCCACTGGGCGCCGCCGCCGGAGGAGGAGGCGGTGGTGCCGCCGGGCGTGCCGAGCCCGCGGGCGACCTCGTCGAGCGCGGAGAGCACCTCGGCGGGTTCCAGGTCCAGCAGGGCCAGGGTCCGTACGGCGGTGCGCAGTTCGCCCATGGCGACGGCGGCGCGCAGTCCGCGGCCCATGACGTCGCCGACGACGAGGGCGGTGCGGTGGCCGGGGAGTTCGATCACGTCGAACCAGTCGCCGCCCACCTCGGTGGCCGTGTTGCCGGGGAGGTAGCGACAGGCGATGTCGAGACCGGCGGCGACGGGGTCGCCGGGCGGCAGCAGGCTGCGCTGGAGGATCAGCGCGCGCTCGTGCTCGCGCCGGTAGAGGCGGGCGTTGTCGATGCAGACCGCGGCCCGGGCGGCGAGTTCGGTGGCCAGTGCGCGGTCCCGCTCGCCGAAGGGTTCGCTGCCCTTGGTGCGGGAGAACTGGACGAGGCCGACCACCGTGTCGTGGGCGACCATCGGTACGGCGAGCGTGGACTGGACGAAGCCCAGGTCGTCGCCGGGCACGTCCTCGACATGACCGGTGCGCAGCGCGATGGCACAGGGCGAGTTGTACGAGAAGCGGTGTACGGCGCCGAGGGCGGGGGAGCCGGTGCCCGCGTCGGGGTCGGCGGCGGGCAGGGCGTCCGACACCGCGCTGGCGAGGGCGACGCGGCGCAGTTCGGCGGAGCCGCCGACGGACTCCTGACGGAGCGAGTCCCAGCGGCCGGGCGGCGCGTCGTCCCCGGTGAGCAGCCCCTGGTAGAGGTCGACGGAGGCGAGGTCGCAGAAGCCGGGCACGGCGACGTCGAGGAGTTCGCGGGCGGTGGTCTCCAGATCGAGGGAGTTGCCGATCCGCGCACTGGCCTCGTTGAGCAGCGCGAGATTGCGGCGGGCGCTGGCGGCCTCGCGGGCGGCGATGTGCCGTCGGGTCACGTCAGTGGCCAGTCCGGCGATGCCGATGGGGCGGCCCGACCGGCTGTGCACGCGGTACAGGTTCATCGACCAGTGGCGGCTCTCGGTGTCACCCGGCGCGGTGCCGACGAGCTGGAGGTCGGTGGCGGACGCGCCGGTCTCCAGGACGCGTTCCAGGGTGGCGGTGAGCCGGTCCGCCTCGGGGCGGGAGAGATAGTCGTCGACCGTGCGCCCGCGGTGGTCGGCGGCCCGGCCGCCGAAGACGGTGGCGAAGCGCTGGTTGGCGCGGATGACCGTGAGGTCCGTGCCGAACAGCACGAAACCGAAAGGAGATTGGCCGAATATCGCCTGTGATGCGGCGAGGTCCGTCTCGATGTGGCGCAGCGCGCGGACGTCCACGACGATGCAGAGCGCAGCCCGTTCCCCGGTCTCCGACTCACTCGGCATCACATAGATCTCGGCGAGCCCGTGCACCGGGTCATCGCCCGGTATCCGGAAGGGGACGAGGCCCGTCCATTCCTTGCCGTCGAGGATCTCGCCGATCCGGCGCCGGCCGTTCGTGCGCAGTTCGGCGGGCATGAAGGCCTCGACCGGATCCAGACCCACCGCTTTGTCCGCGGCAATGCCGAAGAGGCCGGCGGCCCGGCGGCTCCACTGCTCGATCAGGCCATCGGGGCCGATCGAGAAGGAGGCGACCCTGATGTAGTCGTAGATCGAGCCAGGCGGGCTGCTCTGCCACACGACGCCGCCCGCTGTCCCAGGTATTTCGCTCACGCGACCGTCCCCTCCAGCTCACACACCGGACCGGTCCTGCCCGCAGTATTCAGCACTACGGCCCCGACCGACACGGCGTTCACGATCACAGCACGGTCTCAGTCCCTTTCGGCCAGGTCCGTCCGGCCCACGGCCCGACCTCGGTGATCGCTGTGCTTCCCACCCCACTCCTAACCAGGCAAAGCCAGCTCGAACCACACCGCCTTGCCGGTCTTTCCACGTCTTGTCCCCCAGCGGCGCGCGGAACGGGCCACCAACTGCAGCCCTCTGCCGCCCTCGTCGTCGGGTCCCGCCTTGCGTTCGGTGGGCGGATCCGGAAGCGGATCGGAAACTTCCACGAGCAGCCCGGGGTGCGCGGCGGGGCCGTCACCATTGGGATGAGGGCGCTGCAACCGTACCCCGATGGGGCCCGAGGTGTACTGCATGGAATTGGTGACCAGTTCGCTGACCAGCAGAACCGCCACCTCCCCCACGGCATCGTCGAGCCCCCAGCCACGCAGCGCCTCATGGACGGCGTGCCGCGCGGAGCGCACCGCGCCGGGAACAGCCGGAAAGGTCCACTCGGCGCAGTCGCCTTCGCTGTCGATCACGCCGACCACTTCCCAAGACCAGCAACGGAGGACGTCCTGTTTTACGGGGTTAACCAGCACATACCCGATATTCAGGGCGAACTACCGCCACGATCGACACGTGGGGCGTACGGGTGTATGACCGCGCGCACGAACAGGTGTACACAGAAAGAGGGGCGCACAAGGCTGTGGGTGCGCGCCGCAGGAATCCACACCGGCAGCGCTCGGCGCCCGAGGGGCGCACCGTCGGCGGAGACACGGACCAGCAGACTCCGGCCGACGCGAGACGCGGCCCGGCAACCAGCAAAAACCCGTCGGCAGGCACGCGACAGGCCAGCAGACCTCGGCGGACCCCGCCGGGCGGGGCGTACCGCCCGACCGGCCCGCACCGCCTCAGCGAGGCACGCCGTCCGGCAGACGACGCATCGCCTCCGCGACCGCGGGCAGGTCCTGATCCAGCCAGTCGACCGTGTCGCTCTCGCCGGGCCCGATCCAGCGCAGCTCGTCATGGTCCTGGAGCGGTGCGGGCACCCCGGACACCAGACGGGCCGTCCACACCCGGAGCACGTACCCGGGTTTCAGCGGCCACTCACCCGGGATGCGCTCCAGCGGCTCCGTCTCCACACCGAGTTCCTCGCGGAGTTCCCGTACGAGCGCCTGCTCGCCGCTCTCCCCCGGCTCCAGCTTCCCGCCCGGCAGCTCCCACCGGCCGGCCAGCTCGGGCGGGGAGCTGCGGCGGGCGGCCAGCAGGCGGCCCCGGTCGTAGACGGCTCCGGCCACCACCACGCGATCATCCATGGGGCGGAGCGTAACTCCCCCGCGCCACCCCCGCGGCCGCCCTCAGGGCCGGGTGCGCTGCCCGCTGCGCTCCACCCAGTAGAGCCGCTCACGGCCATGGGTATCGAGCTTGTCGGCGATCTTCTGGGCCTCGCTCCGCGTGGCATACCTGCCGACGCGGTAGCGATTGCCGTTGCCGTCCTCTCTGATCACCAGCCACGGGAGCTCGGCACCACTGTCGGTCATCGCGCCCCTCCCGAGCATTGCGCCCCTCCCTCGAACGGCATGTACGTCTCTAAGGATCCCCAGGAAACCGTAGTACGCATATGCCAGACCCTACGCCTGACCTTTACTCAACGGATAAGTAATTACACAAAGAGATACCGATCCGGCCAAAGAAGAGGGGGCGCACCCGGCCGGATGCGCCCCCTCAGGAGCGGGACATGACAAGCCATGACAGTCGGCGATCACCCGTCCGTCATGGCACCCGGCAGGGCATCGGCCTGCCGTCACCGGCACCGGGCAGCGCCCCTCGCGTACCGGTCACCGGACCGGAAGGTGGTAGGCGATCCGGAAGCGATCGGCGGGCACCACCACGTCCGCCGTCTCGACCGGGCGACCCGACGCGTAATACGTCCGCTCGATCACCATCACCACGTGCCCCGGAACGCCGCCGAGCGCCAGGAGCTCCTCCGCCAGCCCCGGGCGCGCACCGACCTGCTCGGCCACGTTGTCCACGACGACGTCGATCGCGGCCATCCGCTCGACCACTCCGCAGCCGCCCAGCGGCCCCTCCTCCGGCAGCATCACGGGCGTACGCCCCGTCACGGCGAGCGGCTCCCAGGAAGTCGAGAGCATCGTCGACTCCCCCGCCTCCCGGAAGGTGTATCTCGTACACATCACCCGGTCACCCGGTTCGATACCGAGGCGCTCGGCGATCTCGCCGCTCGCATCCTCCTGCTCGCTGCGGGACTCCCATGTCCCGCGCACCCCCTCCGCCGTCTGCTCCTGACGGAACAAACTCGCCCCGGCGCCGGACCGGTAGCCGGAGCGAGCGATCCGGCGCGGGACCGGGCGCTCGCGCACATACGTACCGGACCCGGAACGCCCCTCGACCAGCCCCTCGGCCATCAGCACCTTGCGCGCCTCCAGCGCGACGGTGTCCGAGACTCCGTACACCTCGCGGATGCGCGCCTGCGAGGGCAGGCGCGTACGCGGCGGCAGCGAGCCGTTGACGATCTTCTCTCTCAGATCGCTTGCAACACGCAGATATGCGGGCTGCTCACCGAAAGTCACAGGCCACTCCCAACAGGTTGACAGTCTGCAACAGACTGACAACCGTCGGTTGATATCCGCAAGCCCAGGCCACAGTTTCACCCGATGTGATGATTCGCCCTCACCTCCGCATGGCCCCCCGGCCGGCCGGCGCGGGGGCCGCACCCCTCGTCCGCGGGCCCTCCCGCCCCCGTACGCCGAACCGGCGACGGCGCCCGTCACGGGGCCCGTCACCTGCGCGCCGTGGCCGCGGCCACCTGCCTGACATGCTGTCGGGCATGGTCATGTATCTCTGCCCGCGGGACGGCGCCCGTGCCCCCACCACCGCCCTCACCTGGTGCTGCCCGGTCTGCCGCGGCCCCTGGGACCTCGACTTCGAGGTCACCGGGCCGCTCTCGCTCGATGCCCTGGCCGGCCGGGTCAATTCACTGTGGCGTTACGAAGAGGCGCTGCCGCTCGCCGCGCCCACGACCACGCTCGGCGAGGGCCGCACCCCGCTCGTCCCGCTCACCGGCACGGTGTCGGCCAAGCTCGACTTCCTGATGCCGACGCTCTCCTTCAAGGACCGGGGCGCCGTGATGCTCGCCGAACTGGCCCGCCGTCTCTCGCCGGAGCGCGTCATCGCGGACAGCAGCGGCAACGCGGGCACGGCCGTCGCCGCGTACTGCGCCCGGGCCTCGCTCCCCTGCACGGTCTACGTCCCCGAGGGCACGTCACCGAAGAAGACCGAGCAGATCCGGGCCCACGGCGCCCGCCTGGAGATCGTCCCCGGCGACCGCGAGGCCACCGCCCTGGCCGCCCGTACCGCCGCCGGCACCCCCGGCACCTTCTACGCCTCGCATGTCTTCAACCCCTACTTCCTGCACGGCACGAAGACCTACGTGTACGAGCTGTGGGAGGACCTCGGCGGCCGTCTCCCGGACGCCATCGCCGTGCCGGTCGGCAACGGCACCCTTCTTCTCGGCGCCGCCCTGGCCACCGCCGAACTCCACTCCCAGGGACTGATCGACCGGCGCCCGGCGCTGATCGCCGTACAGGCCGAGGCCGTGTCACCGCTGGCCGCCGCCTTCCACGCGGACGCCGATGAACTGCTCGACGCCCCGGCCGGCACGGCCGCCCCCACGCTCGCCGAGGGCATCGCCATCCCCCGCCCGCCGCGCGGCCGGGCCATTCTGGCCGCCGTGCGGGAATCGGGCGGCACCTTCCTCACGGTGACCGAGGATCAGATCCGTACGGCACAGCTGGACCTGGCCGCCCGCGGGTTCTATGTGGAAACGACGGGCGTCGCCTGCTGGGCCG
This sequence comes from Streptomyces sp. NPDC015032, assembly GCF_043080425.1. NCBI lineage: Bacteria > Bacillati > Actinomycetota > Actinomycetes > Kitasatosporales > Streptomycetaceae > Streptomyces > Streptomyces sp. NPDC015032. The sequence continues at coordinate 207,742 of NZ_JBIBVN010000012.1, read as the reverse complement.
CGGTCGGTGGCTGGACGGACCGGAGCGTCGTCGTCCCGCTGTGCGGCGCGGGCCTCAAAACGGGACTCGCCGGCTGACGGCCGGCCGGTGGGTCCGTCGGCCGTTCACCCGGGCGCCGCGCGCCGCGCACCGCCGCTCGGCGCTCACCTCCCTACCTTCGTACGGTGAGCCTCTCGCGCGTCTGTCTCCTCACGTCCCTGACATCCCTGCTCGCGGGCGCCCTGATCGCCCCGCCGCCGTCCCTCTCCTACGCGGCCGCTCCCCGCCCGCCCACATCCACTTCCTGCGGCCGGGACACCGACCCCACCTGGGCGCCGGCCTCCACCCGGTTCGGCGAAGCCGGCGGATACACCCCCTATGCCGGAAACGGATATCTGGCCCACCGCGTGCCCGCCACGGGTGCCGGATACGCTGCGCCGGGCGGGAAGACCGGCTGGCCGCTGTTCACTCCGCGCTACGACGGTGCCTTCGTCTCCGGCCTGTTCGGGCGCGACAAGAACCTCGCCGACGGCCGCGAGGTGGTCGCCGCATTGCCGAGCTGGACGACCCTGGAGGTACGCGTCGGCAAGGAGACCTTCGACTCCGACACGCCCCCGGGCCGGATCTCGCACTACCGCCAGACGGTGTTCCTCCGCTGCGGTCTGGTGCGCACGTCCCTGCGCTGGACCACGGCCGACGGGCGCGCGACCGACCTGACGTACGAGGTGCTGACCGACCGGTCCGATGTGCACACCGGCGCCGTACGGCTGCGCATGACACCGCACTGGAACGGTGCGGCGACCGTCACCGGCCGCCTCGACCCCCGGGGCGCGCGCCGGATCACTCCGAACGCCGACGGAACTTTCCGCACCCAGGGCACCGGGACGACGGGCGCGATCGTCCAGACCCTGCGCACCGGCGGACCGGAACCGGCACGCGGCACGGGCCGGGCGGGCACCACACACCCGGCCCGCCCCGCGTCCCCGGCGCGCACCGCACCCCGCCTGCGCACCACGGCCCAGGTACGTGCCGGGCGCACGTACACCTTCGAGAAGTACGTCGGAGTCGACACCTCGCTCACCTCGTCCGCCCCGCGCACCACCGCCCGCGAGGCGTCCCGGCGCGCGGCCCGGCGCGGCTGGTCCGGAGTTCTCGACGCGAACGCCGCCGCCTGGCGGCGGGCCTGGGCGGCCGATGTCCTTGTGCCGGGCAGTCCCGAGCTGCAGAAGTGGCTGAGGTCCGCGCAGTACGGCCTGCTCGCCTCCACCCGGACCGGGTCCCTCGACAGCATCGCCCCGACCGGACTGACCAGCGACAACTACGCGGGCTTGGTGTTCTGGGACGCCGAAATCTGGATGTACCCGGGGCTGCTCGTCACCCGCCCCGAGCTGGCCCGTTCGGTCGTCGAGTACCGCTACCGCACCCGCGGGGCCGCCCGCGCCAACGCCCGGAAGCTTGGATTCCAGGGCCTGTTCTACCCATGGACGAGCGCGAGCAGGGGCGATCTGTGGTCCGAGTGCCAGAGCTGGGACCCGCCGCACTGCCTCACCCAGAACCACCTCCAGGGCGATGTGTCGCTGGCCGTCTGGCAGTACTACCTGGCGACCGGGGACCGCGCGTGGCTGGCCGGGCACGGGTGGCCGCTGCTCCGGGGGATCGCCGACTTCTGGGTCTCGCGGGCGACCGCGAACGACGACGGCAGCTACTCGGTGCGGGACGTCGCGGGCCCCGACGAGTACAGCAACGGCGTCACCGACGGGGTCTTCACCAACGCGGTGGCGGCCACCGCCCTGCGCAACGCCACCCGGGCGGCACAGCTGCTCGGCCATCCGGCACCGGCCGCGTGGACGCGGGTCGCGGACGGTCTGCGCATCCCGTACGACCCGAAGCGGAAGCTCTTCCTCCAGTACGCGGGCTACCAGGGCTCGACAATCAAACAGGCCGACGCGGTGCTGCTGATCTACCCGCTCGAATGGCCGATGGAGGCGGGCGCCCGGGCGGCCACGCTCGACTACTACGCCGAGCGCACCGATCCGGACGGCCCGGCGATGACGGACTCGGTCCATGCGATCGACGCGGCCACGATCGGCGAGGCCGGCTGTGCCACGTACACCTATCTCCAGCGGGCCGTACGCCCGTTCATGCGCGGCCCGTACGCCCTGTTCAGTGAGGCCCGGGGCGCGAAAGCGGGTGCACAGGACCCGCTGTCGGGCTCGCCCGCCCAGGACTTCCTCACCGGGAAGGGCGGATTTCTCCAGGTCTTCACGCACGGTCTGACGGGTCTTCGGCTGCGGGAGGACGGGGTGCGCCTCGATCCGCTGCTGCCGCCGCAGCTGGGAAAGGGCGTCACGCTGACGGGGCTGCGCTACCGGGGCCGTGCGTACGACATCGCGATCGGACCCCTGACGACGACGGTCCGGCTGACCTCCGGTGCCCCCTTCACCGTCCACACCCCCACCGGCCCCCGCCTCCTCACCGGCACACTCGCCCTCGCCACCCGCCGCCCCGACCTCGCCCGGACGACGAACGCCGCCCGCTGCCGCCCGGTGACGGCGACCTCCGAGACCCCCGGCCTGTACGCCGCCGCGGCGGTGGACGGCAGTGCGGCCACGACCTGGTCCCCGGACGGCGCGACGGGCGCGCTGACGGTGGACCTGGGCCGCGCTGCCCCGGTGACCTCGGTCGAGCCGGAGTGGACGGACGCACGCTCCTTCTCGTACCGCCTGGAGGCGTCCCTGAACGGCACCGACTGGCAGCCCTACAGGCCGGGGACGACGGCCCGCCGGGTGCGGCTGACGGTCGATTCGGCGGACCCGAAGAAACCGGTGGGCGTACGGGAGTTGAGGATCACGCAGCCGTAGGGAGACCACCCGCCCGGGTGTTTCCGCGCCCTTCGGAGGACGCCGCCTCCTCCACGCCCTGCCACCGGAGGAGGCGGCACGGCCGCGGGCGTTCCTGCCCACGTGGCCGGGCCGTGCGGAGCCGCCGCACGGACAGGCCGGCGCGGTGATCCCCGGACCCGGCCGCTCAGCCCTGCGGCTGGAAGTAGCGGGCCCCCTTCTCGATCAGGTGGGAGGCGTAGGCCCGCCCCAGGGCCGGCTTCCCCCGGTACATGCCCACGTAGCCCTGCGCACTGTCGACGACGACCAGCCGCGCGAAGCAGGCGAACCGATTGCGCTGCTTCTCCTCCGCCCACGCCATGGCGGCCGGGTCGATCCGGTCGCTGACCAGTACGGGGAAGGACGCGACACCGGTCTGCATCCCGACGGGCAGGCCGCCCTTGTTCTTCTTGGCGTACGCGAGCACCTGAGTGGTGAACGTGTCGATGACCGGCACGGCGACCTCGGGCACGGCGGCGGCCACGGTGAACAGATGCAGGTTGGTGGCCGGGATCGGGGCCGTACTCGTCCGGGCCGCCGACCGCCTCGGCGAACCCGGGTACCTCGTCCTCGCGGAGCAGACGGCACGCACCTGCGCCGCACTGGCACCACGCATGCCGCTGGTCACCCAGTGCTGCGGCCTGTCCGGAGTCGGCGATCTGCTGGTGGACGTCGCCGAGGCGTCCGGATCCGAGGAGTTCTGGGACGCCGCCGAGACCGTCGCGATGATCATCCTGAGCCGCAGTGACGGCCCCCGGTCCCGTCCCGCGTTCCCGAACGCCGAACTGACCGGATCGAGCGCCACTTGGGCCGGTGGCTCCGCCGGAGTGCTTGCCTTCTTCAGGCGACTGCACGACCGGGGCGGACGGCGGCTCGGCCTCATCGACTGACCGGTTCCGGGGCGATGCCGTGACGCGTCACCGGCCGACCGGTCACGCGACCGGAACCCACACCCGTGTCCCGGCCCGGACGCCGCCGCCTACGAGTGGGCGGCTGCCGCGTCGTCCGTACGATCGACAACGGCGAGCCGGTGGTGCGGGCCGTATCCATCGGGCATCGCTCCATCGTCGACGACACCTGATCCCGCGTCATGAACACGTGCGGTCGGCCGGAATTCGCCGGAGGCAGCGGCACCACTGTCCGGGCCGACCGGGCCGGGTTGTCAGCGGCGGCTGCTTTCATGACGCCATGAGCACTGTGCACGAGACCGCCGCCCTCCTCCCCGGTCCCGCAGAACTCCGCGCCCATCTGCGCGCGTTGGCCATTCTGGACGCCACGATCGGCGACGATCCACGGTTCTGCTGCTACACCTTCGACACCGCCTGGGGCCCCGGTGTGGAAGCAGCCCTGATGAAGAACGGCGCGGGGGACGACTTCTCGGTCCTCTTCACCCCGGCCGGCGTGCTCATACGCGGCTTCGACCACGAGTCGGAGATGAGCCCCTACGAGACGGACGACGAACAGGTCTGGCCGGGTGTCATCGACGACGTGCCCGCCGCGCTGCGCCCGCTCCTGGACGAACCCGCCTTCCGCGACGAGGGCATCGACGCCCCCCGTGTCACCGCCTGCCTGTGGCGGGAGACCGGCGACACCACCTGGCGCACCGGCTCAGCCATCGCCTTCCCCTCCGGCAACGAGGAACCGGACGGCTCCGGCTTCCTCTTCCACCTCCTCGCCGACCGCTCCCCCGAGGCCGTCCAGGAGCACTTCGAGGGCTACTACGAGCGCCCCGTCCCTCTCGACGCCATCCGCCACGTCCTCGCCGGACACCCCCTCACCCCTGCGATCGCCGGGGCCCTCAACCCGGCCGCCCTCTCGGACGACGCGCTCCTCCGCAGGATCGCCGCGCATTCCGAGGCCGCCTCCTACCTGGCCTGCGACGGCGAGTTCGACCTGGCCCGCACCGACCCGATCGAGTCCATCGCCCTGCCCAACGGCCTCCCGGTGGAGCCCGTCGCCGGCTGCAACGCGGGCGGCACCCACTATCTCTGCGGTCCCGCCTTCCCCGGCGGCCCCCGCCCCGTCCTCTACACCGACTCCGAGGGCCGGGCCTCCCTCATAGCCGAGTCTCTCGCCGAGGCCCTGACTCTCGCCATCGTCCTCCCGTCCTGGCACGACGCCCTGGGGGGGCTTCCGCCCCCCGGCTCTCAACTCCGACTACCTCCAGGACCACCCGGACCACCCCGCGGTCCGCAACCGTCTCCTCACCGCCCTGGGACTCCCCGCGGCCACTGAACGGGAAGTCCTGGACCGCCTCCTCGCCACCGCCGCCCGCACCGTCCCCGACGGATTCCTCCCGCACGGCCCCGATGAGGAGGACTCCTCCTTCGAGCCGATGCTCGAACCGTCTGCCGAGTAGAGCCGACCCCACCCGCCCGGGTCAGCGCTTCGCCGTGCGACGCCGGGGGCGTGAGGCAGGCCGGTCCTGATCGCCGCCGGGCAGCCCACAACGCCGCCACCTGCGGAAACACAGGCGCATCCCAGCACCATCCCAGCACGGGATGCGCGACAAAGCACGAGAAGGCTCAAAACCGCCAACGCTACACAGCAACGCCGGTAAGGGGCCGAGGTCTCACCGACTCCCGTGCCTCGCCTGCCAACCTCCACTCGCGACACTAACGTGAGCGTTACTAACATAGATGTCAGCTGTCACCCACGGTGACGAGTCGCAGACCCGACATCCCGATCGCCGCGACCTGCGGAGACATACCCTCCCGGGGTCGCATCCAGCACAGATCCAGCACGGCGACGTGTACCCGGCACACCAGCGCAGCCATGAGCCATTGTGTACACATGGGACACTCGGTACCCTTGGGTGCATGACGCAGCCACTGCCCATAGAGTCCATTCGCGATGTCCGGGCACACCTCGCCGAGGTCGTGGAGCGGGCCGACCGGGACGACGTACCCACCGTGATCACCCGACGCGGCAAGCAAGTCGCCGCCGTTGTCTCCATCGAGGTGCTGCGCAAGTACCAGGAGTGGGAAGAGCGCGAGATCAACCGGATCATCGACGAGCGCATGGCCAACCCGGCACCTGGCATCCCGATCGAGGACATCATGAGGGAGACGCTGGCGCGCAGTGAGTGAGTACCGCACCGTCTTCCGGCCCGAGGCTCAGGCCGAGCTGCGCAAGGTCCCGCGAGACATGGCCCTCCGCATTCTGGCCAAGCTGACCGGGCTGGAGACCGACCCGCTGGGGTTCAACACCACAGCTCTCGTCTCCCAGCCCGACCGTCGCCGCCTACGGGTGGGCGACTATCGCATGATCTACACGATCGACAACGGCGAGCTGGTGGTGTGGGTCGTACACGCCGGACATCGCTCCACGACCTACGGCGCCTGAAGGCTCGTGACGTCAAGTCGGAATATCCAGCACCGCCCCAGCACGGGGTCGACGAAGGGGTGGGGCTCTCGGGAGCCCAACCCCTTCTGACCAGCATGTTTACCACGTCAGCGACGTGGTGTTATTTCATCCGCTCAGACGTTGAAGCGGAACTCCACCACGTCGCCGTCCTGCATCACGTAGTCCTTGCCCTCCATGCGGGCCTTGCCCTTGGCGCGGGCCTCGGCGACCGAGCCGGTTTCGACCAGGTCCTCGAAGGAGACGATCTCCGCCTTGATGAAGCCCTTCTGGAAGTCGGTGTGGATGACACCGGCCGCCTCGGGGGCCGTGGCGCCCTTCTTGATCGTCCAGGCCCGGGCTTCCTTCGGGCCTGCGGTGAGGTAGGTCTGCAGGCCCAGGGTGTCGAAGCCGACGCGGCCGAGGGTGGCGAGGCCGGGCTCTTCCTGGCCCATGGACTGGAGGAGTTCGAGGGCCTCGTCGTCGGCGAGCTCGATCAGCTCGGACTCGATCTTGGCGTTGAGGAAGATGGCCTCGGCGGGGGCGACCAGGGCGCGCTGCTCGTTCTTGAAGTCCTCGTCGACCAGTTCGTCCTCGTCGACGTTGAAGACGTAGAGGAAGGGCTTGGTGGTGAGCAGGTGCAGCTCGTGGAGGAGCTTGCCCTTCTCCGTGCCCGCGGTGATACCCGCGGCGAAGAGGGTCTGGCCGGACTCCAGGATCTTCTGGGCCTCCTCGACCGCGGCGAGGACCGCGACCTTGTCCTTCTGGAGGCGGGACTCCTTCGTGAGGCGCGGGACGGCCTTCTCGACGGACTGGAGGTCGGCGAGGATCAGCTCGGTGTTGATCGTCTCGATGTCGTCCTTGGGCGAGACCTTGCCGTCGACGTGGACGACGTTCTCGTCCTTGAAGGCGCGGATGACCTGGCAGATCGCGTCGGACTCGCGGATGTTCGCGAGGAACTTGTTGCCCAGGCCCTCGCCCTCCGAAGCGCCTCGGACGATGCCTGCGATGTCGACGAAGTCGACCGTCGCGGGGAGCAGTCGCTGCGAGCCGAAGATCTCGGCCAGCTTGTTCAGGCGGGCGTCCGGGACGCCGACGACGCCCACGTTCGGCTCGATCGTGGCGAACGGGTAGTTGGCCGCCAGCACGTCGTTCTTGGTCAGGGCGTTGAACAGGGTCGACTTGCCGACATTCGGCAGGCCGACGATTCCGATCGTGAGCGACACGTTGGCGACTTCCTGAGGAGTGAGGAGGTGAGAGGAGGAGCGAGAAGGAGTGAGAAGGAGGGCGGACATGCGTGGGGCCGGGTGGGCCGAACCTCCAGTTTACGGGCGGGGGCAACCGGGCAGCCACGGGTCCGGTCGGGTGCCGGTTCCGTTGCCGTTCGGCCGTGTGGCATCGAACTCATCCCCAAGGTCACCCAAAGCGCGTGTCCCGCACCTGTTTCCTCCCGCCCGGCGACCTACGTTGTCCCGGTGGAGCAGCACAGGACACGTCCCCCGCAGCGCAGGCAGTCTCAGCAGGCCCCGCTGTCCCCGCAGAGCACCATCGACGAAGCCGCCGCCGTCTACCGAGTGATGGACGCGCAGCCGGAGGGCCGGTCCCGGCCGGTGCCGCCCGCCGTTCTCGCACTGCGCAGGCTGCCGAATCCCCGGCTGACCGGCATCGGTGCGGGGCTCTTCGCCGCCGCCTCCATGTTTGTACTGGCATGCCTCGACGAACTTCTGTTCGACGGCTCGTCGGCCGTGTTCGGTGTGCTGTTCCTGCCGGTCAGCGCGCTGACCGCGCTGTGGGTGCGGCCCGCGGACCTGGTCACCGCCCCAATCATCGTGCCGATCGCGTTCGCCGTCGGGGTCATCCCGATCTCCGGCGGCACCAGCGGTTTCGCGGGCCAGACCATGGCGCTCGTCACCGCGCTCGCCGTACATGCCGGGTGGCTGTACGGCGGGACGCTCGTCGCCGGGCTCATCACGACCGTGCGGAAGGTACGGCTCATGCGGCAGCGGCAACGTCAGCGCCGGATGCTGCTCGCTGCCGAGACGGCCCGCGCCGCACAGCCGCCCCGTCGCCCCCAGCGCTGACCGGGGCGGGGGCAGGGGCGGGGCGCGCCGCCCCTGTCCTGTCCGCCGCCGCCCCTGTTCTGTCCGCCGCCGCCATCGCCCATGTCCTGCCCGGCGCCATCGCCTACGTCTGGTCCGCCGCCGCCATCGCCGCTCCCACGATGCCCGCGTTGTTCTGCAGTTCCGCCGGCACCATCTCGGCCCGCACGTGCTCGATCAGCGGCAGGAACTTGTCGGCCTTGCGGCTGACTCCGCCGCCGATGATGAAGAGTTCGGGCGAGAACAGCATCTCCACATGGGCCAGGTACCCCTGCACCCGGTGCGCCCAGTGGTGCCAGCTCAGCTCCTCGTCCTCCTTGGCCTTGGTGGAGGCGTGCTGCTCCGCGTCGTGGCCATTCAGCTCCAGGTGGCCCAGCTCGGTGTTGGGGACGAGCTTGCCGTCGATGAAGAGGGCGCTGCCGATCCCCGTACCGAGCGTCAGCACGATCACGGTCCCGTTGCGGCCGCGCCCGGCACCGAACGCCATCTCCGCGATGCCCGCCGCGTCCGCGTCGTTCAGAACGGTGACGGGGAGGCCGAGCCTGTCCCCGAGCAGTCCGCGGGCGTCCGTATCGATCCAGGACTTGTCGACATTGGCAGCGGTACGGGTGCAGCCACCGGTGACGACGCCGGGGAAGGTGATGCCCACCGGGCCCGACCAGCCGAAGTGACCGACCACCTCGGCCACGCACCCGGCGACGTCCTCGGGCGTGGCCGGGTGCGGTGTCAGTACTTTGTGGCGCTCCTGCGCCAGGTCTCCGCGGTCCAGGTCCACGGGAGCGCCCTTGATCCCGGATCCGCCGATGTCCACGCCGAAGATCTGCATGAAACCCACGGTACGGGCAGGTGGCCCGGCCCACTTCCCGGAGCGGGAAGCCGCCGTCCCGCGGCCGTCACTTCGCCATGAGCCCCGCGGCCTCGGCACGCAGGTCGCGGCGGAGCTCCTTGGGAAGTGAGAACGTGATGGATTCCTCGGCCGCCTTGACGATCTCCACGTCCTCGAAACCGCGCTCCGAGAGCCACGCCAGGACGCCGTCGACCAGGACCTCGGGGACGGACGCGCCCGAGGTGACGCCGACCGTGGAGACACCCTCCAGCCAGGCCTCGTCGATCTCGTCGGCGAAGTCGACCAAATGGGCGTCGCCGGCGCCGGCGCCGAGGGCGACCTCGACCAGGCGGACCGAGTTGGAGGAGTTCTTGGAGCCGACGACGATCACGAGGTCGGCGTCCGTGCCCATCTGCTTCACGGCGATCTGGCGGTTCTGCGTGGCATAGCAGATGTCGTCGCTGGGCGGCGAGACCAGGAGCGGGAACTTCTCCTTGAGCGCGCCGACCGTCTCCATCGTCTCGTCGACGGAGAGCGTGGTCTGGGAGAGCCAGACGACCTTCGACGGGTCGCGCACCTCGACGCCCGCGACATCCTCGGGGCCGTCGACCAGCGTGATGTGCTCGGGGGCCTCGCCGGAGGTACCGATGACCTCCTCGTGGCCCTCGTGGCCGATCAGGAGGATGTCGAAGTCCTCCTGCGCGAAGCGGACGGCTTCCTTGTGGACCTTGGTGACCAGGGGGCAGGTCGCGTCGATCGTGGCGAGCTTCCGCTCGGCCGCCTCCTGGTGCACGGTCGGTGCGACGCCGTGCGCGGAGAACATCACGATCGAGCCCTCGGGGACCTCCGCCGTCTCCTCGACAAAGATCGCGCCCTTCTTCTCCAGGGTCTGTACGACGTACTTGTTGTGGACGATCTCGTGGCGCACGTACACCGGGGAGCCGTACTGCTCCAGGGCTTTCTCCACGGCGATCACGGCACGGTCCACGCCCGCGCAGTAGCCACGGGGAGCGGCGAGCAGGACGCGGCGGGGTGTCGTAGCAGTCATGCGTCCCATCGTAAGGCCGCGCCGAACGCGCGGAAGATCGGCGGGGTCGCGAGACTGATCCGTACGCGATCGACGGAGGGCTCATGTCGGGGACGGGCAGCGGCAACGGGGGCAGCGGCGGGGGCACGGGGGTGAGGGGGGCGCACCAGGAGGAGGGCAGACTGCGGCGGACGCTCGGCTTCCGGGATCTGGTGGTCTACGGGCTCCTCTTCATCGCGCCGATGGCGCCCGTCGGCGTATTCGGCGCCCTCGACGCGAAATCGGGTGGTGCGGTCGCGCTGGTCTATGTCGCGGCGACCGTCGTGATGGCGTTCACGGCCTTCAGTTACGCCCAGATGGTGCGCGTCGCCCCGCTGGCCGGCTCGGTCTTCGCTTACGCGCGCAAGGGGCTCGGGGAGGGGCCGGGGTTCATCGCCGGGTGGATGGCGATGCTCGACTACCTGCTGATCCCGGCGGTCGCCTATCTCTTCTCCGGCATCGCGCTCAACGCGCTCGTGCCGTCGGTGTCGCAGTGGGTGTGGACGGCGCTGGCGGTCGTCGTCACCACGCTCCTCAATCTCCGGGGTGTGCGGGCCGCCGCCCGCGTCGGCTTCGCCGTGCTCGCGATGGAGATCGTGGTGCTGCTGGTGTTCCTGGTGTCGGCGGTGGTGGTTCTCGTACGGGACGGGGCACAGCGCGGCTGGCTGACTCCGTTCACCGGTGATTCCGGCTTCTCCGTGTCGGCGGTGCTGGGGGCGGTGTCGGTGGCGGTGCTGTCGTATCTGGGCTTCGACGCGATCGCCTCATTCGCGGAGGAGGTGACGGGGGGCTCGTCGAAGGTGGCACGGGCGGTGCTGTTCTGTCTGGTGCTCGCGGGTGCGCTGTTCGTGGCGCAGGGGTATCTGGCAGCGCTGCTGGAACCGATGACGTCGGCGGAGCTGGCCGCCGATCCGGCCGCGCAGGGGTCGGCGTTCTACTACACGGTGGACTCCGCGGTCGGGACCTGGCTGCACGATCTGGTGGCGGTCAGCAAGGCGATCGGGGCGGCTTTCGCGGCGCTGGCCGGGCAGGCTGCCGCGGGGCGGCTGCTGTTCGCGATGGCCAGGGAGCGACGGCTGCCCCCGCTGCTCGCCAAGGTCGATCCGCGGTCCGGGGTGCCGCGGCTCGCGATCCTGCTGGCCGCGGTGGTGACGCTGGTGGCGGCGGTGTGGGCGGCCCGGCGCGCCGACGGTCTGGACCGTCTGGTCTCGGTCGTCGACGTGGGTGCGCTGACGGCGTTCGTGCTGCTGCACGCGTCGGTGGTCGGCTGGTTCGCGGTACGCCGGATGGAGGGGCCGCCGAGCTGGTGGCGCCATGTGCTGGTGCCGGTGGTGGGCACGGGCGTGCTGATCGCGGTGATCGCGGAGGCGACCACGAGCGCTCAGGTGGTGGGGGTGTGCTGGCTGGGGGTGGGGCTGGTGGTGCTCGCGTTGCAGCGGGGTCGGCGCAGGGCCTGAGGCGGGAGAGCCGGAGCGCGGGGTGGCTCCCGGTCGCGGGGGCCGGTGGCTGGGGGGTGGTCGGTCGTGAAGACCGGTGGGGATAGCCGATCGACGTGGCCCGTCGCGGACGTGGCCCGTCGCGGAATGGCCAAGGGTGGACGCGGACCGTCGTGGGATGGCCAAGCGTGGGGTGGCCAAGGGGGGACACGGCCGGTCGTGGGCGTGGCTTCGTTGTGGACGGCCGGTTGTCGGTGGGGGCGGATACGCTCGCTCGCATGGCTCTCCAAACGTCCGCGGAAGCTCCGCTGCCCGTCGGTGATGTGTCGCGGCTCATCGGGGGATGGATCGACCGGCTCGGGGCGGTCTGGGTCGAGGGGCAGATCACCCAGCTGTCGCGGCGGCCGGGTGCCGGTGTGGTGTTCCTGACGCTGCGCGATCCGTCGCAGGACATTTCGGTGAGCGTGACGTGCTTCCGCCAGGTCTTCGACCGGATCGCGGATGTGGTGACGGAGGGGGCGCGGGTCGTCGTCCTCGCCAAGCCCGAGTGGTACGCGCCCCGCGGTCAGCTGTCCCTGCGGGCCACGGAGATACGGCCGGTCGGCATCGGTGAGCTGCTGGTCCGCCTTGAGCGGCTGAAGAAGTCGCTGGCCTCGGAGGGGCTCTTCGCTCTCGACCGGAAGAAGCCGCTGCCGTTCCTGCCGCAGCTGATCGGGCTGGTCTGCGGGCGGGCCTCGGCGGCCGAGCGCGATGTCCTGGAGAACGCGCGGCGGCGGTGGCCCGCGGTGCGGTTCGAGGTGCGCAACACCGCGGTGCAGGGGGTGCACGCGGTGAATCAGGTGGTCCAGGCCGTGAAGGAGCTGGACGACCTCCCGGAGGTCGACGTGATCGTCGTGGCGCGGGGTGGCGGCAGCGTGGAGGACCTGCTGCCGTTCTCGGACGAGCAGCTGATCCGTACGGTCGCCGCGTGCCGTACACCGGTGGTCTCGGCGATCGGTCATGAGCCCGACTCCCCTCTGCTCGACCTGGTCGCGGACCTGCGCGCCTCCACGCCGACGGACGCGGCGAAGAAAGTCGTGCCCGATGTGGGCGAGGAGCTGGACCGGGTGCAGCAGCTGCGGGACCGTGCGCTGCGGACCGTACGGGGGCTGCTGGACCGGGAGGAGCGCGGGCTGGCGCATGCGCTGGGCCGGCCCTCGATGGAGCATCCCCTGCGCATGGTGGACGAGCGGGCGGCGGAGATCGACGCGCTGATCGGGCGGGGGCGGCGGGTGCTGGGTCACCTGCTGGACCGGGCGGACTCGGAGCTCGCCCACACCCGGGCGCGGGTGGTCGCGCTGTCGCCCGCGGCGACGCTGGAGCGCGGATACGCGGTGCTGCAGCGGGCGGACGGTCATGTGGTGCGGGCTCCCGCGGACGCGGGGGCGGTCGGCGATGTGCTCCGTGCGCGGGTTTCGGGGGGCGAGTTCGCGGTGCGGGTGAGCGAATGAGCGGGGGTTCGCGGGGCGGAGGCCCGGCGCGCGGGGGTTCACGGGACGCAGGTCCGGCGCGCGGGGGTTCCCTGCGCGAGGCTTGCGTACCCGGGGCTGCCGTGCGCGGGCGGACGGGCCCGGAGCGCGGGGCCGGCAGCGATGGCGGACGAGACAGTGATGACGGACGAGATCGAAGGCTCCTGGCGGGGCGGAACGTAGGGTGGGGCGCATGACGGACGACGGGACCACGGCGGCTGGTGCCACGGGCACGCTCGGCTACGAGCAGGCACGTGACGAGCTGATCGAGGTGGTGCGCCGCCTGGAGGCGGGCGGTACGACACTGGAGGAATCCCTCGCGCTGTGGGAGCGGGGCGAGGAGCTGGCGAAGGTCTGCCGGCACTGGCTCGAAGGCGCGCGCGCACGGCTGGACGCGGCCCTGGCGGGGCCTGCCGGCCCGGCGGAGAACGGCGGCGGCCCGGCGGCCGACAGCGCCTGAGGCTTCCCCGGCCACGCCCGGTAGCCGGCGGGACCGCCCGGTCACGGGCGGCGCCCGTGTCGGCACCGTGCCCGGTCGGGCGGCGCCTGTCGGCGCGCTTGCCACGCCGCTGCGGCCCTGACGGAACGGAGCGTGTCCGCGAAGGCGTGAGAGGCCCGCACCAGGTGCAAACGACTCGCGTGGACGCAAGAGAGCCGCACTGTGGAACAGATCACTCCGCTCCCGTTTTAGTTGAAAGTTAACCTACCTCTCCCGTACGGTGATCGGCGTTGCTTGATCCCCTTGTACGCCCGGAAGGTAATACGCACGATGTCGCTCGTTCTTGACCCCGCCGCCCAGGACCTCCTCTTCCGCGAGGCCCGCACCGCCAACACCTTCACCGACGAGCCGGTGACCGAGGAGCAGGTCCAGGCGATCTACGACCTGGTCAAGTACGGCCCCACCGCGTTCAACCAGTCGCCGCTGCGCGTCGTCCTGGTCCGTTCCGACGAGGGCCGCGCGCGTCTCGTCAAGCACATGGCCGAGGGCAACCGGCCCAAGACCTCGACCGCCCCGCTGGTCGCCATCCTGGTCGCCGACAACGAGTTCCACGAGGAGCTCCCGGCCCTGATGCCGCACTTCCCGCAGGCCAAGGACGCGTTCTTCTCCGAGCGTCCGGTCCGCGAGTCGTCCGCCGCGCTCAACGGCGCACTGCAGGCCGCGTACTTCATCATCGGCGTCCGCGCCGCCGGCCTGGCCGCCGGCCCGATGACCGGCTACGACGCCGCGGGCATCGAGAAGGAGTTCCTGGACGGCGACCACAAGGTGCTGATGGTCGTCAACATCGGCAAGCCGGGCGAGGACGCCTGGTTCCCGCGTCTGCCGCGCCTCGCCTACGACGAGGTCGTCACGACCGTCTGACCGTCTCCGTGCGTATCGAGAAAGGCCCTGGAGCGGCACCGCCCACCGCAGTGCTCCAGGGCCTTTCTCCGTACATCGCCGCATCCACCACACGGCGTCACGTCGCATGTGCCGTCAGGACACGCACGGCCTCATACCGCGCATGACGTCAGGACGACTTGAGCGCGGCCGCCATCTCCGCCAGCCGCTCCGGCGAGGCGGACCCCGTGACCACCGTGGTCGCGCCCTCGTCCTGGCGCACCAGGGCGTCGTACTTGTCGCCCTTCCAGTGCTGCCACGTCTCGCCCGCGACCTCCCGCGTACGCCCGGTGTTCCTGGCGTCCTGGCTGACCTCGGTCACATACTTCTTCGCCGGTGACGTGGACTGCTCCACGGCGACGTACTTGCCCTCCGGGTCGAGGAATCCCAGGTGCCAGCTGTTGCCGGCCTTGCGGTCGTAGCTGACGGAGGTCGGCTTCCATTCCTTGGCCAGTCCGTCCGGGGCCTCCACCGGATACGGTGCCGCGCGCCGCGCCGTCAAGAGCTCCACCCGGTAGTCGATCGCCTCGACCGGGTTGGCGTTCTCGTCATGCGGAACGAAGATGTAAACAACCCCTGCCGCGGCGGAGATCACCGCCATCGACAGGAACATGTCCCGCACTGTCTGCTTGCCTCGCTTGCTAGCCACGGGTCCATGGTCGCATCAGACCCACTGGGTCCGATTCCGGGGGCAGCCGCTCATAAGTGACCCGGTCTGCTCATTTTGTCGACCTGACGATAGAGTCACAGCACCCTCTTCCGGTCGTCGTCGTACAGAAAGGTGCGCTCCGATGTCCGAGCATCATCTGCCGTCCCAGCTTGAGGTCTCCCCGGAGGCCCCCGACCGCAACCTCGCCCTGGAGCTGGTCCGGGTCACCGAAGCCGCCGCCATGGCAGCGGGGCGCTGGGTCGGCCGTGGCGACAAGATCGGCGCCGACGGCGCCGCCGTGAAGGCCATGCGGACCCTCGTCTCCACCGTCTCGATGAACGGCGTCGTCGTCATCGGCGAGGGCGAGAAGGACGAAGCGCCCATGCTGTTCAACGGCGAGCGCGTCGGCGACGGCACCGGTCCCGAGGTCGACATCGCCGTGGACCCGATCGACGGCACGACCCTGAACGCCAAGGGCATGCCGAACGCGATCGCCGTGCTGGCCGCCGCCGACCGCGGCGCCATGTTCGACCCGTCCGCGGTCTTCTACATGGACAAGCTGGTCACCGGCCCCGAGGCCGCCGAATTCGTCGACATCAACGCGCCCGTCTCGGTGAACATCCGCCGTGTCGCGCGGGCGAAGAACTCCGCCCCCGAGGACGTCACCGTCGTCGTCCTCGACCGCCCCCGCCACGACGGCATCGTCAAGGAGATCCGGGAGACCGGCGCCCGGATCAAGTTCATCTCCGACGGTGACGTCGCGGGCTCGATCATGGCCGCCCGCGAAGGGACCGGCGTCGACCTGCTGATGGGCATCGGCGGCACCCCCGAGGGCATCATCTCGGCCTGCGCCATAAAGTGCCTCGGCGGCGTCATCCAGGGCAAGCTCTGGCCGAAGGACGAGGCCGAGCGGCAGCGCGCGCTGGACGCCGGGCACGACCTGGACCGGGTGCTGTCCACCGACGACCTGGTCAGCGGCGACAACGTGTTCTTCGTCGCGACCGGCATCACGGACGGTGAACTGATGCGCGGCGTGCGATACCGCGCGGAGACGGCGACCACCGAGTCGATCGTCATGCGGTCCAAGTCCGGCACCATCCGGAAGATCGACTCGACGCACCGGCTGTCGAAGCTGCGCGCCTACAGCGCGATCGACTTCGACCGCGCGAAGTAGCCCCCGTCCCCGGGGTCCGGGGAGAGGAAAGCGAAGAGACGCCCCCATGTGCGGTGGGGGCGTCTCTTCGCTCTGTACGGAACGTGCGACGGGTACGGACGTGCGATGGGTACGGACATGTGACGGGTACGGACATGTGACGCGTACGGGCCTGCACGGATGTGCAGTGACACGGAGGGACCGGTCCGGCTCCCGGCACTCGCCGGGATGCCGAGGTCCTGGCCGGTCAGCCCGCCGCCGCGACCCGGCCCGCCGTGCCGGAGGACGCGGATGACGCCTTGAGCTCCATCTCGCGTCGTCTGCGACGGGCGAGAACCACCCGGCGTTCGGCGGCGGTGAGGCCACCCCACACCCCGTACGGTTCCGGCTGCATGAGGGCGTGCTCCTGGCATTCGACCATCACCGGACAGCGCGCGCAGACCCGCTTCGCGGACTCCTCGCGCGCGAGTCTGGCAGCAGTCGGCTCCTTCGACGGGGCGAAGAACAGCCCGGCCTCGTCCCGGCGGCACACCGCCTCCGAGTGCCAGGGGCCGGCCTGGTCCTCCCGAGCAGGGGTGCGCTGGGGAGGGACAGCGGCGACCTGCAGGGGCTGATGCGGCAGTTGCAGCACGGTCTACTCCTGACGACGGCTTCGCGAGCGAGAGACGATGCAGCACTCCCTACCCGCTGTGCGTGCGCCTATGCACTGAGTGCTCCCGGTTCCGGGCCACGGAATTGCCGCCGGTCAGGAATATGGCTTGTTTTCGAAGCAGTTCGAAGGAGTTCAGAGAGGTTCGGAGGAGTTCGGAGGACTTCGGAAGAGTTCGCAGGCATGGAGAAGCGGAGAAGCGGGCGGCACGCGCGACTCCTAGCCGAGATATTTACGCAGCCGGTCCTGGAGGTCCGCGATGAACTTCCCCCGCTTGGGCTTCGCCTCGACGCTGCCGAACACCGAATAGCCATTGACGACGACCACCGGCGCTTCGGGGTCGGCGGATTCCAGTGTGGCGACTTCGAAACTGCCGAAGACGCCCGTACCACTGCCGCGCAGGGAGATGTTCTCGGGGACCTTGATCTCGACGCTGCCGAAGATGGACGTCGCGTTGATCACCGTGAGCCTCTGGCCGAAAAGAGCCTCGGTCAGATCGATCTCCACACCGCCGAAGAGGGCGAAGGCGTTCGTACGGCCGCCGACCCGCCAACGGCCCCTGCGGGTGGAGCTGCTGAAGATCGCCACCAGGTTCTCGGCGGGACCCGTCGGCCCCTCCTGACCGGACCCACCCGTGCCGGGTGCGGCGGCCGGGCGCGAGGCACCCGACGGCGCGGGCAGATCCCGTACCAGCGGTTCGAGTTCACCGACGGTCTTGGCGCGGTAGACCGCGTCGACCCGCTCGGCATGCTCCTCGGCGGTGAGCCGGCCCTCGGCCATGGCCTCGCGCAGGATGTCCGCGATCCGGTCGCGGTCCGCGTCGGAGGCGCGGATACCGGCCGGCTCCGCCGGGGCTACGGGCTGCTGGGGGTGCTTTTCGAGGTCCACCGACCCAGCGTACCCAAACGCGATAGATCGCGACTAGCCCCCGCCCCGCCCCCGCCGTGTCGCCCCTCGCTCCGTCCCCGCGCCGTCGCCGCGCGGATGCCCGACTGAGCCTTACCTCACAGCCTTGGTGTCCGTGGGGCGTTCTACCCTGGTGGATGCGCTGTCCAAGGGAGGTCAGCCACTGTCTGCCGAGTGAGGAATGGCCGTAATGCCAGAGTTTGCGTACTCCGATCTGCTCCCTCTGGGAGAGGACACCACGCCCTACCGTCTGGTGACCTCCGAAGGCGTCTCCACCTTCGAGGCCGACGGTCGTACGTTCCTCAAGGTCTCCCCGGAGGCACTGCGCACCCTGGCCGCCGAGGCCATGCACGACATCTCCCACTACCTGCGCCCCGCCCACCTGGCGCAGCTGCGGCGGATCGTGGACGACCCCGAGGCGTCGTCCAACGACAAGTTCGTGGCGCTCGACCTGCTGAAGAACGCGAACATCGCCGCCGCGGGTGTCCTGCCGATGTGCCAGGACACCGGCACCGCGATCGTCATGGGAAAGCGCGGGCAGAACGTACTCACCGAGGGCGGTGACGAAGAGGCCCTGTCGCACGGCATCTTCGACGCGTACACCAAGCTCAACCTCCGCTATTCGCAGATGGCTCCGCTCACCATGTGGGAGGAGAAGAACACCGGCTCGAACCTTCCGGCACAGGTCGAGCTGTACGCCACGGACGGCGGCGCGTACAAGTTCCTCTTCATGGCGAAGGGCGGCGGCTCGGCCAACAAGTCGTTCCTCTTCCAGGAGACGAAGGCCGTGCTGAACGAGGCCTCCATGATGAAGTTCCTGGAGGAGAAGATCCGTTCGCTGGGTACGGCCGCCTGCCCGCCGTACCACCTGGCGATCGTCGTCGGCGGTACGTCGGCCGAGTTCGCGCTGAAGACCGCGAAGTACGCCTCCGCGCACTACCTGGACGAGCTGCCCGCCGAGGGCTCCCCCACGGGGCACGGCTTCCGGGACAAGGAACTGGAGGAGAAGGTCTTCGAGCTGACGCAGAAGATCGGTATCGGTGCCCAGTTCGGCGGCAAGTACTTCTGCCACGACGTGCGTGTCGTCCGCCTCCCCCGCCACGGCGCCTCGCTGCCCGTGGCCATCGCCGTCTCCTGCTCGGCGGACCGTCAGGCCACCGCGAAGATCACCGCCGGGGGTGTCTTCCTGGAGCAGCTGGAGAAGGACCCGGCGCGCTTCCTGCCCGACACCACCGACGAGCACCTCGACGAGGCGGGGGACGGGGATGTCGTGAAGATCGACCTCAGCCGGCCGATGGACGAGATCCTCGCCGAGCTGACCAAGTACCCGGTGAAGACCCGGCTCTCGCTCACCGGTCCGCTGGTCGTGGCGCGCGACATCGCGCACGCCAAGATCAAGGAGCGGCTGGACGCGGGTGAGGAGATGCCGCAGTACCTGAAGGACCACCCGGTCTACTACGCGGGCCCGGCCAAGACGCCCGAGGGGTACGCCTCCGGTTCCTTCGGTCCGACGACGGCCGGCCGTATGGACAGCTACGTCGCGCAGTTCCAGGCGGCCGGCGGCTCGAAGGTGATGCTCGCCAAGGGCAACCGGTCCCGGCAGGTCACCGACGCGTGCGACGCCCACGGCGGTTTCTACCTGGGCTCGATCGGCGGCCCGGCGGCGCGTCTCGCGCAGGACTGCATCAAGAAGGTCGAGGTCGTCGAGTACGAGGAGCTCGGCATGGAAGCGGTGTGGAGGATCGAGGTGGAGGACTTCCCCGCGTTCATCGTCGTCGACGACAAGGGCAACGACTTCTTCACCGAGCCCGCCCCGGCACCGACGTTCACCAGCATTCCGGTACGGGGCCCGGGTCTCGCCTGACGGGTCGTCGGGACATCCCCGAGCCGCCTTCCCGCGGGGGCGTTCCGGCCGCATCGCACCGGCCGGGGCGCCCCCGCGGGCCGTTCCCGCCCCCGCGGGGGTGGCTAGATCGTCCGCTGCCGGATGCCCCGTCGCAGATTGCGCAGGTCCCGGGGGAGCGACTCCTCCAGTATGTGCACGGGACGGCCGCCGCCGGGGTGAGCGGTGCGGACCTCCTCACGGCAGCCGGCGACGCCGGCTTCGAGCGCCTTGCCGATCACGGCCTCACCGGAGAGCCGGGCGAGGGCGGGCGGTTCGAACCGGTGCACATCGGCGTACAGGCCCTCGAACACGGCCAGCGCGGCACGGGCCGAACGCAGCGTGCGGCGCTGCCGGGCGATCGCTCCTCGTGGTCGGCGTGCTGTTCCTG
This sequence comes from Streptomyces sp. NPDC015032, assembly GCF_043080425.1. NCBI lineage: Bacteria > Bacillati > Actinomycetota > Actinomycetes > Kitasatosporales > Streptomycetaceae > Streptomyces > Streptomyces sp. NPDC015032. The sequence continues at coordinate 187,599 of NZ_JBIBVN010000012.1, read as the reverse complement.
ATCCGGGTGGCGGGGTTGCGCCGGGCGATCGCGTACCCGCTCCCCGCTCCGGCGCCGATCGCAACGGGCAGGTGCCGTGAGGGTTCACGTACGACGGGTTCACATGCGACGGGTTCACGTGCGACGGGTTCACGTGCGACGGGTTCACGTGCGACGATATTCAGCCAATTTTCGGCCCGTCCCGGCGCAACCGGCCGCCCGGCCCCGTACGGGTGCGTCGGGCGTGGATGTGCGGTCGGCGCCGGTGGTCCACGGCGCGTGCGCGGTACGGGTCGCGGGTGCCCGCGGTGCCCGGCGCGACGGGAGGACGGGCGCGGGCGGCGTCCCGGAACCGGATGCCGCCCGTCCACACCCTCAAGTACGCCTTCCGCGACGCCTCCGGTACGGACCCCGGACACCCCCGCCACCCCGGATCCCGGTGCCGCGGCGGCCGATCCGGCACCGCAGCTTTCACGCAGCCGGCCGCGCCGCGGGCTTGCACCGCGCCGGGCCGCTGCGGTGGATTGTCGAACGTTCCTGACGTACTCCCCCGACGCGGGAAACAGCCCTGGGGATCCAGGAACCGGACGTCACCGTTCCTAGCCAGTGTGCATGAGTGGGTCCTGGACCCAATCATGTGTGCTGGGCGCGTCCCGAACGGTGTTGGATGCGCTGGGTTGCCGCTTTCTCGTCCCGTTCGGCAGCACGCCTCCAGGGGCGTGGTCCGTGGCGGGTGGGCGGGTTCCCTCACGCCCCCGGGTGCCCGGTTCGGCCTGGGCGGTCCGATGCCCCGCACGATCTCTCCGGTCGTGTGGGGGCGGTGCCGTCCGACGCCGGACCGGGTGTCCGAGGGCGCGTCGTCCGATCGCGATGCCGGCGGCATCGTGACGGGACATCTTTCGCTTGGGGGTGGCCAGTGGTTTCTGCCAGTGCTGGGCACCCCACACGCTGGTGTAGGCGGGGTCGACCGCGACAATGCTCAGGCCCTGCTCCGCGGCCATGGAGACCAGCCGGGCCCTGAGCTTGCCGGTCGGGATGCCGGAGATCAGCTGCCTGAACCGTTTCCTGCGGCCGTGCTTCTCCTGGGTCTTCTCGGTGGTGAAGTCGAGGTCCTCGATGCCGATCGCGGCAACACCGGCCTGCTTGGCCCAGTTGATCAGGCGGGTCAGTGCGTGGCGGATCTGGGCATCGCGGTGAGCGGTGGTGCCGGACAGGTCGTAGAAGAAGTGCCGGGGCTCGCCTGTGGGGTTGCCGTACGGGTCGAGGTGGTAGGCGGCGAAGTGGTCGGCGTTGGTGTCGACGCCGACCATGCCCCGGGCGCGGGCGGTGGCCAGCGGGATCGTCTGGACGGCGGGGCGTTGCCAGGACGCGGTGAGGTACCAGCGGCCACGGCCGGTGTCGAGGTGGATGCGGTAGGCGACGGCCCGGTTCGCGGTGATGCGGTCGGCCCACTCCACGCCCCGGTGCGCAAACCTTACGGTCGAGGCGAGGGTGTACCGGCCGTGCTTGGCGTTGGCGAGGTGGGAGAGCGGGGCGGGCAGTTTGATGCTGATCTCGCCGTCCGGGGTGACGCGGATCGTCTCGTTCCCGAACCGTTTCCCGGACTCGCCGTCCGCGGCAAGAAACCAGCGCTCCGCCTCCCAGCGCTCCCGCCACTGCTCCTCGGTCAGCCGGGCCTGGGCGAGGTGGTGGCGGGTGTTGAGAAGACGCTTGCCACCCCGCACGACCCGGACGCGTCCGGCCTGCCGGTCACGGACCGCAGCATCATGCCGGGCTTCCAGCGCCGCGAGACGGCGGGACTTGTGGAACCACTCACCCCTGGACCGGTAACCACCCGGGGCCCGCTTCGTTCCCGGCGCGCCGACGGGGAGGGACAGGCGGTGCCGCAGCGCCCTGATCCCGGCCTCCAGCGTCTGGACGTGCGCCGCCTGGCAACGCCGGGCCAGCGCCCACTGATCGTGCGTGGCCTTGGTGATCGCACCCGCGATCCGCGACGACGACTGTACGGTCAGGTCCCGCTTACGCGACGCCCAGGTCTGCGCACTGTGCTCCAGTCCACCCGCACAACGGGCCTTCAGATCACGGGAAGCCAGACGGCCCTGGTGCTCACCGACCGCACGCAGAACCTCCTCGTCCCGGGGCGTGAGGTGCTTGAGACGGTCCCGGACCGCCACCCCGCACGGCCCGGCCACCACGAACGGCGCCGCCAACTCCCGCACACCACCCACCACAAACCCCCACCCCCAAGGCCGGACACCCACCACCCAGCCCAACGAGCACCAACCGCAAAGGTCACCCATTCGACCCCAGAACCCCCGTTCCCACCCCACGAACCCACCGCCAGGACCCACCCCTGCTCACCACAACCCACTTCAACGCAGCAAACCGACAGCAGCCCACCACCCCCGACACCGGGTCGGCGGGCTGGCGGCAGATCGCCGTGGAGGTCTACGGCGGCGTTCCATTGAACACCTGGCTCGACCGCGATCTGGGCATCTCCGGACGGCTCGCGCTGCGCGGCCCGGGCGGCGGCGTCGAGTCCCGGCTCGTCCAGATCGACGAACCGTTGCTGCGGGTGCCCCAGTTGGCCATCCACCTGGACCGCACGGTCAATGAGGGGCTCGCCCTGGACCGGCAGCGCCATCTCGCCCCGCTGTGGGCGCTCGGGGCGCCCGAGGAGGGTGCGCTGCTGCGCCGGGTCGCGGCGGCCGCGGAGGTGGAGCGGGGCGACATCCTCGGCTGGGACCTGATGCTCCACGACATCCAGCCGCCCGGATATCTCGGCGCGGACCAGGAGTTCGTGGTGTCCGCGCGGCTGGACAACCTGGTTTCGGTGCATGCGGGTGTCACGGCCCTGGTGGCCGCGGCGACCGCGGCCGAGGAGCCCTCGTACATCCCCGTCGTGGCGGCCTTCGACCACGAGGAGGTCGGCAGCGGTTCGGACACCGGGGCGCAGAGCCCGCTGCTGGAACGCGTCCTCGGCCGGGCGGTCGCCGCGCGCGGCGGCAGCTCCGAGGACTGGTCCCGCGCCCTGTCCGGTGCCTTCTGCGTCTCCGCCGACATGGCACACGCGGTCCACCCCAACTACGCCGAACGGCACGACCCGGGCCACCAGCCGCTGCCCAACGGCGGTCCCACGGTCAAGGTCAACGTCAATCAGCGGTACGCCACCGACAGCACCGGCATGGCGGTGTTCACGGCGGCGTGCGAGCGGGCGGGGGCACCGTGGCAGCCGTTCGTCTCCAACAACGCGATGCCGTGCGGCACGTCGATCGGCCCGCTCACCGCGGCCCGGCTGGGTGTCACGACGGTCGACGTGGGGGTGCCGGGGCTGTCCATGCACTCGGCGCGTGAGCTGTGCGGGGCCGCGGACCCCGGTCATCTGGCCGCTGTCCTGGGCGCGTTCATGACGTCCGGCTGACGCACCGGCCGGGGCGGAGGGACGAGGGCGGCCGGGGCGGAGGGACGAGGGCGGCCGGGGCGGAGGGGCGGGGGCGGCCGGGGCCACGCACCCGAGGGGGAGGGGCGGGGGCGGGGTCGGTCCTGGCCGCCCGGACCGAGACCGGCCCGCCCCTCCCCCTCGCGGGACGCGGTTACGCGAACCGTTGCTTCGCGCTGCCGTCGCAGGTCTGCAGCTTCAGCGGGTCCTCGGCCGCCGCGAGCGTGAGGCACAGCCCGGTGGCGGCCGCCGGACGCACGGTGCCCGACTCCTTGACGAACTGCTGGTTGGCCGCGCCGGAGCAGTTCCACAGGATGAGCGCGGCGCCCGCCCTGTAGTCGGCGCCCGGCACGTCGAGGCACCGGTCGTGGCCCAGCTCGGTACGGAGGTTCTTCGTGCCGGAGTCGTACCACCAGCCCTGGTTGCGGCCGCCGTGGCAGTCCCAGCCGCCGATCCCGGTGTCCTTGCGGGTCACCGAGGCGGGAACGTCCACGCAGGTGCCCGTGGCCTCGTTCTTCAGGGGCCTGAAGACGTCGTCCCACGCCGCGGCCTCCAGCACCGGCTGCCCGGTGCTCGCCGGATCGGCGCAGCTCGCCTCGCGCAGGTTCGAGTGGTAGATCTGGGTCAGGCAGGACGCGAAGGCGCCGTGCCCCCGCTCGTTCGGGTGGAAGGACTGCCGGACGGAGTTGGAGTCCGGCGGGAAGTGCGACAGGTCGATGGAGAGGCCGCGGGCCCAGGTGTTCTCGCTGCAGACCTCGTGGCCGTGGAAGAGCCGGGAGTTGTCGAGGTAGACGGCCCGGGTGTCGGCGGCGGCCCTGCGCATACCGCGTTCGAAGGCGGGGACCGCGACGTTGCGGCCCCAGGCGGCGTCGGAGTCGTAGCCGGCGCAGCCGCCGGGAAGCTTGCCGGGGAAGTCCGGGTTGTCGTAGAAGTCCGGTCCGATGGGGCTCGGGTAGCCCATGACCACGAGCTTGTAGTCGCCGTTGGTGTATCCGGCGTCGGACATGACGGTCTTCAGGTCGCGCACCGTCTTCTCGACCTCGGGCACGAGTCCGTCGACGCGCGCCTGCCAGCCGCCCTCGTACTGCGGCCGGCAGGTCCCCTGGGAGAGCACCCAGCGCTGGACGCAGTCCGTCATCACCGGGCCGAACTGGAGGTCGTCATTGGCGCCGGCGACCAGCACGATCATCTTGATGCGGGTGTTGCGCGCCTTGATGGCGAGGTTGTCGCTCTGCACGAGTTCGTCGGCGTACTGCTTCGAACCGCCGATCACGATGTTGCCGGTGTACGCGCCGGAGCAGGAGACGTTGTACGTGACGTCGGCCGGGATGCCGGTGCGGTGGATGGCGGAGTCGGGCGAGCGGTGGCACCAGTTGTCGGGGCCGTCGGTGCCCGCCTCGTACGTGCCGACGCCCTCGCCGGAGATCTCGCTGTCGCCGAGCGAGATCAGCCCGGTCTTGCGGTCGGCGAGCGGGCGCTCGGCCGGGTCGCCGTACAGCCGGGTGGCTTCGGCGGCGCGGATGGCCTCCAGTTCGGGCGAGAGGGGGGTGGATGCGGTAGTGGTGGTACCGGGCCGGTCCGCCGCACCCGCCGGTCCTGCGGCGGCGGCCATGCCGCCGAATGCCGCCGCCATGGCCGCGGCGGCCGCGACCGTACTGCGAAGTCTGTGCCTGGTGCGCCTCATTGCGCCTCCCCGGGTTGCTGCACGGGGGTACGGGGGTCGTCCCCCGGGGAAATGCAGCACCCCCGGTATTTACTGGCCGGTAGGCAACTTGGGAATACACAGAACGAGACAAGTGCTCAACTTTTTCAGGAGGTTGAACCCCATGGACGACGCACAGGCCACCGCACAGCCCCCCGCGGACGGCACGGATTTCCGCATCGAGCACGATTCGATGGGCGAGGTGAGGGTGCCCGCGAACGCCAGGTGGCGGGCCCAGACGCAGCGCGCGGTGGAGAACTTCCCGATCTCCGGGCAGCGTCTGGAGCGGGCCCACATCGAGGCCCTGGCCCGGATCAAGGCGGCCGCTGCCAAGGTGAACGCCGAACTGGGAGTGCTCGACCCGGATATCGCCCTGGCCGTCCAGGAGGCCGCCGAGGAGGTCGCCGGCGGCCGCTGGGACGCCCACTTCCCGATCGATGTCTTCCAGACCGGGTCCGGCACCTCGTCCAACATGAACACCAATGAGGTCGTGGCCACCCTCGCCACCGAACGCCTGGGCCGCGAGGTCCATCCCAACGACCACGTCAACGCCTCGCAGTCGTCCAACGACGTCTTCCCGTCCTCCATCCACATCGCCGCCACCGCCGCCGTCACCGGCGAGCTGATCCCGGCACTGGACCATCTGGCCACCGCGCTGGAGCGCAAGTCCGCCGAGTTCGCGACGGTCGTGAAGTCGGGCCGTACGCATCTGATGGACGCCACACCCGTCACCCTGGGCCAGGAGTTCGGCGGCTACGCGGCGCAGATCAGGTACGGGATCGAACGGCTCCGCGCGTCCCTCCCCCGCCTCGCCGAGCTGCCGCTGGGCGGCACGGCCGTCGGCACCGGCATCAACACCCCGCCCGGCTTCTCCGCCGCCGTCATCGCCGAGGTCGCCCGCGTCACCGGGCTGCCGCTCACCGAGGCCAGGGACCACTTCGAGGCACAGGGCGCGCGGGACGGGCTCGTGGAGACGTCCGGCCAGCTCCGCACCCTCGCCGTCTCGCTCACCAAGATCTCCAACGATCTGCGCTGGATGGCGTCCGGGCCGCGCACCGGCCTGGCCGAGATCAGCCTGCCCGACCTCCAGCCCGGCTCGTCGATCATGCCGGGGAAGGTGAATCCGGTCATTCCCGAGGCCGTCCTGATGGTCGCGGCCCAGGTGATGGGGAACGACGCGACGGTCGCCGTCGCGGGCGCGGCGGGCAACTTCGAACTGAATGTGATGCTGCCGGTCATCGCGAAGAACCTGCTGGAGTCGGTACGGCTGCTGGCCAACGTCTCCCGGCTGCTCGCGGACCGCACGGTGGACGGGATCACCGCGAACGCGGAGCGGGCCAGGGAGTACGCGGAGTCCTCGCCGTCCGTCGTCACCCCGCTGAACAAGTACATCGGCTACGAGGAGGCGGCGAAGGTCGCCAAGAGGTCCCTGGCCGAGCGCCGGACGATCCGCGAGGTGGTGCTGGCCTCGGGATACGTCGAACGCGGCGATCTCACGGTGGAGCAGCTCGACGAGGCACTGGACGTGCTGCGTATGACCCGCCCGTGATACGCCTCGCGGCGCGGGGGCCGCGGCAGATCCTGGGCCGACCGGCACGGGGAGGACGGACACCGCCCTCCCCGTGCCGGTCGGCCTAAGGGCTGTCCCGTAATCCCTGGTGGATCAGCGCGCGGCGTCAGATGCGGTGCATCGCAAGGCTGAGGGACGTCCGCATACTGGATGTATTCGGACATTCCGACAACGCGGCGAGGATGGGGCCTCCCCTGCTCGAGCGCAGCCGAGAGCTTGGGGAAGTAGCTGTCGTCGTGCGCCCGCCAGGGGTTACGGGACAGCACTTAGGATCTGCCCATGGCAGGTACGGAGTACATCGAGCACTGGGCGCCGGGCGATCAGATCCTGTGGCGCTACCGCGGCAACGGCCCGCTGCCCGGGGAGGCGCCGGACCCCGCCCCGGCCCCGGTGCACATCTGCCGCCCCGTCACCGTCGTCCAGGACACCGACGCGTTGCTCGCCGTGTGGGTGGCGCCCGGCACCGAGTGCGTGAAGCCGGTGCTGGCGAACGGCACCGAGGTGCACGACGAGCCGCTCGCCACCCGCTACACCGCCCCGCGCACCACCGCCCGCTCGCCCTGGCTCGGAAACGGCGTGCTGAAGCTCGCCCGTCCTGGTGAACCCTGGTCGGTGTGGCTGTTCTGGGAGCAGGGCTGGAAGTTCCGCAGCTGGTACGTGAACCTGGAGGAACCGCGCACCCGCTGGGCGGGCGGCGTCGACTCCGAGGATCACTTTCTCGACATCTCCGTCCACCCGGACCGCAGCTGGGTCTGGCGCGACGAGGACGAGTTCGCCCAGGCGCAGCGGGTCGGTCTGATGACCCCGCGGACCGCTCGGCGGGTGCGGGAGGCGGGCCACGCGGCCGTCGAGGTGATCCGGGCATGGGGGACGCCGTTCCGGGACGGCTGGGAGGACTGGCGGCCCGATCCGCACTGGCGCGTTCCCATGCTCCCGGATGACTGGGACCGTACCCCCTCCCCCATGGCATCGTGAGACCCTTGTCCCACCCCAGGGGGGCAAACGTAGGATCGCCCTCCGGAGAGCCGCACCGCTCCAACCGGGGCGCGCGGCACCGGACCTGACCGCAAGTCATCGCACGAGCACCACGCACTGCATGAGCTGGATGAGCCACATCAGTCGTATGAATCGCATGAGCCACTACGAGGGGGTGGAGACGTGCTCGCTGTCGCCCGCCCCGTCACCGGAAACGTTGTCGGCGAACCACCCTGCGGGCATCCGGTTTCGGCCCCTCTTTCGGGGGCATCCGGTGACAGCCGTTGTTATCACCGCTCTTGCCGGGGCACAGTAGCGCCTCACGAGGTGATTGCCTCATACAACCGGCCCGGACGGACGGAACCCCACGCGTGACGGAGCATCCCACCTCCCACGAAGGCCGGCAGCCTCTCGCCGCCCGGTCGCAGGAACGCACCCGGCCGCGGCAGCAGGACGCCGCGCCGGCTGCTTCCCCTGCCACCGCCGCGATCCCCGGCCCCGCCACGGCGCCGGGCGCCGCGGCCAGTCCGGCGGCTCCCGCCGCTTCCGCGGTGAGCCCCGGCCCCCCAGGACTCGACCCCCAGGCCGCCGCCCGTCGCGAGGGCGACCGGCTGCGTTTCGTGGGGGCCGCCACCCGGCGGATCGCCCGCGGCATAGACCTGGACGAGATCGTGCTGGGCCTGTGCCGGGCCAGCGTGCCGACGTTCTCCGACGCCATACTGGTCTATCTCCGCGACCCGCTCCCGGTCGGTGACGAGCGGCCGGTCTCCCCGTTCGTGCTGCGGCTGCGCCGGTCGGACCGGCTGCGGCTGAACGAGGAGGAGACCGAGACCTCGTCGGAGATCGAACGCCTGCGGCTGCCCGTCATCGACCCGCACGGCGATCTGCCGCCCGCGGCGGATCTGTGCGAGGTCCGCTCGGGCGGCGCGCTCGCCGAGGTGCTGCGCGGGGTGCGGCCGGTCTTCGGCGACTCCGCGGCGGCCCGCGCCGCGCTGCCCGAACTGCTCGGCTCCGGCCGGACCGTACCCACCGGACACCGGGCGATCCTCGCCCCGCTGCGCGGCCGGCGACGGGTGATCGGCGCCGCCGTATTCCTGCGCGGAACCGAGCGGCCGCCCTTCGAGGCCAATGACCTGCTGGTAGCCGCCCAGCTGGCGACGCACACCGCGCTGGGCATCGACAAGGCCGTGCTGTACGGACGCGAGGCGTACATCGCCGACGAGCTCCAGCGCACCATGCTGCCCGACTCGCTGCCGCAGCCGACCGGCGTCCGGCTCGCCTCCCGCTACCTCCCGGCCGCCGAGACGGCCCGGGTCGGCGGCGACTGGTACGACGCGATCCCGCTGCCCGGGAGCAGGGTCGCCCTCGTCGTCGGGGACGTCATGGGCCACTCCATGACCTCGGCGGCGATCATGGGCCAGCTGCGCACCACCGCGCAGACCCTCGCCGGGCTGGACCTGCCGCCGCAGGAGGTGCTGCACCACCTCGACGAGCAGGCGCAGCGGCTCGGCAGCGACCGCATGGCGACGTGCCTGTACGCGGTGTACGACCCGGTCGCGCACCGCATCACGATCGCCAACGCCGGGCATCCGCCGCCCGTCCTGCTCCACCTGGGCGGCCGCGCGGAGGTGCTGCGGGTACCGTCCGGCGCCCCGATCGGCGTCGGCGGGGTGGACTTCGAGGCCGTCGAACTGGACGCGCCCGCGGGCGCCACGCTGCTGCTGTACACCGACGGTCTGGTGGAATCCCGGCTGCGGGACGTCTGGACCGGGATCGAGCAGCTGCGCGAACGGCTCGCCACCACCGCCGGGCTGACCGGCCCGGACCACTCGCCGCCGCTGGAGGCGTTGTGCGACGACGTCCTGGACATGCTCGGTCCCGGCGACCGGGACGACGACATCGCGCTGCTCGCCGCCCGGTTCGACGGGATCGCGCCGAGCGATGTCGCGTACTGGCACCTGGAACCGGAGGAGACCGCTCCGGGGCGGGCCCGCAGACTGGCCCGCCGGGCGCTGAGCCGTTGGGGGCTCGACGATCTCTCCGACTCGATGGAGCTGCTGGTCAGCGAGGTGGTGACCAATGCCGTGCGCTACGCGGAGCGGCCGGTGACGCTGCGGCTGCTGCGGACCGACACCCTGCGCTGCGAGGTCGGTGACGACGCCCCGCAGCTGCCCCGGCAGCGCCGGGCCCGGGACATGGACGAGGGCGGCCGCGGCCTGTTCCTGGTGAACCGGCTGGCCCGGCGGTGGGGCGCGACACGTCTTTCGACGGGCAAGGTGGTCTGGTTCGAGATGCCGACCCGGGGCCAGTAGAGAGGGCCCGGACCGGGCACGGGGAAGAGCCCTGCACAGACGGTAGCCAAATGTTGCCGACCTCCTGTCGGCGGAGTTGACTTCAGTCGTGAACGAGACGACCTGACCGAAACCCCCACCGACGGGAGGACGCTCGTGCCCGAGGAACTGCATACCCCCAAGACTCTGAACACCCCCTACACCACGAACAACGCCGGAATCCCGGTGGAGAGCGACGAACACTCGCTCACCGTCGGATCCGACGGGCCGATCCTGCTCCAGGACCACTACCTCATCGAGAAGATGGCCCAGTTCAACCGTGAACGGGTCCCCGAACGAGTGGTCCACGCCAAGGGCTCCGGTGCCTACGGATTCTTCAAGGTGACCAACGACGTCAGCCAGTTCACCAAGGCCGACCTCTTCCAGCCGGGCAAGCAGACCGCCATGCTCGCCCGCTTCTCCACGGTCGCAGGCGAACAGGGCTCCCCCGACACCTGGCGCGACCCCCGTGGGTTCGCCCTGAAGTTCTACACCGAGCTCGGCAACTACGACATGGTCGGCAACAACACGCCGATCTTCTTCGTGCGCGACCCGATGAAATTCCAGGACTTCATCCGCTCGCAGAAGCGCCGCCCGGACAGCGCGGTGCGCGACCACGACATGCAGTGGGACTTCTGGACGCTCTCCCCGGAGTCCGCCCACATGGTGACGTGGCTGATGGGTGACCGGGGCATCCCGAGGACGTACCGCCACATGAACGGCTACAGCTCGCACACCTACATGTGGGTGAATGCCGGCGGCGAGAAGTTCTGGGTGAAGTACCGCTTCAAGACCGACCAGGGCATCGACTTCTACCCGCAGGCCGAGGCGGACGAGATCGCGGGCGTCGACGGGGACGTCCACCGCCGCGACCTGTTCGAGTCGATCAAGCGCGGTGACCACCCGAGCTGGACGCTGTACGTGCAGATCATGCCGTTCGAGGACGCGCCGGACTACCGGTTCAACCCGTTCGACCTCACGAAGGTGTGGCCGCACGGCGACTACCCGGAGATCGAAGTCGGCCGGATGACGCTCGACGAGAACCCCGAGGACTTCTTCGTCCACATCGAGCAGGCGTCCTTCGAGCCGTCGAACCTGGTGCCCGGCATCGGTCCGTCGCCGGACAAGATGCTGCTCGGCCGGCTCTTCTCGTACCCGGACACCCACCGGTACCGGATCGGGCCGAACTACGCGCAGCTGCCCCCGAACCGTCCGAGGTTCGGGCGGAACTCGTACGCGAAGGACGGCCCCATGCGGTACGAGCCGACGCGTACGGGAGCGGTCTACGCACCGAACTCGTACGGTGGTCCCACTGCGGACACCCAGCGGTTCGGCGACCCGGCGGGCTGGGCCACGGCGGGCGAAATGGTGCACGAGGCGTACAAGCTGCACCGCGAGGACGACGACTGGGGCCAGGCGGGCACCTTGGTGCGCAAGGTCCTCGACGAGGCAGCCCGCGAGCGGCTGGTGTCGAACATTTCCGGCCATCTGCTGGACGGTGTGAGCGCCCCGGTCCTGGAACGCGCGCTGCAGTACTGGCGCAATGTCGACAAGGATCTCGGCGACCGGATCGCGAAGAAGGTCGACGGCGGCTGACACCGTCGTACGCGGCGGACATGGGTGAGGGGCGGTGCCGGCCGGCACCGCCCCTCACCCATGTCCTCATGTCCTCATGCCCTCACTGTCCGGGCGGGTTTTTCGCGACGTTGTTGCCGTTGCCCGGCCCTCCGGAGTCCGCTCCCCCGTCCGGCAGCCCCGGGCTCTGGCTCGCCGGCGGCTCCGGGGACTGGCTCGCCGGCGGTTCCGGCGACTGGCTGGCCGGCGGGCTGGGCTTGTCGCTCGGGCTCTGCGCCGGCCGGCTCGGCTCCTGGGACGGGGGCGGCGTGGGGCTCTCCGGTGCCGAGGGGGTGTTCGGCGGGCTGGACGGCAGGGTGACCTGGCCGCGCTCGACGTCCGGGAGGTCGAACCGGGCCCCGGAACCGCCGTTCAGCGCATCGAGGGTGTAGTCCGCCCAGATCTCCGCCGGGAAGCCGCCACCGTTGGCCCGGCCGGAGTTGGCGGTACCGGTCAGGGTGACCTGGCCGCCGCCGTCCTTGGGGGATTCGCCGAAGAGCGCCACGACGGTGGTGAGGTCCGGGGTGTACGCGGCGAACCAGGCCGACTTGTTGTTCTCCGACGTACCCGTCTTGCCCGCCGCCTGGTACGAGGCGTTGGCCGCCTTGCTGCCGGAGCCGCTCTCCACGACGCCCTGGAGGACGGAGGTGATGGTGTCGGCGGACTTGCGGCTGATCACCTGGTCGCCGACGCCCTTGACCGGCTCGACCGTCCGGTCGCGGTGCTTGGCGGACTTCACGATGAAGGGGGTGATCTTCTTGCCGTGGTTGTCGAGCGTGGCGTAGGCCCCCGCCATGTCCCAGGTCGAGGCGTTCATCGTGCCGAGCGTGATGGCGGGACGCTCGGGGAAGTTCTTGTCGGGGAGGCCGAGATCCAGCGCGGTCTTCTTCACCGCGGACGGGCCGACATCGACCACCATCTGCGCGAAGACCGAGTTGATCGAGTTGTTCATCGCTTTCTGCACGGTGACATCGCCGTAGCTGACGCCGTCCTCGTTCTGCGGGGCGAACGGGGTGTCGCTGCCCACGACGGGGCGCTTGCTGGTGCCGTCGTAACGGGTGTTGACGCCGATCAGGTCGCCGCCCTGGGTCTTCGACTCGTTCTCCAGGGCGGAGGCGAGCACCAGCGGCTTGAAGGTGGAGGCGGGCTGGTAGTCCTGGCGCGTGGCGTTGGATATGTAGTGCTTGACATAGTCCACCCCGCCGTAGAGCGCGACGACGGCACCGGTCTTCGGATCGACGGAGGTGGCACCCGCCTGGACGGTCGCGTCGACCTTGTTGCCCTTGCGGTCCAGCTTGGACTCCAGCTGCCGGTCGACCGCCTTCTCCAGCTCCTTCTGCCGCTTCCGGTCGATGTTGAGGGTGAAGGTCCAGCCGCCGGTCCGCCGCACCTCCGCGGTGATGCCCTGCTTGTCCAGCTCCTTGTTGGCCGCCTCGACGAGGTAGCCGGTCTGGCCCTCCATGCCCTTGGCGGGCTTGGGCTTGTCCGGGACCGGGAACTCCAGCTTGTCGCGCTCGGACTTGCCGAGCCAGTGCATCTCGACCATGTTGTCGAGCGTGTAGCCCCAGCGGTCCTTGACGAGCTTCCTGCCGGTCTCCGTGGCGGACGACCAGTCGTACTGGCTGGGGGCCTGGAGCAGCGCGGCCAGGTAGGCGCCCTGGGAGACGTTGAGGTCCTTGGCGTCGACCCCGTAGTAGGCCTGCGCCGCGGCCTGGATCCCGCTCGCACCGCGTCCGTAGTAGGCGGTGTTGATGTACCCGGCGAGGATCTCGCTCTTGCTCTTCTGCTGGTCGACCTTGAGAGAGATCACCAGTTCCTTGAGCTTCCGGCTGATCGTCGGGTCCTGCGTCAGGTAGTAGTTCTTCACGTACTGCTGGGTGATGGTCGAGCCACCCTGCTTGCCCTTGCCGGTGAGCGTGTTGAGGAGGCCGCGCGCGGTGCCCTTCAAGTCGACGCCCTGGTCCTGGTAGAACGTCTTGTTCTCGGCGGCGACGAAGGTGTGCTGCACCTCCTTGGGCACCTCGGAGAGGTCCACGATCTGGCGGTTGACCCCGTCACCGGTGCGGGTCAGCACGGTGCCGTCGCTGTACTGGTAGACGTTGCTCTGCCGCTCGGCCAAGGCGTTGGCCTTGGGAATGTCCACGTACATGTACAGCGCCACGAAGGCGCCCATGATCAGCAGGCAGAACCCGAGGAACGTGCCCAGCATCTTCCGCCAGGTGAAGAGTCTGCGTATGCCGCCGCTCTTCGCGGCCCGACGCGACTCGCGCCCCTGGGCTCGTCGCGCATCCGCTCGACCCATCTCTGTGTTGCTCCTCTTTCTCTGCTCGACCACAGCTCAGCCCAGCCAGCTAACACCGTCGGCGAGGACAAAAAGCAAGCGATGTGGTCTTTTCCGGACGTGACAATCAGCACCCGTTCTCTAGGGAACCGACTCATGAGAGGCGCCCAGGGTTGCGAATCCAGGTAATGTGTAATCACATTGCTAGCACTGAGTGTTTCTCTGCCAGTCTTTCGAAACGGGGGATCCCATGCCCGACCAAGGCAATCCGCACACCGTGTCCACCCTGACCGCCGACCTCGCGCCCGAGATGCCTGAGATGCCCGAACCGCAGGTGAGAGAGGTGACGGCGCACAGCATCCCCGGCGGTCTCGGCCTGCTGCTGACTGTGGTCGGGGTGATCGCCGGCATCGGCCTGGCCATCGTCGGCGGCGTCGTCGGCTCGAACGGGAACAACGGCGTGGGCATACCGGTGTGCATCTTCGGGGTCCTGCTCGTCATCGCCTCGTTCTTCTGCATGACGGGTGTGAAGATGGTCGCACCGGGCGAGGCGCGGGTGATCCAGCTCTTCGGCCGGTACGTCGGCACGATCCGCACCGACGGGCTGCGCTGGATCAATCCGCTCACCAGCAGCCGGAAGATCTCCACCCGGGTCCGCAACCACGAGACCGCGGTCCTGAAGGTCAACGACGCCTACGGCAACCCGATCGAGCTCGCCTCGATCGTCGTCTGGAAGGTCGAGGACACCGCGCAGGCACTCTTCGAGGTCGACGACTTCCTGGAGTTCGTCGCCACCCAGACCGAGGCGGCTGTCCGGCACATCGCGATCGAGTACCCCTACGACGCCCATGAGGAGGGCGCCCTCTCGCTGCGCGGCAACGCGGAGGAGATCACCGAGAAGCTGGCCGTGGAGCTCACCGCCCGGGTGCAGGCCGCCGGCGTACGGATCATCGAATCGCGCTTCAGTCATCTCGCGTACGCTCCCGAGATCGCCTCCGCGATGCTTCAGCGCCAGCAGGCCGGCGCGGTGGTCGCGGCCCGGCAGCAGATCGTCGAGGGCGCGGTCGGCATGGTCGAGATGGCGCTGACCCGGATCGCCGAGCAGGACATCGTCGAGCTCGACTCGGAGCGGA
Source organism: Streptomyces sp. NPDC015032 (assembly GCF_043080425.1). Taxonomy (NCBI): domain Bacteria; kingdom Bacillati; phylum Actinomycetota; class Actinomycetes; order Kitasatosporales; family Streptomycetaceae; genus Streptomyces; species Streptomyces sp. NPDC015032. Next base: position 172,576 of record NZ_JBIBVN010000012.1, on the reverse strand, counting down.
AGGCCGCCATGGTCAGCAATCTGATGGTGGTGCTCTGCGGTGACCGCGCGGCGCAGCCGGTCCTCAACACGGGCACTCTTTACCAGTGACGGAAGACCAGTGACGGAAGAGACCCCCGGGCACAAGCCGCCGCAGCCGCAGCAGCGCAAGCAGATGCTGCTGCGGCTGGACCCCGCGGTGCACGACGCACTCTCCCGCTGGGCCGCCGACGAGCTGCGCAGCGCGAACGCCCAGATCGAGTTCCTGCTGCGCAGGGCGCTGGCCGAGGCCGGCCGCCTGCCCGGCACGGCCCGCCCGATTCCCCGCCGAGGGCGGCCCCCGAAGTCCCCGCCCCCCGAGTGACTCCGGGGCCCCCGGGGTTCGGGGCTCGGGGGTTCGGGGCTCGGGATTCGGGGTTCGAGGGGCCGGGGTCCGGGAGGGGAGGCCGGGGCCCAGAGGCCCGAGGGCGGGAGACTCGTATACACCCGAGGTATACATGCCGTGTATAGTGCTGCGCATGTCTATCGGCCACACCCTGCTCGGGCTCCTGGAGTCCGGCCCCCGCCACGGCTACGACCTCAAGCGCGCCTTCGACGAGAAGTTCGGCCACGACCGCCCCCTGCACTACGGGCAGGTCTACTCGACCATGTCCCGGCTCCTCAAGAGCGGCCTCGTCGAGGTCGACGGCGTCGAGAGCGGGGGCGGCCCCGAGCGCAAGCGGTACGCCATCACCGAGGCGGGCATCACCGACGTCGGCACCTGGCTCGCGCAGCCGGAGAAGCCCGAGCCGTACCTCCAGTCGACGCTCTACACCAAGGTCGTCCTGGCCCTGCTCACCGGCCGCAGCGCCGAGACCCTGCTGGACGCCCAGCGCGGGGAGCATCTGCGCCTCATGCGCATCCTCACCGACCGCAAGCGCAAGGGCGACCTCGCCGACCAGCTGATCTGCGACCACGCGCTCTTCCATCTCGAAGCCGATCTGCGCTGGCTCGAACTGACCGCCGCCCGGCTCGACCGGCTCGCCGCGGAGGTGGGCGCATGACCCCCACCGGCTCCCTGCTCAGCGCCGACAGCCTGTACAAGTCGTACGGAACGACGCCCGCGCTCGACGGCGCGTCGTTCTCCATCCACCCCGGCGAGGTCGTCGCCGTGATGGGCCCGTCGGGCTCCGGCAAGTCCACCCTGCTGCACTGCCTCGCCGGAATCGTCACCCCTGACAAGGGCACGATCACCTACGCGGGCCGCGAGCTCTCCGCACTGTCCGACGCCGAACGCAGCACCCTGCGCCGCACCGAGTTCGGCTTCGTCTTCCAGTTCGGCCAGCTCGTCCCGGAGCTGACCTGCGTGGAGAACGTCGCCCTGCCGCTCCGGCTGAGCGGCACCAAGCGCAAGGTCGCCGAATCCACCGCTCGCCACTGGCTGGAGCGCCTGGAGGTCGACACCGTCGGCGGCAAGCGCCCCGGCGAGGTCTCCGGCGGCCAGGGCCAGCGCGTCGCGGTGGCCCGTGCGCTGGCCGCCTCCCCCAGGGTGATATTCGCCGACGAACCGACCGGCGCCCTGGACTCCTTCAACGGCGAGCGGGTCATGCAACTGCTCACCGAGGCGGCCCGGTCCACCAATGTCGCCGTGGTCCTGGTGACCCACGAGGCCCGGGTCGCCGCGTACTCCGACCGCGACGTCACCGTGCGCGACGGCCGGGCCCAGGATCTGGAGCACGCCGGATGACCCTGCTCGACCACAAGGACGCACCGGCCGCGACACCGCCCCGGCCCACCGCGCCCACCGGCTTCGCCGCCTGGCTCCGCGACCTCGGTCTCGGTATCCGGTTCGCCGCGGGCGGCGGGCGCGAGGGCTGGATCCGCACCCTGCTGACCGCCGTCGGCGTCGGCCTCGGTGTGGCGCTGCTGCTGGTCGCCGCCTCCGTGCCTCAGCTGCTCGACCACCGTTCCGCGCGCGACCAGGCCCGCTCCGAGACCACGAACTCCGAATCGCCCGACACCCAGGCCGAGAAGACCGACACCTCGGTGCTCCGGATCAACGCGGAGACCGAGTACCGCGGCCGGACCGTCCGGGGCTACCTGATGCGTGCGGACGGTACCCGTCCGGTCGTCCCGCCGGGTGTGGCACGCTTCCCCGGCGCGGACGAGATGGTGGTCTCCCCCGCCCTGAAGGAGCTGCTCGGCTCCTCGGAGGGAAGCCTCCTCAGGGAGCGGCTGCCGTACCGGATCACCGGCACGATCGCCGACCCCGGCCTGATCTCTCCGGGAGAGCTGTTCTACTACGCGGGCAGCGACACACTGACTCCCGCCAACGGCGGCCATCGGATCGCCGGTTACGGCGACCCGGGCCCGCCCCATCCCCTGTCGCCGATCCTCGTCGTGCTGACCATCATGATCTGCGTCGTCCTGCTGATGCCGGTCGCGATCTTCATCGCGACGGCCGTGCGGTTCGGCGGCGAGCGGCGCGACCGCAGGCTCGCCGCGCTGCGTCTGGTGGGTGCGGACAGCCGGATGACCCGCCGGATCGCGGCCGGCGAGGCGTTCTTCGGGGCGGTGCTCGGGCTGCTGGCCGGCCTGGTCTTCTTCCTGGTGGGGCGTCACTTCATGGGCTCCGTCGAGGTGTGGGACGTCAGCGCCTTCCCCGCGGACCTGGTTCCCGACCCCTGGCTGGCGGCGCTGGTCGTGGTCGCGGTTCCGGTGGCGGCGGTGCTGGTCACGCTGATTGCCCTGCGTTCGGTGGTCATCGAACCGCTCGGAGTCGTGCGAAGCGGCCGCGACCACAAGCGCCGGCTCTGGTGGCGCCTGCTGGTTCCGGTCGCGGGCCTGGCGATACTCGTGCTGTCCGGCAAGACGGGCACCGAGGTGAACCCGTATCCGATCGCGGGCGGCGCCGTGCTGGTGCTCGTCGGGCTCGCGCTGCTGCTGCCGTGGCTGGTCGAGGCGTGCGTGAACCGGTTGCGCGGCGGCCCGGTGCCCTGGCAGCTCGCCACCCGCAGGCTCCAGCTGAGCAGCAGCGCGGCCTCCCGCGCGGTCAGCGGCATCACGGTCGCGGTCGCGGGTGCGGTGGCGCTGCAGATGCTGTTCGCCGCGGTGGGCAACGAGTTCAGCCGGATGACGGGGCAGGACCCCACGCGGGCCCAGTTCTTCACGTTCTCCGCGACCGTCACCGGCGACGCGGCCACGCGGACCATCAAGAAGTTCCGGGCCACCGAGGGGGTGACCGGGGTCATCGGGATGGTCGAGACGTACGTCGTCAAACCCGGAAAGTACAAGGACGACGAGGTCCAGCCCACCACCTCGCTGACCGTCGGCGACTGCGCGACCCTGCGCGAGATCGCCCGGATCAGCTCCTGCGAGGAGGGCGATGTCTTCGTCGTCCGCCCCCAGGACAAGGACATGGCCACGTGGATGGACGAGACGGCCCGCAAGGGCAAGCCGGTCGAACTCAACTCCATGGCGGGGTCGGAGCCCGGCGAGAAGTCGAAGCTGTGGACCCTGCCCACCGACGCCCGGACCGTTCAGACCCGCCGTGATCCGATGGGCCAGGATCACTGGGGCATCATGGCCACGGTCGGCGCGATCGACCCGACCACCCTGCCGCACGCCCAGACCAACGCGCAGATCCGGGTGGACCGGAGCGTCGAGAACGTCTCCGAGTACGTACGGAACACGGCGGCCGAGCTCGACCCGGGGATGCGCGTCGTCGCCCTGGAGTCGGTGGTCCGCGACCGGCAGTACGCCAGTGTGCAGAGGGGGCTCCAGGTCGGCGGGACCGTGACGCTGCTGCTGATCGCCGCCGCGATGCTGGTCTCGCAGCTGGAGCAGTTGCGGGAGCGCAAGCGGCTGCTGTCCGTCCTGGTCGCCTTCGGCACCCGGCGGACCACGCTCGGCTGGTCGGTGCTCTGGCAGACCGCCGTTCCCGTCCTCATCGGGCTGGTGGTCGCGATCGTCGGCGGTATCGGCCTGGGGGCCGTGATGGTCCGCATGATCAGCAAGAAGGTGACCGACTGGTGGCTGTTCCTGCCGATGGCGGGGGCGGGCGCGGCGCTGATCCTGCTGGTCACCGTCCTGTCGCTGCCACCGCTGTGGCGCATGATGCGTCCGGACGGACTGCGGACGGAGTGACGTCGCGGTAGCCGCGAGGGTGCGGTCCCCGAAACGGAGGACCGCACCCCTTCTCCCCTTTTCTCCCCTTCTCCCCTCTTCCCGCCCCTTACCTGCCCGCCGTCACCCGGACCGGCAGTGCCCTCATCGCCCCCCGCAGCGCCGCCGCGAACTCCTCGAACTCCTCCTGCCGCGCCGCCCCCGTCCGCATCGCCAGCGCCACCCGCCGCGACGGTGCGGGATCCCCGAAGTACCCGGTGGCCAGCGCATCGTTCCGGCCGGTCTCGACCGTCACCGCGGTACGCGGCAGCAGCGTCACCCCGAGCCCGCCGGCCACCAGCTGCACCAGCGTCGAGAGCCCGGCCGCGGTCGTGGTGACCGGCGCGCCCTCCGTACGCCCCGCTTCCCGGCATATGTCGAGCGCCTGGTCGCGCAGGCAGTGGCCCTCATCGAGCAGCAGCAACGGCAGCTCGCGCAGGGCCTCGCGCGGGATGTCGGTGCGCCCGCCCAGCCAGTGGTCCCGCTCCATCACCAGCACGAAGTCCTCGTCGAAGAGCGGAAGCTCGGTCACGCCCGGCACACCGAGCGGCACGGCGAGCAGGAGCAGGTCCAGCCTCCCCCCGGCCAGCCCCTCCAGCAGCGAGGAGGTCTGCTCCTCGTGCACCTGGAGGTCCAGCTCCGGGTAACGTTCGTGGACCAGCCGCAGCACGGTCGGCAGCAGGTACGGTGCGACGGTCGGGATCACACCGAGCCTGAGCACTCCGGTGAACGGCGCCCGGACCGCCTCGGCCTCCTCCATCAACTCACCGACGGCCTCCAGCACCGCCCGGGCCCGCACCGCGAGCCGCTCCCCGGCCGGCGAGAGCAGCACCTTGCGGGTCGTACGCTCGATGAGCTGGACGCCCAGTGCCTCCTCCAGCGCCGACACGGCCCCGGAGAGTGCCGGCTGACTCATCCCGATAGCTGCCGCCGCGTCCCGGAAATGCAGGTACTCGGCGACGGCCACGAAGGCGCGCAGCTGCGACAGGCTGGGCTGTTTGGTCCGATTCCCCTGATTGCTCCGCACCACTGATAGGCACCTCCGATCATCACGACCGATTGTAGCTATTTCCGCGATCAATGCACTCTGTGCCAAGGTGGAGATCGTCCAACCCTCAGGAACTCCCTCATAAGGGAATTCCTACGCAACAAGGAGAGCGCGTGCTCACTGTCGGTGACAAGTTCCCCGAGTTCGACCTGACTGCTTGTGTTTCGCTGGAGAGCGGCAAGGAGTTCGAGCAGATCAACCACAAGACCTACGAGGGCAAGTGGAAGATCGTCTTCGCGTGGCCGAAGGACTTCACCTTCGTGTGCCCCACCGAGATCGCCGCCTTCGGCAAGCTGAACGACGAGTTCGCCGACCGTGACGCCCAGGTCCTCGGCTTCTCCGGTGACTCCGAGTTCGTGCACCACGCCTGGCGCAAGGACCACCCGGACCTGACCGACCTGCCCTTCCCGATGATGGCCGACTCGAAGCACGAGCTCATGCGTGAGCTCGGCATCGAGGGCGAGGACGGCTTCGCCCAGCGCGCCGTCTTCATCGTCGACCAGAACAACGAGATCCAGTTCACGATGGTGACCGCCGGTTCCGTGGGCCGTAACCCCAAGGAGGTCCTGCGGGTCCTCGACGCCCTGCAGACCGACGAGCTGTGCCCGTGCAACTGGACCAAGGGCGAGAACACCCTCGACCCGGTCGCACTCCTCGCGGGCGAGTGAGCTGACGGCGACATGGCACTCGACGAACTGAAGGCCGCCGTCCCGGACTTCGCCAAGGACCTGAAGCTGAACCTCGGTTCGGTCATCGGAAACAGCGAGCTTCCGCAGCAGCAGCTGTGGGGCACCGTCCTCGCCTGCGCGATCGCCTCGCGCTCGCCGAAGGTGCTGCGCGAGCTGGAGCCGGAGGCGAAGGCCAACCTCTCCACGGAGGCGTACACCGCCGCGAAGTCGGCCGCCGCCATCATGGCGATGAACAATGTCTTCTACCGGACCCGGCACCTGCTGTCGGACCCCGAGTACGGGACGCTCCGCGCGGGCCTGCGGATGAACGTCATCGGCAAGCCCGGTGTGGAGAAGATCGACTTCGAACTGTGGTCGCTCGCGGTCTCCGCGATCAACGGCTGCGGCCAGTGCCTGGACTCCCACGAGCAGGTGCTGCGCAAGGCCGGCGTGGACCGTGAGACCATTCAGGAAGCCGTCAAGATCGCCTCGGTGATCCAGGCGGTCGGCGTGACCCTCGAAGCCGAGGCCGTGCTCGCCGAGTAGGACCAGCAGTACCCCTTGTACGAGAAGGGCCCCGAGGACGACCGACCGTCCCCGGGGCCCTTCTTCTGGTTCAGGTGGCCTTCTTGCCGCCGCCGCCCTCGTCGTCGCCGTGGTCGGTGTCCTCGGGCGGCGAGCCCGGCGCCGGCGTCGGAGCGACATCGAGCGCGGACGCCCCGTGCGGCGGCGGTGCGTGCCGCAGCGCCTCCCCCTGCCCGTACGAACGCAGATAGCCGGCCACCGTGTTGGTGACCGCGACGAGCGGCACCGCGACGACCGCTCCGCCGATGCCCGCGATCACGCCGCCCGTGGCGACCGAGAGGACGACCGCGAGCGGATGCACCCGTACCGCGCGTCCCAGGATGAACGGCTGCAGCACATGGCCCTCGATCTGCTGCACGGCGAGCACCACGGCCAGCACCATCAGCGCGGTGAACACGCCCTCGGTGACCAGCGCGACGACCACCGCGAGCGCACCGGAAACCACTGCGCCGATCAGCGGGATGAAGGCGAAGAGGAAGATGAAGACGGCGAGCGGCACCGCCATCGGCACGTTGAGGAACCAGATCCCGAGCCCGATGAAGATCGCGTCGATCAGCGCCACCAGGACCGTGCCCCGCACGTAGGCGGTCAGGGTCCGCCAGGCCCGCGGACCGGCACCCGCGACACCCGGCCGGGCCTGCGCGGGCACCAGCTTCAGCGTCCAGTGCCAGATGCGCTTCCCGTCGTACAGCAGGAAGAGCGTCGAGAACATCGCCAGCAGCATCCCGGTGACGAACTCCGCCATCACGGTGACGCCCTGGAGCCCGGCGGAGGTGATCTGTTCGGCATGGGTGCCGATGGTGTCGCTGAGGTTCTTCGCGACGTCGTTGATCTGCTGCTCGGTGACATGGAAGGAGCCGTCGAGCAGCCAGTTCTTCAGGTCGTCGATACCCGTCCGCACCTTGTCGGAGAGGGTGTCGATGTTGTCCATGACCTGCCAGACCACGAACCATCCGACCAGCCCGATGATGACGAAGCCCAAGATCGCGGTGACCGCGGTGGCCAGCCCGCGCGGCAGCCCGTACCGCCTGAGCCGGGCGACGGTCGGGTGCAGCATCGCGGTGACGAGCAGCGCGGCGACGAAGGCCAGCACGACCAGCTCGACGGCGCTGATGACCCCCATCATCACCCAGAGCGTGCCCGCCAGGACGAGCAGCCGCCAGCCCGCCTCGGCCGCGACCCGCATGCCCCAGGGGATCGCGGCAACCGGATCGGGCCGGGCAGCCACGGAGGGGGCGTACGCGGGCGGCGGCGGCACATGGTCGGCGGCCGCGGTGTCGCGACGGGCCGCATCGTCCGGTACGGCTCCGGCGGCGTCGGATCCCGCGGGTGCGGCTGGGACCGGCACCGGCGGCTCGACCGGCCGGATGGGCTCGCCCCCGCCCCGCTCGGCCTCGGCCCTGCGTCGTTCCAGCCGCTCGCCCAGTTCGGTGAGTTCGGCGCCCAGACGGCCGAGCCACCCCGGAAGTTTCGACATGATCGTTCCTCTTCCCCCGCCTTCGCTCCCCACCACTCCCCCGCCGAGCCGTCCGGACCCGACCGTACACGCGCGAAGCCCCTCACCGTAGGACGGCGAGGGGCTTCGCGTGGTTGAGACCGGAACCTCGGTAGGTTCTAGTACCAGTGGTTGGCCTGCCAGAAGGACCAGGCACCGCACGGGCTGCCGTACTTGGCGCCGTTCATGTAGCTGAGTCCCCACTTGATCTGGGTGGCCGGGTTGGTCTGCCAGTCGGCGCCGGCACTCGCCATCTTCGAGCCGGGCAGCGCCTGGACGAGGCCGTAGGCACCGGAAGACGGGTTGCTCGCCCGGTAGTTCCAGGTCGACTCGACGTTCACGATGTTGCTGAAGCACTGGAACTGGTCGGCGGGCACGATCTGCCGTGCGATCGCCTTGACCTCGGCCACGGTGTACGAACTCTGCTGGGCGAACGAGGCCGTGCTGCGGATTTCGGAGCGGCTGGCGCGATCGGCCGCGTCCTTGTCCTTCTTGTCCTGGCGCTCCTTCTCCAGCTTGGCCTCGGCCGCCTGCTTCTTCGACTTGGCGTCCTTGGCGGCCTGGATGCGGGCCGCTTCCTCCACGGACTTCTTCGCCATGGCGTCGGCCGCGGACGCCTGGGCGTCCGCCTGCTGCGTCAGTGAGGCGGTCTGCACCTGGGCCTGCTGGCCCGCGGGGATGTCTGCGAGCAGCGTGGTGTCGGCTGCGGTCGCCTCGAAGTTGTTGTCGTCGACAGCGGGAGTGCTGCCCGAGGCAACGCCAACGACGGCGCCAACGGTGGTTACGGCAGTGGCGGATGCCACGGCGAACCCCCGGACCGAGATCCGGCTCACACGGTGTCCTTCCAGCATCGCCCGCTTAGGTGACCTCGCGGACGCAATCGTGCCCCTGGCGCTGGCCTCCCTACTGCTTGGGTCACGGGAGGCACGGACCCGGTGGGCAACTCCCCGGAGGGAGCGCCGCGTGGTGCTCGCGGGCGGCATACGGACGGCGATTGTTGAGTTGTGTGGTGCGTGGCACCTCTGGAGGTGCGGGTGTGCCGTATGCGGGGCCTGACGGAAGCAAGACTTTGCCGGACCAGGACACCGGGAAGCAATTCTCCGTTGCGTGTGAAAGCTCACACCTCGTTTGGAGCAAGTGATTTTCAGAAATACCGCCGCAACACGATGCCGCCCGGCTAAGCTGCTGCGCTCGCCGGGCGGCACCAACTGGCGTATCCCGTATCAGATCTGGCCGTCCTCCAGCATTTCGGTCACCAGTGCGGCGATCCGCGAGCGCTCGGAGCGGGTGAGCGTGACATGCGCGAAGAGCGGATGTCCCTTCAGCTTCTCGACCACGGCGACGACTCCGTCGTACCGGCCGACCCTGAGGTTGTCCCGCTGGGCCACGTCATGCGTGAGCACCACCCGGGAATTCGCCCCGATCCGGGACAACACGGTCAGCAGGACGTTCCGTTCGAGGGACTGCGCCTCGTCGACGATCACGAAGGCGTCGTGGAGCGAGCGGCCCCGGATGTGGGTGAGCGGCAGGATCTCCAGCATCCCGCGTCCCAGCACCTCCTCGATCACCTCGCGTCCGGCGACCGCCGAGAGCGTGTCGAAGACGGCCTGCGCCCAGGGACTCATCTTCTCGGCCTCGGTGCCGGGGAGATAGCCCAGTTCCTGGCCGCCGACCGCGTACAGCGGACGGAAGACCATCACCTTCTGGTGCTGCCTGCGCTCCAGGACCGCTTCGAGACCGGCGCAGAGCGCCAGCGCCGACTTGCCGGTCCCGGCCCTGCCGCCCAGCGACACGATGCCGACGTCCTGGTCGAGGAGGAGATCGAGCGCGATGCGCTGTTCGGCGCTGCGGCCGTGGATACCGAAGACCTCCCGGTCACCGCGCACCAGGCGCACACTGCCCTCGGCGGTGACCCGGCCGAGGGCCTTGCCGCGCTCGGACCGGAGGACCAGTCCGGTGTGCACGGGCAGTTCGGCGGCCTCGGGTACGTACAGCGTTTCCTCTCCGTAGAGCAGATCGACCTGCTCGGCGGCGAGGGGCAGTTCCGACATCCCCGTCCAGCCCGAGTCGGTGATGGCGAGTTCGGCACGGTACTCCTCGGCGAGGAGGCCGACCGAGGACGCCTTGATGCGCAGCGGCAGGTCCTTGGAGACGACCGTGACGTCGTACCCCTCGGCCTGGAGGTTGCGCGCGACCGCGAGGATCCGTGAGTCGTTGTCCCCCAACCGGTAGCCGGCGGGCAGTACGCCGGGATCGGAATGGTTGAGTTCGACGCGCAGGGTCCCGCCCAGATCCCCGAGCGGGATCGGGGCGTCCAGCCGGCCGTACCGGGTACGGAAGTCGTCCAGCAGGCGCAGGGCCTGCCGGGCGAAGTACCCCAGCTCCGGGTGGTGCCGTTTGGCCTCCAGTTCCGTGACCACGACGATCGGGAGCACGACTTCGTGCTCGTCGAACCGGGCCATGGCGTTCGGATCGGCCAGCAGGACGCTGGTGTCGAGAACGTAGGTGCGCCTGTCGAGCAAGCGGCGCTTTGTGCTGGTCACCACGGAAGGACGTACCCCCTCGGACGAGGTTGGGGTGCGACGGTGTCGCGGAGCATCCCAATGGGAGAGGACGGACCGGGCTGCGGCCCCGATGCACGGGCCGAGCGCCGGCCCTCCGCGTCGGCCGCACTGTATGTACGGTCCTTCGTGTGCAAAGGGCCTCCCGGGCGAGCGGACTCGATGCCGCTCACTTGGACACGACGTCCGCCTGGTTGGTGACCGGACGTCGACCTGTCAGGGGTATTCCCTCGAACACGCGAAGCCATGCCGCCCCGGGGCGGGCGGGTGTGTGCGGAGTCGGTGCGTCCGGCCACGTCAGCGCGGCGCCACCGCCGTGACGGGCGCCGTCCTCGGACCTCGAACGCCGGACGGGGGGCCGGGGTCCGCCGGCCCCCGGACAGGGCCGGCCCCCGGGGAGAGGGTGTCAGCCGCCGTAGCGGCGGTGCCGGGCCGCGTAGTCGCGCAGGGCACGGAGGAAGTCGACGCGGCGGAAGGCCGGCCAGAAGACCTCGCAGAAGTAGTACTCGGAGTGCGCGCTCTGCCAGAGCATGAAGCCGGACAGCCGCTGCTCGCCGCTGGTGCGGATGACCAGGTCCGGGTCGGGCTGGCCCCGGGTGTAGAGGTGCTCGGAGATCAGGTCGGTGGAGACGATCTCGGCCAGTTCCTCGAAGGACGTCCCCTTCTCGGAGTGGTCCAGCAGGAGCGAGCGGACCGCGTCCGCGATCTCCTGGCGGCCGCCGTAGCCGACGGCGACATTGACCAGTATCCCGTCGACACCGACCGTGGCCTGCTCGGCCTCCTTGAGGACGGTCTGGGTGTGGGCGGGCAGCAGATCGAGCGTGCCGACGTGGTGGACCCGCCAGCGTCCGTCCGCTGCGAGGTCGCGCACGGTGTTCTCGATGATGCCGAGGAGCGGCGTCAGCTCGGACTCGGGCCGGTCGAAGTTGTCCGTGGAGAGCAGCCAGAGGGTGACGACCTCCACATCGGTCTCACTGCACCAGCCGAGCAGCTCCTGGATCTTGACCGCACCGGCCTGGTGCCCCTGCGCGGCCGTGCCACCGGACGCCTTCGCCCAGCGCCGGTTGCCGTCGAGGATGACACCGATGTGCTTGGGCACCTGGGTGTGGTCGAGGCGGGCCTCCACCCGGCGCGCGTAGAGCCCGTACACCAGGTCGCGCAAGTTCACTGAGTTCACCTCTCGGTTCTGTGCGGGCCCGCCCGCCCCAAATTCCCGGGGACCGGGGCCGTCCTCCTGGGGATCGCCGCACTGTTCCGCAGAGTCCATCGCCCCGCCGTGCCGTGGCAGTACCCGAGGCCGCCACATTACTGCGCGGGCGGCACACCGGCCCAACCCGGCCTGTCACAAGTCCGTGATAAGGAGAGAAACGTGATTGATTCTCCTTTCTTCTACCAGGCCGCCGGTTCGCGCTACGACTCCATGGAGTACCGCCGCACCGGCCGCAGCGGCCTCAAGCTCCCGGCCGTTTCCCTCGGCCTCTGGCACAACTTCGGCGACGACCGCACGCTGGACTCCCAGCGGGCGATCCTGCGCCGCGCCTTCGATCTCGGGGTGACCCACTTCGATCTGGCCAACAACTACGGGCCGCCGCCCGGCTCCGCCGAGCTCAACTTCGGCAAGATATTCCGGCAGGACTTCGCCCCGTACCGGGACGAGCTGATCATCTCCACCAAGGCCGGCTACGACATGCACCCGGGCCCCTACGGTGAGTGGGGCTCCCGCAAATACCTGCTGTCGTCGCTCGACGCCTCGCTGAAGCGGATGGGGCTCGACTACGTCGACATCTTCTACTCCCACCGCTTCGACCCGGACACCCCGCTGGAGGAGACGATGGGGGCGCTCGCCTCCGCCGTGCGGCAGGGCAAGGCGCTGTACGTGGGGGTTTCCTCGTACAACGCGGAGCAGACCGCCGAGGCGGCCCGGCTGCTCAAGGAGATGGGCGTACCCGCCCTGATCCACCAGCCGTCCTACTCGATGATCAACCGCTGGATCGAGGACGACGGGCTGCTCGACACCCTGGAGACGGCCGGCATGGGCTGCATCTCCTTCGTGCCGCTCGCCCAGGGCCTGCTCACGAACAAGTACCTGACCGGCATCCCGGAGGGCTCGCGCGCCACCCAGGGCAAGTCCCTCGACCCGGGCCTGCTCTCCGACGAGGTGCTCCGCCGGCTGAACGGGCTGAACGACATCGCCCGGCGGCGCGGCCAGTCGCTCGCCCAGCTGGCACTGAACTGGGTGCTTCGGGACAGCCGTATGACGTCGGCGCTGATCGGCGCATCGAGTGTGAAGCAGCTGGAGGAGAACGTCGCGGCGCTCGCCGGACCGCCACTGTCCGCCGGGGAACTGAAGGAGATCGACACCTTCGCCGTGGACACCGCGGGAACCAACATCTGGGCCGGACGGAGCTGACGGAAGGGGTCTGCGCGAGGCCGGTGCGCGTGTGGCGTCCGGCCTCACCCGGGCCGGGACGGCCCGGCCACAAAAAACGGGCCGGTCCGTGGGGGGGGATACGGACCGGCCCGAGGGGGGGTTTCCACCATAACCCTTCGTAAGTGATGCTGCGTGCCACGCCACTCCACAATTACTCTCCGAATTCACCGGACTGCGGTGCGAGCACGGCGCGCGGTCGGCGGTTCAGTGGCCGATATGGGGCAGGGCCCGGCCCGAACGAGTGGCCTCAGGTGGCCGCCGGTGCGCCCCGGTGGCAGCGGGTGAAGCGGATGGTCACGGTGTCGCCGCCGACGACCACGAAGCGTCCCCCCTCGCACCGGATGACGGCCTCGTGGACCTCGCCCCGCTCGTCCCTGCGTTCCTCGGTGCGGGTGACGGTCCAGCCGCCGTCGGGGGGCGGCGGCAGGTTCGACACGGTGAGGAACTCCCACTGTCCCGACGGTACGCACCACTTCGGCAGCCGGGGCCAGGCGCCGGGGCCGACTCGCAGGGTTCCGTCGGAGGCGCAGGTCAGGATCACCGACTGGTCGTCCGCCAGCAGGAATTCGACCGCCTCCGGCTCGCCCATCCGCCCTTCCGGCCGGTAGAAGACGCCGAGCACTCCGACGATGCGTGCGCCTCTGAGCCAGTCGGCCCTGCCCTGCCGCGGGACACGCGGCGCCTCGTCTTCGTTCCCCACCCTCATGACTGGTCCCCTCCCCATGCGCTCACCGCCCAGGGTCGCATCATTCGGACGAAAGCAGGGAGCCTGTCCTAATCCGGTTTGCGGGCCTCGACCAGGAATCGGGTGGTGTGGGCGACGAATGGCCCCTCGGTCTCGATCCGGTGGTGCAGTGCGGCCAGTCGTGGCCGGTACTCCTCGACGGTGAAGCCCGGCACCATCCAGATCACCTTCCGCAGGAAGTAGACGACGGCTCCGATGTCGAAGAATTCGGTGCGCAGCCTCTCCATCCGCAGATCGACCACGTCGAGCCCGGCCGCCTCGGCGGCGGCGCGCGCCCGTTCCGGGTCGCGGGCGCCGCGCACCTCGGGCGGCTGCGGGCCAAGAAAATACTCGACGAGCTCGAAGACGCTGGCCGGGCCGACCTGCTGCGAGAAGTACGTGCCGCCGGGGGTGAGCACCCTCGCGATCTCCGCCCACCAGGTGGTCACCGGATGCCGGCTGACCACCAGGTCGAAGGCGTTGTCGCCGAACGGCAGCGGCGGCTCGTCCGCGTCGGCGACCACGGCCGCGCCGAGCGGGTGCAGGAGGGCGGTGGCGCGGGCGATGTTCGGCGGCCAGGACTCGGTGGCGACCGTGAGCGGCGGGAGTTCGGGTACGGAGGCGAGGATCTCGCCGCCGCCGGTCTGGATGTCGAGCGCGGCCCTCGCCCCTCGCATCCGGTCCGCCATGGCGCGGGCGTAGCCCCAGGAGGGGCGCTGTTCGGTGGCCCTGCCGTCGAGCCAGGAGAAGTCCCAGCCGTCGACGGAGACTGTGGCGGCCTCCTCGACGAGTGCGACGAACCGTGCGCGTTCTGCTGATTCCGCTGGTGTTCCAGGCATACGGGAAGGGTGTCAGCCGGGCGGTGTCCCGCGCGACCTCAATACGGGCACGGCGCGGGCGCCGCTCGTCCGCCGCCCGGTGGCCGGGCAGACGGTGGGCAGACGGCGGGCGGGCGGCGGGCAGACGGCGGACGGTCAGGCGGTCAGGCCGCCGAGCAGCAGGCCCAGCAGCGCACCCGTGATCATGAACGGTCCGAACGGGATGCCGGTCTTGCGGCCGGCCCTCTTCAGGACCATCAGCCCGAACCCGTACACCGCACCGAGCAGGAACCCGGCGAAGCCGCCGGCGAACACCACGGCCCAGCCGTACCAGCCGAGGGCGACGCCCAGCGACAGGGCGAGCTTGACGTCTCCGAAGCCCATTCCGTTCGGGTTGATGAGGAAGAGCAGGAAGTAGAAGGCACCGAGGACCGCTCCGCCGAGCAGGGCGGACCGCCAGGATCCGCCGTGCTCCGGGAGCAGCGCCGCGGCGCCCAGGAGCACGGTGACCGCTCCGGCGGCGGGCAGGGTCAGCCGGTCGGGCAGGCGGTGGACCCGGCGGTCGACGGTCGCGAGGAGCACGGCGACGGGGGCCAGCAGCAGCCACACCGCGAGCTCGGGCCGCAGACCGGTGCCCGCCGCGAGGACGGCACAGACGAGCGCGGTGACGACGGGGACGAGGACGCCGGGGGCGTACCGCACCGCGGTCCGCGGGCCGTTCTCCCCGGCGTCCGGGGCTCCCGGCTCGCCGCCCGCGGGGACCGGCACCGCCGCGCACGGGGCGCACCGGGTGGAGCCGAGCCAGCCGCGGGCGGCCCCGGTCAGGGCGTGGCCCGCGGGGCAGGTGTCCCGCCAGGCATCCTCCGGATCGACGGAGAACCGGTAGGCGGCGCGCGGGACGAGCAGTCCGGCCGCCGCGCCCCAGAGCGCGGCGGACACTGTCAGCATGGCGTACACGGAGCAGACCCTAGGCGGGTTCCGGGACACGGGTCCATGGGTCCTGGGGCCCACCGCGTACCGTTCCGGACCCAGCGACCGCCACCGGACGCTACCGTCTGGGCCATGGCTCAATGGCGCAATGGGAATGGGACGTTGACGGTCACCGATCCACAGGGAGGGCAGGAGCCGGAGATACCGCTGCGGATCGCGGCCACGTACCCGGCCAGGAGCCGGGGGCTGCTCGGACAGGACGGGATCGACGGTGCTCTGCTGATCACCCCGTGCGGGAGTGTGCACACCTTCCGGATGCGGTTCGCCATCGATGTGGCGTACCTGGACCGGAAGTTCCATGTGGTCGCCGTCCACACGATGAAGCCGGGCCGGCTCGGGATGCCGCGGCTGAGGGCCCGTCATGTGATCGAGTCGGAGGCCGGGGCGATGGAGAAGTGGGGGCTGCGGCCGGGAGCGAAGGTGCGGATCGTCCAGCAGGAGGGCGACGGGGAGCGGCGGTGAGCCCCCGGTTCATCGTCCCCGGTTCATCGCGCGACGGGCTGTTCGCTTCTACGGCGGGCCGGAACCGAGCAGCGTCCACGCCCCGTAGGCCGCCGAAGCCACCGCGAGCACGGCGACGACCGTCACCGTGCGGGCCGTGGTGCGCAGCCGCAGCAGCGCGACGGCGGGCGGGAGGAGCAGGGGGAACGCGGGCATCATCAGCCGCGGCCGGGACCCGAAGTACCCGGAGCCGATCAGTGAGATGACGACGACGGCGACGCAGTAGGCGAGCACGGGGAGCGGCTGACGCTGCCGTACGCACAGGACCACCACCCACCCCAGGCCCGCGAGCGCCGCGCACAGTCCGAGCGCGGCGGGCAGCGGCAGCCCGAGGATGAACGAGGCGAGCGCCACGCCTCCGTCGATGCTGTTGCCCCACTGTGCCTGGACGTCGAAGTACGCGAACGGGCTGCCCTGCCGTACGGCGACGAACACCACGTACGCGAGCCAGCCCAGCGGCGCGAGCGCGGTACCGATCAGCATCCGCGCGTTGCGGCGGACGATGCCGTCCGTCCGGCCGGCCCGGTACTCCCCGACGAGCGTGACCACGGCGGTGATCGCGAGGGCGGCGATGAGCGCCGCGGCGGAGGGCCTGGTCAGCCCGGCGAGGACACACAGGGTGCCCGCCGCGATCCAGCGCCGGGTCAGTACGGCGTACAGCGTCCAGGCCGCGAACGCGGTGAACAGGGTTTCGGTGTACGCCATCGACTGGACGAACGCCGTCGGGTACGCGCCCCACAGCGCGGCCAGCACCACCCCGGTCCGGCGCCCGTACAGACGCGCTCCGACGGCGAAGATCCCCCAGGCGGCGAGGAGCCCGGCGACCCAGGCGATCAGCAGTCCGGCGCCCGCGAGGGAGAGCGGGGTCACCTCGGCGATGCCGCGTTCCAGCGCCGGCAGCAGCGGGAAGAAGGCCAGGTCGGGGTGGACGCCACCGTTCGGGAGGATGGCGGTGTGGCCGTAGCCGTTCTCGGCGATCCGCTGATACCAGACGGAGTCCCAGCGCTCGGCGAGGAGGTGGAAGGCGCTCTTCCCGGCACCGGACGCGGCAGCGGCGAAGACGGCGAGACCGATCAGACGCACGGCCGCGTACGCCCCGAGGGCCGGTGCCGCCGCCGCGAGAGCCGCCGTGAGGCGACCACGGGCGGAGGGCTGCGACGGCGGCGGCTGCGGCTGCGTTCGGTGGCCGTGCTGCCGCACGAGCCGCGGTGCGGGGGCGGTGGCCTGGGCGGCCGGATCGTCGTCGGGCATGCTGCCGATTATCTCCGCGGTGGGTGGTCCCGCCCGCCAGGGGCGGCGGGGCTGCGGGCGGCGGGGCTTGATACGGCGGAGCTTCGTGCGGGGCTTGATGCGGGGTTTGATGGGGCGGGGCTACGGGCGGGGCTACGGGCGGAGCTTCGTGCGGGAGAGCGGCAGGGCGGGGGCGATCGACCAGAGGACCTCGGCCTCGTCCTCCCCCGGGACGTTCGCGGACGACCTGGACCGACTCCCGGACCGCCTCTCCCCGGTGCCCGGCCCCGTACCCGCACCCGCGCGTACGGGGCCGGGCACCGTACGTCGTTGGGCCCGGCTTTGGGGCCAAGGGCCCAGGTCACCCGGCTCGTACATCCGTACGCTCACCGTCACACCCGCATTGCTGAACTGCGGGCACAGGCATGTCGAGCGGGCGTCGGAGAGGGAGAGCCGTGACGGGTGACGGGGGCTGGGAAAGCGGAGGCGCGGGCCGTATACCGCCGGGAAGCGGGGGTGGTTCCCGTACGAGCGGTGGCGTGTTCTTTGCCCTGACCCGTAGCTGGGCCGCAGGCGCCCTGGTCTACATCGCCGCCGGATATCTGGTGTCGCGCGGGCTCGTCGAGATGCTCGCCACCGAGGACCGGCTCGCGAGCTTCGGCTGGCGCCTCGGCCTGCTGCACGTGCCGAACGTCATCACGACCGTGCTCACGGTCCTGGCCTCGGCCCGCGTCCTGCCCGACGAGCAGCGCGAGTCCCGGCCGCTGACCCTGCTCGCCGCCCTGGGTGTCCCGCTGGCCGCGCTCGCCTACGGATTCGCCGTGTCCTGGCATCTCGTGTCCCTGGAGGGCGCGTTGATGCCGGTCGTCACCCTCGCGACCGGTTCGGCCGCGGGCCTGGCCGTCGACCGGCTGCTGGACGACCGCGACGACGAGCCGGCCGCGGCGCCGTACCACCCGTACTCCTGGCGGGACGGCGGAGCCACCGCCCTGGAGTACCTCGGGGTCATCGTCCTCGTCGTCACGATGATCGGCGCGATGGCCATGGCGGGGGTCGGCGGGCAGATCGGCGAACGCATCCGCTGCGCGATCAACTCGATGGGCGGCGGTGGTGGCAGCTGCTCCGCCGGCGGCGGGGACACCACCGCGAAGCCGAAGACGGACGCCGACTACGAGCCCAAGATGTGCCAGGTCTCCAGCATCTCCGACACCGTCGGCGACAAGGTCAAGATCGGCTGGTTCGAGTGGGGCAACGAGTACGGCTTCCAGCAGAAGGTCAGCCAGGCCAAGACCGATGTGAACGGCGACGGCAAGGTCGACGAGAACGACAAGCTGGTCCACATGACGTTCACCGACGCCGCCTCGGCCGGCGCGACCGCCAGTACCCCCGGCGTCAAGCTCGGCAAACTGGGCAAGGCGGACGTGGACGTCGGCGGCGGCATCAAGATCACCAACGGTGACACCTGGGTCTTCAAGAGCGAGGAAGAAGCCAAGAAGATGCGGGACGACATCGAGGAAATGAAGATGTGGGAGACCTCCACCAAGTACAGCGGTGGTTACGGCGGCGGCTGGTACTCCGGCATGAAGTGGGCCGACAAGAAGAAGGACGTCGAGAGCAAGATCGGCGACAAGAAGGTCTCCTACTCGACCATCGGCCTCAACGCCTACGCGGACGGCGGCCTCTCCATCAGCGCGGGTGACGAGACGAAACTCGGTGCCAAGCTCGGCGGCAAGGCCAAGTTCTCCCCCGAGGTGACCATCACCAAGGACGACGTCAACGGCAACGAGTCGTACACGTACACCGCCAAACTCGAACTGGAGGGCAAGGTCAGCGGTTCGGCCGGTCCGCTCGGCGGCGCGGCCGCCGCGAAGGACAACCGGACCGGGGCGATCACCGTCACCCGCGACCAGAAGACCGGCAAGATCGTCCGCATCGACATGACCCAGACCCTTGAGAACGGCTCGACCTCCAACAAGGGCGACATCAGCGGCGACAACGGCGAGAAGGGCAAGGACAAGCGCGGCGGCAAGGTCAGCGGCTCCGACTCCTCCGGCGAGACCGGCATCGAGGTCCTGACGAACTCGGTCGTCTTCGGCAAGGACACCGACAAGGCCACCGAGGACAAGCGGGCCGTCGCCGAGCAGTGGCTGAACGGCTCCGGCAACAACACCGCCCCGTTCGAGTACATGTTCGGCGACCACTCCATGCAGCAGAAGCCCGCCGGCACCGACCCGTTCGACCAGCTGATGTACCAGGACGGGCTGTCGAGCACCATGAAGTACCACGGCGAGACGGACGCCCAGGAGTTCGGCTTCGAGGTGTCGCTCGGCATGAGTCTGGGATTCTCCCTGTCCGACGAGCACAAGAAGGAGACACTGACGGACGCGCAGTTCCTCGGGGCTCCGCAGGGCGACAAGCGCTCGTACCTTCCGTACAGCTACTGCGCGAAGTAGCCGCACGAACGGGGTACGGCTATGGCACACGGCACGGCACGCGGCAACCACGCACGACGAAGAGGCGACAGGCGATGACGACGACGATGAAGATGTCCCGGGCAATCGGCGCAGCTGCCGCCGCCGCCATCGGCCTCACCCTGCTCACCGGCTGCGGCGACGACTCCGCCGCGGTTCCCGAGGGCTGGGGCACGCTCGACACCAAGAGCCTCTCCGTCGGCTACCCCGAGGACAAGGGCTACAAGGAGCAGTCGGCGGCCGACCGTACCAAGGCCAACGCCGCCGTCGCGCTCAAGGAGGAGGGCGGGCTGCGCACCGGCATGGTCTCCGTGCAGCTCGACTTCGCCACGGGGGTGGACGACGCCGCCGAGGCGGCGGCCGCGGCCGGCGCCGGTATCGGTCTCGGGACGACCCGGAAGGAGACCTCGGACGTGCGGCTGGCCGGCGCGGACAGTGCCCGCGAGGCGCGCAGGATCGACTACGAGTTCACGTCGAGCGGCAAGGAGCGGACCCCGGCGCCGGGCACCCCGATGACGGGCGTCGTGGTGGCGGGCGTCGATTCGAAGCATGTGCCGTTCGCCGTCCGGATCAACGCGGTGAAAGGCTCGCTGAGCAAGGGGGACCTCGACGCGTTCGTCGACTCGATCACGGTCAAGTAGGGTCGGTCGGCTCCGGCGGATCCGGGGCGGCTTCGGGGCGGTTTCGGCGGCTCCAACGGCTCCGACGACGGCATCAGGCAGTTTCGAGTAGCTTCAAACAGCGGATCAGAGGCGCACGTTCATGCAGATCCTGCCCGGTGGCACGGCCACGTTCCTGCTCCTGTTCGGCCTCTTCTGCGGCGTGTTCGCGATCCGGTCGGCGCTGCGGCTGAACCGGGTGCTGCGGCTGGTCCGGCACGGCGAACACGCCGAGGGCCGGTGCGCGGACCGCCGGACGGCCGACCGAGGTCCGGGCACGGACCGGAGTCACGTCACCGAGTACGTCTTCGCGTTCCGGACCCGCGACGGCCGCCACATCGAGTTCACCGACCATGCCCCGGGTCCGTTCGGCTTCGAGGTCGGAAGGCCGGTCCGGGTCAGCTACGACCCGGCGGACCCGGCGAAGCACGCCACGGTGGCCGGACCGGGGGCGTGGGGGCCGGTGGTGATACCCGCGGTGTTCGCGGTCGTACTCGGGGCGTTCGCGGTCGGACTGCTGCTGGGGTTCGCGGCGATGCGGGGGTGGCTCTGACCGGGGCGAGTCGGCGCGTCCCGGTCAGGGACCTCGCCGCTACCGGCTGGCGACCTCGCTCCCGAACAGCATCCACGGGGAATCGTCGTACGACGCCACCCCGGACAACTGCGGCTGCATCGCGGCGATTTCGTGCCGGACGGCGAGCGTGTCCGGCCAACTGTCGAAGTACGTCGTCCCGTTGATGACGACACCGCTCCAGTCGGTCGCCGCCGAGGCGCCCTCCCGGTCGACCACGAACCCGATGCAGAGCACGGAAGCCCGCCCTATCGCTTCCCTGATCGCCCGCGCGGCCACCTCCTGTTCGTCCCGCGTCAGCCGCCCGAATCCGAATTCGAGCGCGACGACTCCGTCCCCCATCCGCCGGATGCGCGCGGGAACATCGGTCCCGCTGTTCACCCACAGCAGGAAGTCGACCTTGTCGATGCGTTGCAGGCCGGCCAGGAGTACGAGCTGCTCCCTGGTCACCCACGAGCGAGTGCCCCAGGGGTCCGGCCCGGGGCCGAGAAGCGTGACCCGTCGCGTGACGGGGTGGCTGAGCCGCAGCCCCGCCGCGTCGAGATCTCTGAAGAGCGACTCGGCGTCCGGGCGGCTCCAGCCGAGGTGGTACGAGTAGAAGAAACCATCACTCATCGATACATCACCCCATGGAACGAATAAAGGTGGAGCGTGCAGATCAACGTGCGTATGGGCGCACCGGACGGACGCCTGTGACGGGCGCCGGGTCAGGAGTGCTCACGGTTGGTCACGTACGAGCGTAATGAGCCCGGCCTGTCCGGGCTTGGGCCCACGGACCCAGGCGCGGGCCCCAATGAGCCGTGCCCGTGGGGCCTGCACCGGAGCGGCCGCACCGCGCTATGCGCGAGACCCCCCGCCGGCCGTGGGCACCACCGCCGAACCGGGCCGCTCCGCCGCGGCGTCCGGTGGTGCGGTGTCGGACGAACTGACGAGCTGACCAACTCCGGGCGGAAGCCCGATGCGCGGGGACGGCAGGAAGACGGGTGCCGTCGTGGTTCAGGAATTCAGATAGGCGAGGACGGCGAGAACACGGCGGTTGTCGTCATCGGAGGGCGCCAGGTCGAGTTTCGCGAAGACATTCGACGTGTGCTTGGTGACAACTTTCTCGGTGACGCCGAGCCGCCCGGCGATGGCCGCGTTGGAGCGGCCCTCCGCCACCAGCGCCAGCACCTCGCGCTCGCGTGCGGTGAGCCGGGTCAGCGGTTTGTCGCTCGCGTTGCCCGCCAGCAGTTTCGCCACCACGTCCGGGTCCATCGCACTGCCTCCGGCAGCCACCCGGCGCACGCAGTCGACGAACTGCCCGCTGTCGAAGACCCGGTCCTTGAGCAGGTAGCCGACCCCGCCGGAGCCGTCCGCCAGGAGCTCGCGGGCGTAGAGCTGCTCCACGTACTGCGAGAGCACCAGCACCGGAAGTCCGGGGATCCTGGTCCGTGCCTCGATGGCGGCGCGCAGCCCCTCGTCGGTGAAGGTCGGCGGCAGCCGTACGTCCACGAGTGCCACGTCCGGCCGGTGCTCGATCAGCGCGTCCAGGAGTGCGGGTCCGTTGTCCACGGCCGCGGCGATCTCGAATCCGTGAGCCGTGAGGAGGCGGACCAGCCCCTCCCTCAGGAGGAAGAGATCTTCGGCGAGAACAATGCGCACGGGATCTCCATGGATGCCATCGTCGGTCCGCCCCGGGGGCTGTGCACGGCAAGTATGCCGTCGAACGCGGCGATACGGCTCTCGATTCCGCGCAGCCCGGATCCCGCCGACGCGGTCGCACCGCCGATCCCGTCGTCGGTCATGCTGATGCGCAGCGCGTCGCGATCGTGCCGGACATCGATCCGCACGCGCCCGGCACGGGCGTGCTTGGCCACGTTCGCCAGCAGTTCGTTGACGGCGAAGTACGCGGCGGACTCGACCGGGGCGTCCAGCCGTCCCGGCAGATCGATGACGACATCGACCGGGAGGGGGCTGTCCAGGGCCAGGGCGCGTACCGCGTCGCCCAGTCCGCGGTCGGAGAGAACCGGCGGGTGGATTCCCCTGACGAGGTCACGGAGTTCGCCGAGCGCCTTCGAGGACGAGTCCCGTGTCTCCGCCAACAGGGCTCGGGCGGCTTCCGGGTCGGTGTCCAGGAGCTGCTCGACGGCGCCGAGATTCATGCCCATGGCGACCAGCCGGGCCTGGGCCCCGTCGTGCAGATCCCGTTCGATGCGGCGCAGCTCCGCCGCCTGGCTGTCCACGACCGACTCCCGGGTCCGGGTCAGATGCCCGACGCGTGCGGCGAGTTCGTCGCCGGGCCGCGGACCGAGCAGCCTGCGGGTGAACAGGGCGTGGGCGGTGAGGAGCCGGGGTCCCGCCCAGAGGCCGAGGCCGATGAACCCGATGCCGGCCAGCGGCATCAGCCAGGTGCGTACGCCCCGCTCGCCGCTCACATCGATCAGCCCGGCGTAGTGGTCGTCGTAGCCGGCCGCCACGAGGTCGTCCCAGACGAACGGGAAGACCAGGCCCTCCAGTCCGTAGACCAGCAGCGCCGCCGGCAGCAGCGCGAGCACGGTGCCGACGACCGGGTCGGCGGTGGTCCACAGCATGTCCCGCCAGGTGGCGGGGTCAAAGAGCAACTGACGGCACCGGAGCCACTGGCCGACGAGTCCCGGCTCGCGGGCGGGCGGCGGACGGTACGGCTCGGGGATCCGGACCCCGGACCAGACCTGCGCCAGGCGCCGCGACCGGTTCGCCAGCTTCCGGATACCCGCCACCACCGGCGGCAGGAGCAGCACGCCCACACCGAGGCCGAGATAGACGAGGGAGATCACCATCAGGACGAAGAGCGCGAGCTGCGGCACCTTCTGCGCCGCCAGGGCGATTCCCCGCAGTGGCGGCTGCCAGAGCCTGGGCGGTGCTGGTGCGGTCATGACTGCTGCCTCCTGCGAGTGGCCTCGTGATCCCGGCAGACATCAGTGTGTCGTGCGACCGCCTCGGAGACATGGGACCTGTCCCCCCTTCTCTCCGGGGGACCCAGGTCCCCTCTCGCTCCACCGCGTCGCGGTGGAGCGAGAGGCGTTCGGCGCCGACCGGTCCGCTCCGACGGCAATGGCGACGACGGCGACAGCGACGGCGACGGCGACGGCGACGGCCGGAGGGTTCACCGGCCCCGGTCCGCAGCACATGGTTTATGCGATGGACAGACGTGGGCCCATCGCCCATGGTGTACGTCCATGACACGCACCGATTCGCCTCCCGCATGGGACGAGCGCACCCAGCTGACCACGTTCCTCGACTACGTACGCGACACCGCACGCGCGAAGTGCGAGGGCATCTCGCCGGAAGACGCCCGCCGGGCCCCGCTGCCCGGCTCCCCCCTGATGACCATCGCCGGGCTGATCAACCACCTCAGCTGGGTCGAGTACTTCTGGTTCGAGGTGGCCTTCCTCGGCGGCGAGGACGAGGGCCCGTGGACGGACGAGGACCCCGACCGTGAGATGCGCATCGCGGTGGAGATGCCGCTCGCCGATGTGCTGGCCCAGTACGAGGCACGGACCGTCCGCTACCGCGAGCTGGTCGCCTCCCACGACCTGGACACCCCAGCCAAAAACCCCCGCAGGGACGGCCGTTGCCCCGATCTGCGCTGGATCCTCCTGCACCTGATCGAGGAGACCGCCCGGCACAACGGCCACCTCGACGTGATCCGCGAGATCGTCGACGGCACCACGGGCATCTGATGCCGTACCAGGCATCGCTACGGTGTCCGCACGGACGACACCGAACTCGCCCCGCTCCTGGCCGGATGCACCGGCTGCCCGTATCCCGGCGCCTGGCAGGACGCTCCTTTCACGGAACGCGCGGTTGACAGTGTGCGGTACGCCGTGGTCGCGCTCGACCCCGGGTTGAGCGCGCTCGGCGTACGACGCACCGATGGCTCCCTGTGGGGCCTGCCGGAGGACGGAGTACCCCACCTGGTGAACTCCAGCCCCGAGGCGCTCGTCGCGTTCACCCGGGCCTACGAGCGGGCCGCCGCCGAGGCCGCCGCGTACGAGGGGCCCGAGAGCGATTCCGACGAGGCCGAGGACCTGGCCGAGCAGGCTGCCGACGCGCTCACCGATGCCCTGATGGAACGGTTCGGGGCACTTGACGCGGCGGCCGTCGCCGACGAGAACTCCTTCTGGTGCATCGCCGCGGAGGAGCTGGGTTACAGCATGAACGGCTGACCGCGTCGGCCGGTGGAGACCAACGGTTCGCGCCTCTCCGGCGCCTCCATCGACCGCAACGGACATCAACGGGGCAGCACGACCCAGGACTTGGTACCCCGCTGCGGCGAGGCCGCATCACACGCACCCCACTCCCCGCCCCAGTCGTCCACCACAGCCGCGAGCAGCCAGAGCGCCCGTCGGCGCCGCGTCTCGCAGAGCGTGGCCACGTCCGCCTGGAGATGGCGGGGGTGTGGACTGCTGTCGGTTTGCTGAGCTGAAGTGAGTTGTGGTGAGCAGGGGTGGGTGCTGGCGGTGGGTTCGTGGGGTGGGAACGGGGGTTCTGGGGTCGAATGGGTGACCTTGGCGGTTGGTGCTCGTTGGGCTGGGGGCGGGTGTCCGGTCTTGTGGGAGGGGGTGTTGTGGTGGGTGGTGTGCGGGAGTTGGCGGCGCCGTTCGTGGTGGCCGGGCCGTGCGGGGTGGCGGTCCGGGACCGTCTCAAGCACCTCACGCCCCGGGACGAGGAGGTTCTGCGTGCGATCGGTGAGCACCAGGGCCGTCTGGCTTCACGCGATCTGAAGGCCCGTTGTGCGGGTGGCCTGGAGCACGGCAAGGAGACCTGGGCGTCGCGTAAGCGGGATCTGACCGGGGTGTCGTCGTCGCGGATCGCCGGTGCGATCACCAAGGCCACCCATGACCAGTGGGCGCTCGCCCGGCGTTGCCAGGCCGCGCACATCCGGACGCTGGAGGCCGGGATCAGGACGCTGCGGCACCGCCTGTCCCTCCCTATCGGCGCGCCGGGAACGAAGCGGGCCCCGGGTGGTTACCGGTCCAGGGGTGAGTGGTTCCACAAGTCCCGCCGTCTCGCGGCGCTGGAAGCCCGGCATGATGCTGCGGTCCGTGACCGGCAGGCCGGACGCGTCCGGGTCGTACGGGGCGGCAAACGCCTCCTCAACACCCGCCACCACCTCACCGACGCCCACCTCACCGAGGAGCAGTGGCGGGAGCGCTGGGAGGCGGAGCGCTGGTTTCTTGCCGCCGACGGCGAGTCCGGGAAGCGGTTCGGGAACGAGACGATCCGCGTCACCCCGGACGGCGAGATCAGCATCAAACTGCCCGCCCCGCTCTCCCACCTCGCCAACACCAAACACGGCCGGTACACCCTCACCTCGACCGTAAAGTTTGCGCACCGGGGCGTGGAGTGGGCCGACCGCATCACCACGAACCAGGCCGTCGCCTACCGCATCCACCTCGACACCAGCCGTGGCCGCTGGTACCTCACCGCGTCCTGGCAACGCCCCGCCGTCCGGACGATCCCGCTGGCCACCGCCCGCGCCCGGGGCATGGTCGGCGTCGACACCAACGCCGACCACTTCGCCGCCTACCACCTCGACCCACACGGCAACCCCACCGGCGAGCCCCGGCGCTTCTTCTACGACCTGTCCGGCACCGCCGCTCACCGCGATGCCCAGATCCGCCACGCACTGACTCAGCTCCTGCACTGGGCCAAGCAAACCGGTGCGGGTGCGATCGCCATCGAGGACCTCGACTTCACCACCGAGAAGACCCGCGAGAAGCACGGCCGCAGGAAACGGTTCCGGCAGCTGATCTCCGGCATCCCGACCGGCAAAGTCAGGGCCCGGCTGGTCTCCATGGCCGCGGAGCAGGGCCTGAGCATCGTCGCGGTCGACCCCGCCTACACCAGCGTGTGGGGGGCCCAGCACTGGCAGAAACCACTGGCCACCCCCAAACGAAAGATGTCCCGTCACGATGCCGCCGGCATCGCGATCGGACGACGCGCCCTCGGACACCCGGTCCGGCGTCGGACGGCACCGCCCCCACACGACCGGAGAGATCGTGCGGGGCATCGGACCGCCCAGGCCAGGCCAGGCACCCGAGGACGTGAGGGAACCCGCCCACCCGCCACGGAACACGTCCCCAGAGACGTGCCGCCGAACGGGACGAGAAAGCGGCAACCCAGCGCATCCAACACCGTTCGGGATGCGCCCAGCACACATCAGTGGGTCCAGGACCCACTCATGCACACTGGCTAGGAACGGTGCTGGTCCCAGACGAGCAGACGGAGTGCGTCGTCACGGTGGCGCAGCGATACGTCGTGGCTCGCAAGGCCCTCCACGCGGCAGACTTCACGGACAAGGTCACGGAAGCACTGACATGACATCGCGAACGTCCCCGACCGAACGACAGAAGCGCCTGGGGCGTGAACTCCGGAAGATGCGAATGGCGGCCGACATCTCCGCCGAGGCAACTGCCGGACTTCTCCGGGTAGACCGGTCCAGGCTCTCCAACATCGAGCAGGGCATCCGAGCTATCAGCGAGGACCGGCTGCGCGCTCTCGCCCGCGCGTGCGCATGCCAGGACCATGCGTACGTTGAGGCACTGGCCGAGATGACGAAGCCCGCGAGGCGGGGATGGTGGAAGACGTATCGCGACTCGCTACCCGAAGGGCTTCTGAACATCGCCGAGTTGGAGGCCAACGCTCTACGGATGCGGACCGCTCACTCCGTACATATCCCGGGAATCCTTCAGACCAGCGACCACGCCCTGGCTGTCTTCCGAGTGGTTGTCCCCGCACTCTCGGAGCACGAAGTCGCCCTGCGGCTCGCTCATCGAGTGGAACGCCAGCAAGTCCTGGAAGGATCCGCCCCACCTGAGTACGTGGGGGTGATACACGAGGGCGCGCTTCGCATGCAGTTCGGCGGTCGCACGGTGGCCCGCGCTCAACTCGACCACCTGCTCGCCGTCTCCGAAAGCCCTCACATCACGCTGCGTGTCATCCCCTTCGAAGCGGGCGCATTCCCCGGTGCGGGGCAGACGGTCAATTACGCAGAGGGACCCGTACCTCAGCTGGACACAGTCCAGGTGGACAGCACACATGGTCCCGAATTCCTTTACGGGGAAGACCAGTTGGCGAAGTATCGTTCACACCTTGACTGGATGGAGCGGATCGCGCTGCCGCCCCAGAAGTCGCGGGATTTCATCCATGACATCGCACGTCATCTTTGAGGGGAGTCACCATGCAGGACGTCACGTGGGAAGAAGCATTCTGCGGCGAAGGCGCCAGCTGCTACCGCCTCGGGACGGACGAACGGGGTAACAGCTACATCTCCGTCGTCGGTTCCGAGGAGCACTACCTCACCGACAGCCGCGAGGCGCTCCAGCAACTGATCCGCGACATCAAGGCCGGCAAGGCCGACCATCTGCTGTAGCAACAACAGGGGCCCGGCACCGCGAAGCGCTCGCAGTGTCGGGCCCCAGCAGCTTTGCAGCCACGGAAGATGCGACTGCTCCACCTCACCGCACAGGTTACTGACTTCAGTTCGTTGGGGTGAACCTTCTCGAAGTCCCTGACGCGTTCGCCGTGGCGGCTTTGAGGGCGACCACGGTGAGGTTGGCCAGGATGGACCGTCGTAGCGGCTTTCCGGAGCCACAGCCACACCGCAAGCCGCGCCCTTCCGAGTCTCAACTGCCTGTTTATCCAGAGCTTTCTGCATAAGCTAGGGAAGGAATCGGAGTGATGGGGGTGACGATGCTGGTCCGGATCAGCGCCACGGCGAACGACGGTGACGCGCTGCACGACCTGTACCGCTGGCTGCGCCAGGACGAGGACGTCAAGCGTGTGGCAGAGGTGCGTCCTGGCTCGGCCGAGCCAGGCAACGGCGCCATGGGCGCCATCGAGTACATCAATGTCATGTGCTCGGTCCTCAGCGTGGTGATCTCCGCCTACGCCGCCTGGCGCTCCACCCGGCCATCGGCCCCGCCCATCCACCTGACGGTCAACGCCGCGACGGTCGTACTCGGGGATGCCTCCCCGGAGACGTTGCGCAGGGCCTCGGCGCAGCTGCAGGAGGGTGCAGGGGAGGCGGAGCCCGCACAACGACAGGGGGATGACGGGTGAGCTCCGCGGCGGATCTCCCCGACCCGGCCGCATCGCGCGCGGTACTCATCGGCGTGAGCCGCTACCAGAAAATGGAGCCGTTGCCCGCCGTGGCGGGCAACCTGCGGCGGTTGAAGACACTGCTCACCGAACCCGACCTGTGGGGGCTGAGCCCCCGGCACTGCACCGTACTGTCCAACCCCGGCTCGACCGAGACGGTGCTCGACGCCGTGCGCGCCGCCGCAGCCGAGGCCGAGGACGCCCTGTTGGTCTACTTCGCCGGGCACGGCCTGGTCTCACTCAAGGGCGATCTGTATCTGGCGTTGCCTTCCTCGCACGCGGAGCGCATCTACAGCGGTGTCTCCTACGATCTGCTGCGCTCTCAGCTGGTCGACGAGGCCACCGCCCGCCGCCGCGTTGTCATCCTGGACTGCTGCTACGGCGGCCGTGCACTGGACGGCTACATGGGTTCGGGTGCCAGGACCGCAGGGCCGACCGGATCCGCTGGGTCCATTGATGTTGCCGACTCGGTCGCGGTAGAGGGAACGTACGTCATGACCGCCGCCGCGGGGACCAAGCAGGCCCTCGCCCCGCCCGGCGAAAAATACACGGCGTTCACAGGCGAGCTGCTCCGGGCCCTGGAAAAGGGAGTTCCCGACGGGCCCGACCCGTTGAGCATGGACGCGATCTTCCGCCATGTGCGGCGCGAGCTTGCCGCCAAAAATCGCCCTCAGCCACAGCAGCGGGCGCGCAACGGCGGCACCAGCATCAGCCTGGTCCGTAACCGGTGGGCCGTAGCGGAGTCGCGACGGCGGGCGGAGGAGGAGCGGCGGGCCGCGGAGGAGGAGCAGCGGGCCGCGGAGGAGGAGCAGCGGGCCGCGGAGGAGGAGCAGCGGGCCGCGGAGGAGGAGCAGCGGGCGGCCAGGACGGACGCGGAGTTAAGGCGGGCCACCGAGGTGCAGGCCCGGCCGCCCCAAACCGTGGCGGAACCCGCCAATGACTGGGAAAAGTGGGCGCGGTGGGAGTGGCAAGCCGCACCGCGTTCGGCGCGGTTACAGCGACCGGGCCAGGTGCTCCTCGCGCTGTCCCTGACTGTCGGCTTACTCGGCGGCGGTACGTATCTGTACCTGCGGGATGACACGGAGGAGTGCGCGTCCACAGGCGTGACCACGGTGGAAGGCGAGTGCGTCGGGGTCACCGACGGCCGACACGTGTTCACGAAGGGTCTCGACGACGTCTCAGAACGGATCAGAGACGCGAACGACAAGGTCCTGCGTGAGGAAGCTCCCTCGGTCACCATCGCCCTGATGACCTCGATGTCGGCGTCCGCCCCGGAGGAACGACGCCGGATCCGGCACAAGCTGGAGGGTGCCCTCCTGGCGCAGCAGCACGCCAACAGCTTCCCAGAAGGGCCAAAGATCCGCCTTCTGCTGGCCAACCCCGGTCACGGTGGCACCCACTGGGCGAGGGTCGCCACGCAGCTGAAGGATCTGACCGGGGACTCGTCCCCGCTGCGCGCGGTCATCGGTCTCGACGCAAACAACGTACTGAACCAGAAGGCAATCTCGTACCTCGCCGCACGCCACATTCCCGTCGTCAGCGCCTCGACCGCCCTGAGCCCAGTCACCGGCGACAGCGCTCCTCCCGGGGTCGCCCGGGTGATGGCCGACCTCGACGACCAGCAGCGCGCCCTGACCGCCTGGTCAAAACTCGACCCGCAGCAGTCCGTCCTCGTCAGCGAGGACAACCCGGGCGACCTGTACGTGACCAGTTTACGCAAAGAATTCCAGAAGATGGTGAAGTCGTCGCCGTTCCCTGCGCAGTCATACGAGGCTTCGGATACCTCTGAGCAAAACAATGCGCAGGAGAAGGCGATCGCTGAAATCGCCAACGAAGTCTGTCGGAAGACGCCTGAGATCAAGACAGTCCTCTTCGCGGGCCGCGCGGAGTCACTCCGGGACTTCCTCAACTCCACTACAGGAAGCCTGAGTTGCGCCAAGCAAGACCTGACCGTCATCAGCGGCTCAGACGCGAGCCGACTCGCCAATGACCCGGAGCTTGACTGGGCGAGGCTGCGGGGCCACGGCAAGATCCGTCTGCGGTACGCCACCGCCTTCCATCCCGATGTCTGGAAGGCGCCCTCCGCTCCGCCGACGGGCGGATCAAGAAAGCCCCTGGAAACCCTGATCCGGACGGCGAAGAGCGCGTACGGGCTCTCTCTGGGCAACGACGATCTCACCGACGGCACACTCGTTGCAACGTACGACGCGGGCCTGACCGCCTTCGCCGCTATCCAGCAGAGTTACGAGATGTACGAGCCGAGGCTGCCCAGCTACGTGCTGCCCGGCCTCGAGGACGTCGGCCAAATCTGGCCGCGCATGAAGGGCTCGTTCAAGGTGGAAGGTGCCAGCGGCTGGATTTGCCTCGGCCAGTTCGGCACCCCCTACAACAAGGTAGTTCCCGTGGTCGAGCTCGACTTCGTCAGTCGGCAACCCAAATTCGTCAGCGCCGCTTGGCCCGAGGGAAAGCCCCCCTCGAAGAGCTGCCTTCCACCGCCGACTTCGACTGGTTAGGAAGACGTTGGGGTGTCGATGGCCAAGCCGGTACCGGCTATGAAGTCGTCGAGGGCGTCGGGCCGGCACTGCAGACGCTTGAGCCGGACAGCTTGTACGCGTCGCCCAGAAACGTCATGTCCAGGGAGCGCCCCCGATGCGTCGGCGCCCACCGGTTCCGGCTCATCCGCACGAGGCCGTCGCCCACCCGGAGCGTCGCGCGGTCAAGGGCCGGCATCGACACCGTGATCGTACCCTTCTGGACGGCGGCGACGAGTTCCACGAGCCTCTTACTGCCGGTTATCTCTCACACCAACTTTGAGGGAGTTCAGCATGTCTGAGATCAACTGGGAAGACCCTTACTGCGGCGAAGGAAACAACTGCTTCAGACTCGGCACAGACGCGGAGGGCAGTGGCTTCATCGCCGTCCACGGCCAGGAGGATCGTTACCTCACCGACAACCGAGAAGCACTCCAGCAACTCATCCGCGATATCAAGGCCGACAAGGCCGACCACCTGCTGTAGCAACAACAGGGGCCCGGCACCGCGAAGCGCTCGCAGTGCCGGGCCCCAGCAGCTCTGAAGGCACGGAAGATGCGACTGCTCCACCTCACCACACAGGTTAACGATCAAACCGGCCTCGGCGCGGCCGGGCGTGCCGCCGCGTGCCGGAGCTCGCCCTTGTCGGGCAGGAGGCCGGTGATCCGCGTCCAGATCGTCTTGGCGTCCACGCGGGCAGGCCTGGAGGTACTCGCCGGGGTGATCCGCTCCGCTGGCACAGGCTCGGCGGACAGCTCACGCAGCCAGTAGCCGAGGGGGCCGCAGTCCCAGACGGCGAAGCCGCGTGTCTCCACACCGTCCTGGCCCTCGTGGCGAGCCTGCCAGGCCGAGGTCAGGCGCCATCTCGGAGAGCGCGATCACATGCTCGTCGGCCAGCCGGAAGCGAGACCAGGAGATATCGAACGAAGGCATACACACTCACCTGGTAGTTGCTCAGGACTGGGATTCGGCCCAGAAGTTGAAGATCCTTGAGAAGCCCACCCGTACGGCGCCGCGCCGCGTGAGCACGGACCGGTCGACTCCGGAGAAGAGAGCCGCAAGGGAGACGTCGGCGGGCAGGACCCGGCCCGCCGCCTGAACGGTTACTTTCCTGCCGCTTCCGAGGCCCGTCTGCCGCACCGTGATGATGACACCGGCGTCTTCGGCGTCGGGCTGCCGGGACAGCTTGTACGCCCGGCGGTTGATCGCCGTGAGCTTGTACGCGTCACCCAGATACGTCATGTCCAGGGAGCGCCCCCGGTGCGTCGGCGCCCACCGGTTCCGGCTCATCCGCACGAGCCCGTCACCCACCTGGAGCGTCGCGCGGTTAAGGGTCGGCATCGACACGACGTCCGTGTGCGCGCCGCGCGTCTCGAACGTGGCCGTGGGGATCAGACCGCCGCGCACGTCCGTCACGATCAGGTTCGGCACGTCGCGGCCCGCCGGGTACACCACCCGGATATCGCCGAACTCCGGAGAGGTACCTTGCCAGCCGAACTTCGTGCGCCCGTGGGGCTGTTTCTCCTTCCAGTACGCGAGCGTGAACGGGCTGATGGTCGTGTGCATGTCTTTCCCTCGCTACTGAACTTGAATGTGTGATGTCGGCCTGATCGTGTCAGCTGGTCAAGGTCAGGCCGGTGCCTATGAGGCAGCCGTCGATGAGGTGCGGTCGGTACTGGGTCTTCTTGAGGCTCCGCTTCACGGCGGCGGCGAGCTGGTCGAGGTTCGCGGCGGCGAGGTTACCGATCGCCCGTTTCACCAGGGACCAGATGCCTTCCTGCGGGTTGAGGTCGGGTGCGTAGGACGGGAAATGGAAGACGGTCAGCCAGTCCTCGTTCGCAGCAATGAAGTCCTTCATCTGCGGCATGAGATGGGTGCGCAGGCTGTCCCAGACCAGGACGATGGGGCCTTTGAGCTGGTTGTGCGCCCGCACGATGAGGCCGCGGTCCTGCCAGGTGAATCCCTTGGGTTCGCCCTTGCGGCCCCGGTGGACGCGAAAGCTGTAGATCAGCCTCGACCGGTCTCCGCGTCGGAAGCAGACCATTCCCGCCATCGAAACCCGTCCGGAACCCCTGCCCCGGACGCGGACTACCGGCGTCTGGCCGATGCGGCCCCAGGACCTCGCACGTGGCGGCCTCAGCGACTGGCTTGCCTCGTCCTCACAGACGATCCAGGCCCCGCGGGCCGCCGCCGTACTTTTACCCGCGGCCACACCTCCTTCTTCCACAACTCCACAGCTCCGTCATCACGTTCGATCGCCCGGCGGGCCGGCTGCTGCCACGACCAGCCATGGCGCTTAAGCAGCCGCCATGTCCCCTCCACCGTGTAGCCGACGTGGAACAACCGCCCGATCAGAGTCTTCACCCGGGCCAGTGTCCACCGCTGGTCAGCCCAGCCATGAGCGAGCGGGCCGCGCTCCCACTCCCGCTCCAATTTGGCAATTTGGTCTATCGAAAGCCTCGGACCCCCTGGCGATCCCTTCGACCGGACACCCTCTTCACCCCGCTCACGCCACTGACGGCGCCAGCGCTCCACCGACCGCTCGCTCACCCGCAGCGCGGCCGCGATCTCCCGGTTCTTCGCGCCGCTCTCGAAGCGACCGACCGCTTCCAGCCGGATCCGCTCTCTTGCCGCCCTCTTGGCATCGGTCAAACCGCCGCCCTGCACGTATCTCACACCCCACAGCTACCGACCCGACTCAGCCGATGTCAGGCGAACGGCCCGACATCACCCAATCAAGTTCAGTAGCCGGCTGGGATGTGTTGAAATCACATGACGGGCAGAGAGAGAATGAGCTACTGTCCAACTGTGCTTGAATTATCTGATCAGCTCTCAGAGGTAGAACCCGTGACCGAAAGGCACGTCGGGTTTGGTGTTAAGCGGCAGGTCTATTTGCGCTGCCCTCACTGTGCAATGAATACATCAATGCAGGTGGTGGATCGTCGAGAGCTCCAAGGTCTGAGTCGAAAATTCGCTGATGGTATAAAGCAGAGCCTCACGCTATTCAGCATCAAGCTTTCCTGTGATTACTGCTCTGCCAACTGTCTATTCTTGTGGACTGTGATAGATCCGATGGAAAAAGGCTCCGTCACGCATTACGAGAGTGTCGAAATTAGGCGAGTGTATCCAAAGGTGGAGCCGCAACCACGTCAGATCTCTTCGGATGCGCCGTCATTGGTGCGCGAGATATTTGGCGAAGCGGCCTTGACTGAGTCGGTAGGGGCTTACCGGCTGGCAGGTGTCGGATATCGGTCAGTCGTGGAGCAAATAGCTAAAGATCAAGGTGCCACTGGAAGCAACCTTTATAATCGGATAACCTCTCTGGCTGCGCTAGGTGTCTCACAGAATATCGTGGACGCTTTCCATGAGGCGAGAGTGGTTGGGAATGATGCAGTCCATGATGGGTTAGCGTATTCCGCAGAGGAGATAGCGGACGTTGCCGAGTTGATAAATGAGGCCGTGTTCATTATTTATGTCCAACCGGCACAGCGGGCGCGTATGGCGGCGACACGCGCTGCCAGGCGTCAGGCGGCCGCAGCTTCCCCGTAGGGTATTTACCGAATCACACTTACTGGCACCCCGGCTTGGTGACGAATGGGCCGTCTGGCGGATGCCCCTTAGGCATGTTTCAAGAAGTGGGTCAAGCCGACCGCTCGTCTCACTGAGATGGTCCTATATCACTGGCACTACAGGGGTGGAGAAAACGCGTGCGCCAAGTGGTTTACCTTTCCAGGAGTAAGTTGCAGCAGTTCCCTTGGGGTAAGAAATCTCGCTTATCTCTGAAGGATGTGAGCGCCGAGGTGTCGGTAGCGAGCATTGCGACACTGTCCGCAACCGCAGGGTCCGCTGACGCTGAGGACAGTACCCCAGAGACCGTCCTCAAAGAGGCAAGAAAGGTTCTGAAGCATCTCAAAAAGATCGCACTGCAGTATGAGAATCCGAGAGTATCCGATGGTGCCTGGATTCGGTTTGATACAAGGCTAGCCCAAGCCCTCGTGTGGGCCGACGATTTCCGAATGCTCTTCTTCGGCCCTCACCCTCAATCCACCGACGAGGTGGCGCTCCTACTCTACGGGAATCCAAGTAACCTAACCACTCCCCCCGGAGTTCGAGCAGGGGTGGAAGTGCAAGAGCTAGACTCCGCTCACGACAGCCTGATTGCTATGATTCAAGCAGTGGCGGCAGAGGATAACGAGACTCTTTTGGCTGGCATGCCAGGTTTCCGTGAAGGTGTAATCAAAATGGCTGAACGGGTCGAGCAGCAGAGTCTTAGTTTCCCGAGGCTGTCCGGCTACGCTCAGGTGGTGGCGACTTTCGACTGCACCAATCGAATCTTCCTGGATATGGGTTCTAGCCGCCCATCAAGGCTGGTGGTGGCCTCTCCTCTCATTGTCGAGTGCCTCCAGCCCTAGAGGTCCATTCCGGGAAGGCGGGCGTCCACCTTGCGGGCTTTATCTGTCAACTCTGACAGCCCTTAGACAACACAGAAGCCCAGCTTGGGGGTTCGTCCCCTGAGCTGGGCTTTTTTTATTGGAGCGGGTGACGAGAATCGAACTCGCGCTGTGGGCTTGGGAATCTTGCCCCGGGCCTTGCTACTAGTCGAACGGGTTGAGGGGCTGCCCAGCTTCTTCGCCCCGTCGGCGATTGAAGTTTCCCCCGCAGGACGGCTTCGAAGGGCCGAGTCCTTCATCTCACGCACAGCACCGCATCAAGAAGCTCCTCCTATTTGAGCTCCCCTCTGCGTTCGTGACACACGCGGCTTGAAGCTTCCCCCCGCAGGGCGGCTTCGAAGGGCCACAAAAGCTTCATCTTCCACACAGCATCACTTTTGGCAGCTGCCCTACATTCAGCTTCCTTTCGTGTTCAGGAAAAAATCCCCGGCGAAATACTCGGCCGCTTTGCGTCGGATCTCGCGTTAATCTCCAGCTCACGGACCTTCCGGCGCAGGGCGGCGTTCTCCTCCTCCAACGGCGTGGGAGGCTCCGTCGGCGTCTCGGTCCGGCGGCCCCGGACCCAGTTGCGCAGGGTCTCCCGGTTGACCCCAGATCGGCAGCGACCTGCCTGATCGTCGCCTCGGGCCGCGACTGGTACAGCGCGGCGGACAGATCGGCGCCGACTGGGTGGACAAGCACGCGGAAGCTCCTGGCAGGACGGCTTGAACTCGACACGCACCCGTCTACCAGGAGCTTCTCCACGCCCGTACACCACCCATACCTCCAACCACCATGCCCAAGGGGCAGGTTGAAAAAGGCTCAGTAACCCAGGTCCCTTACAGGACTGCTGGCTCCGGAAGAAGATGCTTCAGTTTCCCGCGCGCGCCTCGGCTCTCGGTGTGATTGGACCCGCACGGAATCTCTGTACAGAATGGGATAGCCAGTAAGTGCAGATGACGCGGCAACGGCTCGGGCGAGGCCACCACCATGCCGTCTCTGCTTTGCTACCAATTACCCCTCAAAGGAACTTGACTAAATCCTTCAGAACGCGCCCCGCCTTGCTGAGAATTGTTGCGGACTTGCGCCAATCAACTTCTTGAATGACGCTCTCACGAGTCACTCCTTCGGCACCCTCTGAACTACAGGCAGGAGAGAGCCTATCCCTGGCTATAAGCATCCCGATTCGCGCCACTGAGACATTGAGAAGTTTCGCCGCCTCCGGTTGCGATACCCAATCTTCGGGCGAGACCTCCGGAGCCTGCAAAAATCTAGCCATGAACCTTTTGCTCACATTAACCCATTCTGGAACCTAGGTCTGAAGTATAGAAATATCGCAGATCTGGAAGTGGATTCCAGCAATCGGAACCGACGAACAGGGCCGCAGCTACATAGCTGTCACCGGCGCGGAGGAGCACTGCCTCACCGACAGCCGCGAAGCACTCCAGCAACTCATCCGCGACATCAAGGCCGGCAAGGCCGACCATCTGCTGTAGCAACAACAGGGGCCCGGCACCGCGAAGCGCTCGCGGTGCCGGGCCCCTGTGGCAGGCGCGGGTGACCTCAGGAAGCGCCGCCACGCGGGAAGGAGACCTCCACGCGGCGGTTCTTCTTGCGGCCGTCCTCGCTGCTGTTGTCGGCGATCGGGTACTGCTCGCCGTAACCACGGATGTCGAAGGTGACGTTCGACCCCAGCTCCTTGACCAGCACCGACTGCACGGCGTTGGCGCGCTGCTTGGACAGCACATCGCCGTGGGCCGAGGAGCCGAGGTTGTCGGTGAAGCCGAAGACGCGCACCTTGGTGGCGTTCTGCTTCTTGATCTCGGCGGCGATGGCCGCGATACGCGAGTTGGCGGCGGAACTCAGCTTGGCGCTGTCCTTGCCGAAGAGGACCTCGGCCTGGAGCGCGAACTTGATGTTCGCGTTGCTGTCCTCGCGACGCTCTTCGCCGCCCATGTCCTCGACAACCTGGATGATGTCGAGGACCTTGGCGGGGGCGAGCGTGCCGCCCTCGGGCATCTTCAGATCGGGGTCGTCGGGGTCGAGCTTCACCGGAGGCACCGACGTCGCCTCGGTGCCGGGCGGCACGCTCGGGCCGTCGTCGGCGAGCGCCGACGAGGCTCCGAACAGGGTGGCAGTGGCCACGACCATGACCGACGCCACGGAGAGTCCGGCGGCGCCGATCGGCTTCAACCTGGTTCGGTTGTTGTTCATGTCAGCCGTCACCCTGAAATCTTCAGGGAAGTCGTGGCAAACGTCGGCAGGGTGAAGTCGACCTCCGTCGTCGTGCTCGGAGGCGCCGGGAACTGCATGAAGATCGGGGTCGACTCCCCCGGCGACACCGGGAGGATGTTGGTGGTGCAGAGGCAACGGCTCTCCGTGTCCCGGAGCACGTAGTAGCGCTTCTTTCCTACCTTGTCCACCAGCGTCGCGCCGGCCACGGAGTTCGGGTTCTTCGTAGCAACCGCAGTCTCCGGACCGGCCCATGAACCGGAGTTCTGTGCCCGGTCGCTCACGTTCTTGATCTCGCCCTGAATCGTGACGAATCCTCCGGAGTCACGCTTCACCTGATTGATCACGAGAGTCAGTCCGCTTCCCTTGATCTCGGCGAGCTTCACATTCGGGTCCACGTTGTCCCCGGCAGCGGTGTCCTCCTGCTTCGCCGCCTTGTCCCCGTCGGAAGGCTTGGACGGCTCGGAGGACGGCGACGAACCAGCGTCGTTCGTCTTCTCGCCACCACCGTCAGTGCCGCAGCCCGTGACGGCCAGGGCCAGGGCCGCTGCCAGGGAGACGGCAGCCACTGCCCTTCGGGACTTGGTGGAGCACCGAATGCTCATGGGTTCTGATTCCTTTACTCGTCGTTCGCCGTCAGTTGTCGACCAGGTGCACGTCGTAGAGAGTCTTGCTCACCTCGGACCAGGGCGGAGGATTGCTCGGCTCGATTTCGAGCACCTCGCCGCCCCTGCAGGTGAAGAAGTACATGTCCTGGACGCCGTCGTCGTTGTAGTCCACGGACTCCCAGTCGGGGCAGCGAAACTCGATGACAGCGGTGGCCTTGGCCTTGCCGACCACTTTCTCCGTATCGCGAACGACCGGCGAGTCCACCGAATCGTGCCCCTTGACCTCAACCCTGATCCGGTCTCGCTGACCACCAGGAATCGGGCGACAGACCTTGACTGTTGCCCGATTCGCCGAGGCGAGCCCATAAGCCGCAGGGCAGCCGCGAACCGGGTGGGCATTGAGGAAAGGGTCCAGCATCTTCCCGGGCAGCGAGGCGTAGAACGGTGCCCCGAACTGCTCACGAGTCTGCTGGGCGGCAGCCAGGGCCGCGGCATCCGCGGCCCCCTGGGCTCCATTGCGCAAGGCCGAGGCCTTGCCGACGGCAAAGAATGCGAACGCGAGGAAGAGCAGGCCCGCCACCATCGCTACGTAGATGGGGAAGGCCTGCCCTGCATCGGTACGAGTGCGACGCCGCATTACTTGGTCGCGATGGTGCCCACCAAGCCCTTGATCTTCTCGCTGATCGCGCTGCCGATACCCGTGGCCACGATCGCACCGATGATCGCCACGACCACCAGGATGATGCCCAGGTACTCGAACGCCGTCTGGCCGCGGTCCATGTTCTCGTAGCGCTTCTGCATGCGGCTCACGGCGGTGTTGGCCCAGCCATTGATGCGAACAGCGGTCTTCAGGGTGATGTCCGACATGGTGTTCCCCTCCGGATTCGGCCGACCGGTAGCCGGCCGACTCGCACGTTTCCTTGGCGTCGCCCGCGGTACCGGCTTCCTCCTGGCCGGTGCCGCTGGCGACATGAGAAACATAGGGCGGCGCACCCTGCTCGCCGGAGGGCCCCAGGACCCATTCCCGGGCCCAAAGCGTCAGTTGGGCCTGTGACACGGAGACGTACAGGCGGTGCGGGGCCCCACGCCCCATCTGCCTCGCCGTGGCCCCGTTCTCCCGCTCAGCCACGGTGACCACCGACTCCGCGCGCCCCCGGCCCCGCCGAGGGGGCCGTACCGAGCCAGCGGGCGATGGCCTCGCTGCGGCTGGCACTGTGCAGCTTGGTGAAGATGCGGTTGATGTGGTTCTTGACCGTCTTCTCACTGATGAAGCAGGTGGCGGCGATCTGCTGATTGCTCATGCCGGACGCGATCAGCTCCATGACCTCCACCTCCCGTGAACTCAGCCCGAACTGAAGCCTGTTGAGAGCCGTGCCCGGCCCCCCGGTCATGGAAGACTGTGCCACAACCGGTTGCAGATGCGAAAGACCCTGCGCGGGTCGGACCGGTCGCGCCGCAGGTGGGGTCGGCTCAGGTTGAGGTGTAGGTGCGGGCGCACCGTGTTGCTGAACGAAATCGCGACTGTGGCCGTCATAGCCGGCCCCCTGGTAGGGAACGTCCGTGGTCAGGGCCGCGCCGAGCCCCTCCGGGAGGGTCCGCCCCTGTGGTCCG
Organism: Streptomyces sp. NPDC015032; assembly: GCF_043080425.1. Lineage (NCBI taxonomy): Bacteria > Bacillati > Actinomycetota > Actinomycetes > Kitasatosporales > Streptomycetaceae > Streptomyces > Streptomyces sp. NPDC015032. The sequence goes on along the minus strand of NZ_JBIBVN010000012.1, from coordinate 132,167 downwards.
GGGCCCTGACGCATATGGGCCAGCAGGGCGTTGGCCGCGGTGGCCGTGAAGTGGGCACGGCCGTCCCTCGTGTCGCGTACGGCCTGCACCAGCTGGTCGGCTGTGAATTCGCCGTGGACCAGATAGCCGCCGGCGCCGAGGCGCAGGGCCTCATGGACGATTTCGCTCTCGCGGCTGTACGTCAGCATCATGACCGGCGCGACCCGTACGAGGTGAGGCAGTGCGGAGATGCCGTCGACACCGGGCATACGCACATCGAGCAGGACGACGTCCGGGCGGTGCAGTACGGCCATGTCGTAGGCCTGGCGGCCGTCCGCGGCCTCCGCGACGACCTCGATGTCGTCGCGGCCGGAGAGCAGGACGCCCAGGCCGGCCCGGACCACCGGATTGTCGTCGGCGACGACGACCCGCAGAGCTCCGGGCACGGGCATGGGCGGCGCGGGGAAGGGAGGCATGGACTCGGATGCCGCGGACTGCTGGGGGACGGGGGTGGTGAGCGGATACGAGCTGGGCTCCGGGTCGAGCGGAGTGACGTGCGGGGATGTGTGCGGGAAGGCGTGGTTCTGCGCTGCCCGGTCCTGGCCCGACGCGCGGGAGATGTCATCCGGCATCTGCGACCTCCTCTCAGGGTGTCATGGGGGGTGAGGGTGGATTAGGAACTGTTCGGTTCGGTTGCTGTTCAGCTGAGTTGCTGTCCCATTGCGGGGACATCGAGAGCGGCGATCGGGAGTTCCAGGCGTACTTCGGTGCCCTTGGCTGCCTGGCCCTTCCCGATACGGATGCGGGCGCCGATGGATGCGGCGCGTTCGACCATGCCCACCAGGCCGAAGTGCCCGGCGTGGCGAAGGTCGTCCAGGGTGATTCCTGCGGGCAGACCTCGTCCGTCGTCGTACACGCTGACGCGAAGGACATCACCGTTCACCCCTGCGAGCACAACGAGGTAGGTGGGTTGTGCGTGGCGGTGGGCGTTCTCCATCGCTTCGGAGGCGATGGTGAGCAGCTGACGCGCGACGGCCTGCGGGAGGTGCGGTATCGGTGCCTCGTCGAGGAGTCGGAAGGTGGCCGTGAGGCCCTGCCGCCGAGTGAAGTCCGCGGCTCGGGCCCGGAGTTCGCGTACGACGTCCACGCCGCCGTCGAGACCGGACTCGCGCCGCAGGTCGGACAGGAGTTCGCGGGATTCCGCCGCGGCGCGACGGGCGGCTCTGGCAACCAGTTCGGCCTGGTGCTTCACGGCGAGCGGGTCCATGCGGTCGGACGAGCCGGCCAGGCCGTCGGCGGCCAGAGCCAGGCCGTGCAGGGTCTTGGCGACCGAGTCGTGCATCTCCCGGGCGAGCCGGGTGCGTTCACCCTCCACGGCCTCGCTCACGGCGAGGCGGGCCCTGGTCTCGGTGAGGGCCTGGCTGGCCGTTCCGAAGCGGAGGAGCAGATTGCGCAGGGTGACACCGACGGCTCCCGCGATCACGCAGAAGCCGGGGAGCAGGAACGCTGTGGCGTCGGCGGGCTGCAGTTTCGGGTCGGTGCCGTACACCCCGAGAACGATGACGATCTGGAGGGCGGCGAAGACCGCCGCACCGCGCCAGCCGTAGACCAGTCCGGCCAGCAGCGGGGTGCAGACGGTGACATAGGCGAGGGTGGACTCGGGGCTCGCTGTGATCAGCAGCAGGGCGCCGAAGAAGGCGTCTATGCCGAGCAGCCAGGGATGGCGCAGGAGTACGGGGCCGAAGCGTTCCCAGTCGCGGAACAGGACGTACGAGCCCATGAATGTGACGAGGATGGCCGAGCCGATCAGCCAGGTGGCCGGGCCCGACGCGGTGTGGCCGATCGCGGACGGGGTGGCCATGGCGATCATCGCGAGCCGGAAGCCGAAGACCTGTCGGCACATTGCCTGAAGGGCGTTGAGCTGGATCGCGAACGCCGGGCGCGATCCGGGATCGGCGATGGCCCGGCGCACGTCCGTGTTCAGTCCGGTCTGGATGCCACCGAGTTGGAAAGACATGAGCCTGTCACCTCCTTCTGCCCGTCCTGCCCGCCGTCCGCGTCGTTCACGTCATCAGCCCGTGAGGAAGCTCAAGTCGACGTCGGCCCCGTAGACGAAGCCGACGGTCAGCAGCACCAGGGTTCCGGGGAGAAGGAACGTGGTGACGGCGAAGGTCGCCTTGGGAACCGCCCTGGCCGCCTTCCGGCGGGCGTTCTGGGCGTCGGTGCGCCGCATGTCGTTGGCGATCTGGATCAGCGTCTCGACGATCGGTGCACCGAGCTCCTCACCCTGTTGCAGCGTGGTCACGAACATCGCCACCTGCTCCGAGTCATTGCGCTTGCGCAGCTGCTCGAACGCCTCGCGGCGACTGACGCCCATATCCATCTGGCGGAGGGTGATGCGGAGTTCGTCGGCCCATGGGCCTTCGTACTTCTCGGCGACGCGGCCCAGCGCCTGACGGAAGCCGAGGCCGGCCGACACGACGACGGCGAGGACGTCGAGGAAGTCCGGGAGCGTCCGGTCGATGTGGTCGCGGCGGACTCGGACCGCCGACCAGAGCCCGACCTCGACCCAGAACAGGCCGAAGGCGACCAGCACCAGGGAGAGGAAGATCTGCCCGCGCATGATCATCGTGAACGCGCCGAGCGCGCCGAGGCCGCCGTAGACGGCGCGGCGGGCAGCGTAGCGGTCGAGGGTCAGACCGCCGGGGTTACCCGCCATGTCGATCTGGTGGCGCTTCTTGTTGACGGCTTTCGGGCCCATCATCCGCAGGACCGCGGGGGCCCAGCGCATGCCCAGCCGGTCGATGCCGGAACCGACCGCGCTGGTGCGGGTGGAACCGACCTCCAGGGCGATGGCGAGGTCGCCGGGAAGCTTCGCGTCTGCCCGGTACATGCGGATGCCGGCGATGATGCCGTACACGGCCAGAGCCATGCCTCCCGCGAGCAACAGGTCCATGTGTGCCCCGCCCATCAGACGTCGATCCGGGACAGACGACGGATCACGATGAATCCGATCGCGTAGAGGGTGATGGCGATGACCACCGCGACCTGGCCGATGAAGGCGCCGGTCATGCGGTCGAGGGCACCGGGCATGACGGCGTTCATCAGGAGCATGGCGCCCAGGCCGAAGATGGGGACGGCGTAGGCGGTGACGGTGACCTGGGACAGCTGGGTCTTGACTTCGCGCCGGGTCTCCTTGCGCTCTTCCAGTGTCTCGGTGAGGTTGCGCAGGGAGCTGACGACCGTACCGCCGGCCCGGTTGGACAGGACGAGGGTGGTGACGAGGACGACGAGTTCGCGGGAGGGGAGCCGGTCGGTCAGCTCGCTCAGCGCGTCGTCGAGAGGTTCGCCGACGGCGAGGCGCCGGGAGACCCTGGACAGTTCCTCGCCCGCCGGGTCCTCCATCTCGTCGGCCGCCATGCTGATGGAGGTACGCAGCGCGAGGCCGGCCTGGGTGGCGTTGGCGAGGATGCGGGCGAGTTCGGGGAGCTGGTTGATGAAGCGTTCGGTGCGCTTGGTCCGCTCCCAGTTCAGGAAGGCGTTGGTGCCCCAGAGGCCGATCAGGGCGGCGACCGGGCCGAAGAAACTCGCGAGCATCGACGAGGCGATCATCCAGAGCCCGGCCATCGCGACGAGCGCGCAGACGAAGAACTCGCCCGGGGTGATGTCGAGGCCGGTGGCGGCCAGCTTCAGTTCGAGCTTCCGGCCGAGGCCGGTCTTGCGCAGCCTGGTGTCGAGGCCGCGGAACCGGCGGTGCCGCCCGGTCTCGGGGACGTGACCGGTGTACGACAGGCGGTCCACCATGGCGTCCCGGTCGGCCTTGCCGCCGGAGTAGGCGTGCAGGCCCGCGACGCCCGTGACGCCGGCGAGCAGCGTCACACCGATCGTGAGAAGAGGGAGATTCGTCATGGCACGGTACCTAGTTGGCCTCTCGGGTGGCGAGCTGTTCGGCGGATTCGGCGACCCCGAAGGCCTGCGGGACGGGCTGGCTGGCCATGTAGAGGCGCTCGGCGATCTTGCGCGGGATCGGGAGGTACGTGAACTCGCCGTGGATCCGTCCTTCGGCGTCCATGGGCTGGGCGTCGAACCGGGCGACGGACACGATGCGGTAGGGGTCCCTGCCGTGCGAGTCGAGAACGGCGATCTCGGTGATCTTGCGGGAGCCGTCGGCGTGCCGGGTGAGCTGGACGATGACATCGACGGCGCTGTTGATCTGGTCGTGCAGGGCCTCGAACGGGATCTTGATCTCGGACATCGAGGCCAGGGTCTGCAGACGCATGAGCGCGTCCTCGGCGTTGTTGGCGTGGACGGTGGCGAGCGAGCCGTCGTGACCGGTCGACATGGCCTGGAGCATGTCGAGCGATTCGCCGCCACGGACCTCACCGACGACGATGCGGTCGGGTCGCATACGCAGGGAGTTGCGGACCAGGTCACGAATGGTGATCTGGCCCTTTCCCTCGACGTTCGCCGGCCGGGACTCCAGCCGGATGACATGGCTCTGCTGGAGCTGGAGCTCGGCGGAGTCCTCGATGGTGACGATGCGCTCGCTGTTGGGAATGAGGCCGGAGAGCGCGTTGAGGAGCGTCGTCTTTCCGGTACCGGTGGCCCCGGACACGATGACGTTCAGCTTGGCCTGGACGAGTCCGGACAGCAGGATCAGCATCTGCTCGTCGAGCGAGCCGACGTTGATCATTTCCTGGAGCGTGAAGGCCCTCGGGAACCGCCGGATGGTGAGCGTGGCACCGGTCAGCGACAGCGGCGGGATGATCACGTTGACACGCTCACCGCTGGGTAGACGCGCGTCAACCATGGGGTTTTGTTCGTCCACACGACGGTTGACCGTCGACACGATGCGTTCGATGGTCTGCATCAGTTGCTCGTGCGAGCTGAAGCGCATCGGCAGCTGCTCGACCTTGCCGCTGCGCTCGACGAAGATCTGGTCCGGCCCGTTCACCATGATCTCGGTGATGGACGCGTCTTCGAGGAGCGGTTCCAGGATGCCGAGACCGAGGGCCTCGTCGACGACCCGGCGGATCAGCTGGGTGCGTTCGACCGTCGAGAGGACCGGGCCCTCACGGCTGATGATGTGGCTGAGTACGCGCTCCAGCCGGGCTCGCCGGTCTGCGGCGGCGAGCGAAGACATCTCCGCCAGGTCGATCTCTTCGAGCAGCTTGGCGCGGTAGGTGGCCACCATGTGGCTGTCCTCCCGCGCGCCGCCGTTCTTCTCGGGGGCGGTCATGCGTGCCCGCAGACTCATTCCGTAACTCCTCGCTCAGGCTTGCTGGTGGTGCTCCGGTCGTGCGGTGCGGGCCCCGCTCACCCTCGCGGCATGGTGGAACTGCGCTTCGCCCAACCCCAGTCGGCGATACCGGGCACAACGGAGGGGATCCTCACGCGAGTGGTGTACTGCACTTTGCCGGATCCGTCGTGGCGACTGAACTTCGCGTTCTTGTAGCTGCCGAGCCAGTCACTCATCGCCTCGCGCCCCGCACGCTCGGAATCCCCGCGCGGCTCGTCCTGGCTGGCGGAACGCGCCGCTGTGCGGGCGCCGGTGCCCGCCTGGCCGGCGGCGTACGCGGCGACCCCCAGCTGGATCGCGAAGAGACCCACCAGAAGCATCAGCGGGATGAAGCCCATGTACTCGATGGCGACCTGCCCGCGGTCACGGCGGGACGCGGCGGTCCTCCGGCCCGGTGTGTGCGTGCGCATGCTCATCGCTCGGCCTCCAGCGGCGACGCGGCGTTGCCCTCGATGGTCATCGGCAGGTTGAAGACTCCGGGCACCAGGACCGGCACTCGTAGCTTCACCGTGGCCTTGTACAGCCCGGACGAGTCATCGCACTTCGTCCGCTTCATCCCCTCCCGCCACACCTTCGGCAGGTTCTTCTCCGCCGCGTCCCGGCAGGCTTGCCCCCGCGAGCCCTCCGAGATGGCCCCCGTGTGCGCGGCCTCGTCCGCCGAGTTCCCCGCCAACGAGAACGTGTAGCCGATCAGCGCGCACTGCCAGAGCGCGACACACAACAGGATGATCAGCGGTGTGACGCCCAGGAACTCGATCGCGGACTGGCCCCGGTCGCGCCCTCGGCCGGGCAGCCGGCCGCACACACCGCCGGGCGCCGGGGACGGATCACCGTAGCGCCTTCCCCGTATCTCCGTGTCTTTCGTCTCGGTAAGTGCCATTGGTCAACTTGCCCCCTAGGTCGTCAACGGTTCCGGGAGTCGCCGTCACGGTCGCGTCGGCGGCCGATCGAGCCTCGGTCGTTCTTGAACTTCACGCCGCTCTTCGCGCCGTTCTTTTCCGTCTTCTCAGGAACCTTGACGATGCCGAGCTCGCCCGCAAGGGCCCAGAGGGCCTGTTTGACCGTGCTCTTGGAGTCGAGTTCATGCAGTCGGCCCGCGTCGACGACGGCCTGGAGTTCCTTGAAGTTCGCGGGAACCGCGGTGTTGGCCGTCCGGGTACCGGTGATCTTCTCGATCAGCTGCGGCTGGATCTCGGTGTTGCGGATGAACCGGTTGACCACGGTGACCGTCTCCTCCGCCTTGCGGATCTGGAGCCGGTCCCACATCCGTACGAGGCGCTTGGCGCCGCGCACCGCGATCACATCCGGTGTGGTGACCAGCAGCGCCGAGTCGGCCATCTCGATGGCCGCGGCGCTGGCTCCCTGGAGCTGGCTGCCGCAGTCGATCACCACGACCTCGTAGCGGGAGCGCAGGGCGCTGACGATCTGCCGGGCCGAGCGGTCGCTGACCTCCTCGGCGCTCTCGCCCTCGCCGGGGGCCAGCAGCAGCGCCAGACCGGTGCCGTGGGTGAACACGGCATCGGACAGGACCCGCGGCGAGATGTCGGTGATGGTCGACAGGTCGACGATGGAGCGCCGGAACTGCACATCGAGGTACGAGCCGATGTCGCCGGCCTGGAGGTCCATGTCGACCAGGGCGACGGTGCGCCCGGACGCCTGGGCCGCCAGGGCGAGTTGGATCGCGGCGACGGTGGTGCCGACCCCGCCCTTGGCACCGCTGACCGTGATGACCGTACCGCCGGGGCCGGTGAAGACATCGGCCCCGGTGCTCAGGTGCCGGCGGACGCCGACGGACCACTGGGCGGCGGACTGGACCCGGCTGGCCAGTTCCTCGTAATTCAGGGGCAGGGTGATGACGCCTCGCGCGCCCGACTCCATGGCGGAGGCGAACAGGCCGGGGGTGACGTCGGCGGTGATCAGCACGACCCCGATGGCGGGGAAGCGCAGGGAGACCTCCCGGATCAGTTCCAGTGCCGGCACCGGACCGATCCGCTCGTGGACCAGCACGACCTCGGGCAGATCGTCGAGGGATTCGCCCGCGAGCCGGGCGAGGGTGTCGATCAGCTGCGTCGAGTCGCCGACCGGGGTGGCCGGTTCCGCGTCGGGGAGCTGGCTGAGCAGGGTGGTGACGGATCTGGCCGCGTCGAGGTCACCGACGGCCGGGAGGATCCTGGTGGTCATGCGATCCTCACTTGTCCTTGTCGATCGTGTAGGTGCGGTCGCCCGGGCGGATGGTGCTGTCGCTGCCGGAGGCCAGGAGCGCGAGGCGTACGTGCTCCGCGAAGGACTCGGCGTAGGCGATGCGCTGGGTGTCGAGCGTGTTGAGTGCGAAGGTGATCGGGACGGCCTCGGTGCCCATGTTGGACTTGCCGTCGCCGCTCGGCTCCAGGGCGGTGAGCTTGCCGACGTCCAGCACCTTGGCGTTGGAGACGATGACCTTCGACTGGGAGGGGTCGCCGTCGCGCTCACCGGCGAAGGTGGCGTAGATGTTGACGGTGGCACCGGGGGTGATCTTGCCCGCGACGCCGGTCGCGGCGTCGATCATGATGGCGATCTCCTGCTCCCCGGGCTGCAGCTCGGGGCGCTTCTGCATCATGTCGGACTGGAGCAGCGAGCCCTTGCGCAGCTGGGTGACGGCGATCTTGCCGTTCACCTCGGAGAGGTCGGTCACCGCGTTGGTGGAGAGCCAGCGCTTCGGCATCGAGATCTTCTCGAACTGGCCGGACGACAGGGCTGTGTAGGGCGCGACGTCCGACTTCAGCTGGTAGGCCGAGACCTCGGGGCCGACCTTGGTATTGACATCGCTGATCACCGAGAGCACGCCGGCGAAGGCGCCGAAGGCGCACAGAACCGACAAAAGCAGGAGTATCACGCCGCGGCGCTGGCGGGAGTTCATGGGCCGGACAACCTCGTTCGAATCGGATGCGTGGGGCAGCGGACAGGAGGGCGTCTACGGAGGAAAGCGGAAGCGCTAGGACTGCGGTGGTGCGGGCGCTCCATGGCTGAGGACACCGGCGGGGTGCATTCGGCTCTCGGCTGCGGGTAGCGGGGAGGAGCAGAACCCGCAGCAGTCGCCGATGAGCTCCATTCCGCACCAGTGGCAGTTCTCTCGACGCACGGAGGCCACCAGTTGGTACAGGACGGAGATGTCTGGAAGATAGGCGGCGAATTCCACCAGTTTCCCGGTTCCCCACCAAGCCGGGGAATCGGACGGGAGGGCAGCCTCGTGAATGGACTGGACCTGCCACGCGGGTGCGAGAGTCTGCTTGACCCACTCGGACTGCGACTGCCCTTTGGCGATCACCAGGTCGGTGGCGTACTCCGGGCCGGTCGGCAGGTCCGCCTTCGGGCCGACCTTGACGAGCTGCGGGTCCGGCCCCGCGACCACGGCGAACTGGGAGCCCGGGACCCAGGACTGTGCGTGTGTCCTGAGGTCGACCGGAACCCGGTCGAACTTGGTGACCGAGTTCAGCAGGGCGCCCGCATGGATGTAGTGGGACAGCAGCCGGGCGGCGGAGGCGACCACTCCCGGGCTGAAGTCGCAGATGGACAGCTGGCGCAGCTGCCTGACGAGTACGGCGATACCCAAGGGGGGGAGGTCCACCTTGAGCAGAGCGATGCGGTCGCTCTCCAGTACGGACCGTACGGAGTAGAGGCGGCGCTCGTGAGCGGGCGCGATACCGGTCGGGTAGACGGCGACGACGTACCCGTGCTGTTCGAGCAGCACATGCATGTCACCGATGGCCATCTCCAGCGCCTGCGCGTCGGGCGCCTGCAACAGAGCGGCTGTCGGTGTCTGCTGGTCGGTCGGAGGTAGTACCAAATCAGCACTGGTCACTGCTATTGCGGTCGGCACGCTGTTCCCCGTTTCGGCTCCGGCCAAACGCCGGTCATGACGTAGGCCGCAATCGCTCCTGCTCCGCGGTTCTGCCTCAGCACTTTATCCACGTCCTACCTGGCAGAGAACACTTTTCGGGGGCCAGTACGACAACGTGTGCGAGACGGCCGGGCAACGCCCTGGTGCTAAATCGGATCAAATCGAAAACCGTTAACTCCTGCACCACTGCGGAGTGTTACGAATCCACCTTCCGATTACCTGCGGCCTCGAATTGATTTCCGCACGTCAGACCGGATGCGGAACCTGGCACACGACTCTGCGACGGCGGCCGGGTCGTCACTGTCCGGACATCTGAGCCACGTCACCCGCACGGGGGCGTACGAGGTCAACAAAACGTCAATTCATTGGGGGTTCACGGCGGTTCCGGAACCTGCGCGGGGGCGTTCACGGGTGCGCGACGGGGACCACGCGGGGCGGCCCGGCGGGCGCCGCCCGTACAACCGTCACTGCCAGAGGTCTTGACAACTTGATTGGTCTGGACCAGTTTATCCGCCAGCGGTGGCCACCGTCGCTCCACCCCACTCCCGCTTCATCTCCGCGCCACTCCGAAGACAGCCGCGATACCCGTCGGCCGATGCCGCCGACTCGTTCCCGGGTGTCTTCGGGCACCCCCGAGCACCCCCGGCCCGGCCTTCCCCCGAGTTCCCCCGCCCAGCACCCCAACTCCCCCACGGAGGCAGCAAAGTGGAACCTTCCCCCGCCAGCGGCCACAGACTCCGCAGGCGCCACACCCGGCCGCTCCTCGGCGGCGCCCTGGCCGTCCTCGCGGCCGGCGCGCTGACCGCCACCGGTCTCGTCGGCAACGCCCAGGCCGCCGACATCAACGTCGCCAAGAACGCGGGCTTCGAGTCGGGGCTCGCCAACTGGGCCTGTTCCGGCGGCAGTGGCACCATCGTCTCCTCGCCCGTGCACGGCGGCACCGCCGCCCTCAAGGCCACCCCGGGCGGCCAGGACAACGCGCAGTGCGCCCAGACCGTGGCCGTGAGGCCCGACTCGACGTACACGCTCAGCTCCTGGGTGCAGGGCGGGTACGCGTACCTCGGCGCGAGCGGCACCGGAACCACCGACGTGTCGGCCTGGTCCCCCGGCTCCACCAACTGGTCCCGGCTCACCACCAGCTTCAGGACCGGCCCGAACACCACCTCGGTCACGGTGTACACGCACGGCTGGTACGGGCAGGCCGCCTATCTGGTGGACGACGTCTCGGTCAGCGGCCCCGACGGCGGCGGTACCGACCCCGAGCCGGGGGTCCCGGCCGCCCCGGCCGGACTCGCGGTCGGCGCGACCACAACCTCCTCCGTGGCCCTGTCCTGGAACGCGGTCTCCGGGGCGAGCGGCTACACCGTCTACAAGGACGGCACGAAGGCCACCACGTCCACCGGGACCTCCGCCACGGTCACGGGTCTGGCAGCCGACACGGCGTACCAGTTCGCGGTGACCGCCACCAACGCGGCCGGTGAGTCCGTCAAGTCCGCGACGGTCAGCGGCCGTACGGCCAAGGACGGCGGCGGCAATCCCCATCCCGGCACCTCGGTGCCCAAGCACGCGGTGACCGGCTACTGGCAGAACTTCAACAACGGCGCGACCGTGCAGAAGCTCGGCGACGTGCCCGCGAACTACGACATCATCGCGGTCTCCTTCGCCGATGCCACGACCACGCCGGGTGCCGTCACCTTCAACCTGGACACGGCGGGGCTGAACGGCTACACCGTCGACCAGTTCAAGGCCGACATCAAGGCGAAGCAGGCGGCCGGGAAGAACGTCATCATCTCGGTCGGCGGTGAGAAGGGGTCCGTCTCGGTCAACAGCGACGCCTCCGCGGCCAACTTCGCCGACTCGGTGTACTCGCTCATCCAGGAGTACGGCTTCAACGGCGTCGACATCGACCTGGAGAACGGCCTCAACTCCACGTACATGACGAAGGCGCTGCACTCGCTGTCGCAGAAGGCGGGCTCCGGCCTCGTCATCACGATGGCCCCGCAGACCATCGACATGCAGTCCACCTCGGGCGAGTACTTCAAGACGGCCCTCGGCATCAAGGACATCCTGACCGTCGTCAACACGCAGTACTACAACAGCGGTTCGATGCTCGGCTGCGACGGCAAGGTCTACTCGCAGGGCTCGGTGGACTTCCTCACCGCGCTCGCCTGCATCCAGCTGGAGGGCGGCCTCGACCCGTCCCAGGTCGGCCTCGGAGTTCCCGCCTCCGCCAGCGGCGCGGGCGGTGGCTATGTGTCCCCCTCGGTCGTGAACGCGGCCCTGGACTGCCTGGCCTCGGGCACCAACTGCGGCACCTTCAAGCCCTCGAAGACCTACCCCGGTCTCCGCGGCGCGATGACCTGGTCGACCAACTGGGACGCCAAGTCGGGCAACGCCTGGTCGAACGCGGTGGCCCCGCACGTCCACGGCCTGCCTTAGCCGGTGGCCGTACCTCCTGACCAGCAGCGCCGCCGCTCCCCGGCGGCGCTGCTGCATGTTCACCCCGTCGGAGACAGACAGTGACGCACGGCCCGGCCCACGGCCTGCGCCGGGGTGAGCGTCGCGCCCTCGGTGACCGCCGCGTCGAACACCCGCTCCCCGAGGGCCCGGCGCAGCGCGGCGCGGCACGCGCTGCGGCGTTCGATCAGGCCCTCGTACCCGAAGAGCAGGGCCTCGCTCGCGGGCCAGATGGCCGCCGAAGCGGCAAGCAGCACCGCCGCCTCCCGCAGCCCCCTGCGCTCCGCCAGCGCGCACTGGGCCAGCGCGTCGAGCAGCGCGACCGGTGTGCGCCTGTCCGGGAACCGCTCCCGGCCGGTCAGCGCCTCGGCCAGCGTGGCGCGTGCCTCGGCCGGCTCGCCACGGGCCAGCAGCAACAGGGCCAGGGACCAGAGGATGTAGCCGCGATGCCACTCCTCTCCGGTCCGGGCAGCGGCCGCTGCCGCGTCCGTCAGATGAGTACGTGCTCTGTCCGCGTCGCCCGCCTGCCAGTAGGCGGTGCCGAGCTGACTGAGCGCGTGCTGGAGGCCTTCCGCGTTCCCCTCCGTCCGAAAGAGTCCGAGCGACCTCTCCGTGAGTGCCACCGCCCGGTCCGGTTGCCCACGCATCAGGAGGGACAGGCCCTGCACCAGCAGGCTCCAGCCGAGTGCGCAGGGGTCACCGGACCGCCGGGCGCGGCCCGCGGCCCGGACCGCGCCCTTCAGTGCTGCGTCGGCGTCCCCGCGCATGGCGTCGAGGTACGCGCGCATCCACATGAGCCTGGTACGCACGCCGGCGGGTGTGGGCGCGGGCGGGTCCGGCGCCGGGGCCGTCCCCTCGACGGGCAGGGTCCGGGTCACGGGGACCCGGGTGTCCTCGCATACCCGGGTGTCATCGCACTCGACGGCATCGTGGATGTCACCGGCCCTCCCGGCACGGACGGCCGGGGAGTCGGCAGCCGGGGAGTCGGCGGTCGAGGCACCACCGGCCGAGGAGTCGGCGGCCGAGGCACCACCGGCCGAGGCATCGATGGTGCGGTGCAGGGCGCGCGTCATCCATCGGCGGCCTTCGTCCAGTGATCCCACCGCGACGCAATGCCACCACAGATCGGCCACCATTCCGGCCGCCACCCGGACGGCGGCCGGGTCGCGTGACTCCGTCAGCCCGTATTCATGGGCGCGGCGCAGTCCCGCCAGCTCTGCCCGGACGGCCCGGATCAGCTCGGCCTGGCCCGGTCCGTGCCAGCGTTCGCGGGCGCTCCTCGCGAACCCGGCCCACCAGTCGAGGTGCCTGCGCGCGGCCAGTTCGGCGCCTCCCCGCCCGTCCAGCAGGGTGCGCCCGTACTCGCGGACCGTCTCCGGCATCATCAGCCGGTGCTCACCGTCCGCCGTTCGCACCGCGGTGAGAATGGAGTGGTCGACGAGCCCCGCCAGCGAGTCGAGGACGGCGCTGCGGGAAGCGGCCGGGGCCCGTACGGGGACGGGCGCGCAGACGGCCTCGGCGGCTTCCACCGGCACCTGGCCCGAGAAGACGGAGAAGGCCGCCCAGGCCCACTGTTCGTCCGGACTGCACAGCCGATGGCTCCAGTCGAGCACGGCCCGCAGCGACGCGTGGCGGGGCGGGGCCGCCGGATTCGCGTTGCCCAGATCGTGCAGGCCGGAATCCAGCCGCTCCAGAAGCTGGGCGGGCGACAGGAATCGCAGCCGGCGTGCCGCGATCTCCATCGAGAGCGGCACACCGTCCAGGCGGCGGCAGATCTGCCGGGCGCTCTCCCGGTCCGCGGCGCCCCATCGCAGATCGGGCCGGACGGAACGGGCACGCGCCCACAACAGGTCGAGCGCGCCGCCGCGGTCGGCCGTGACCGGCAACGGGGCGACGGCGCAGAGGCACTCTCCGCCGACGCCGAGCGGATGGCGGCTGGTGGTCAGGAAGGTGATGTCCGGCGCTCCGCGCAGGACGGCGTCGATGAGCCTGCCGGTGGCGGGGATCAGATGCTCGCAGTTGTCGAGGACGAGGAGCAGGTCGCGATCGCGCAACAGCGCGACGAGTCCGGCGAGCGGCGGCACTCCCGGGACCGGCACCTCGCCGAGCGCCGCGAGGACTTGGTTCGCGACCGACTCGGGCGCACTCACCTCGGCCAGCTCCACCCAGCGTGCCCCGTCGCGGTGCCGGAGAGCCGCGCTGCGGGCAGTCTGCTGCGCGAGTCTCGTCTTACCGACCCCGCCCAGGCCCGTGAGGGTCACCATCCGTCCGGCGGACAGCAGTTCGTGCACCCGCCGCAGGTCGTCGGCCCGCCCGACGAAGGAAGTGGGAGTGTCAGGGACACGGACACCGGGTGAGCGGCCGGACGCCTGCCGCTCGTACGGGGTACGCGGGGCTACCGGCCGGCCGCGTCGTACCGGGGGCGGTCCCGGGTTCGGCCCGGCCGCGAGCGGAGCGTCCCGCCCGCTCAGCCGGTTCCACCGGGCGCGCCATTCGGTGTCGTCGGTGACACCGCAGGCGCGCAGGAAGGCGCTGAGCGCCACCCATGTGGGCAGCCGGTTGCCCGAGGCCGCCGCCGAGAGGGTCGAGGGCGCCACATGGACTCTGGCGGCCAATGTCCGGTACGGCGGGTTTCCTTGTGCCGCCCGTAACGCCCGTAACGCAGCGGCGAGTTCGACGAGTGCCTCCCGGTCCCCGTCGAGCGGCTTCTCCTGCCGTCCCACGCGTCACCCCCGTCTTCCTGTCCGTCGGCCGTCGGCAGGCCGGAGATTGATTTCATTCTGACCGGGGGTTGTTCGCACCGTTGCGCACGTGCGGAATTCAATGCCGTTCCGGCGCAGACTGTCCACCCGGTTCGCCGCGCACGGGGGGCGGCGAACTCCCGGACGGAGGAAGGTTCTGTGGAGCGGGGAAGCATCGGACACGGGCGGCGAGGACAGCTTCTGTGGTGGTGCTCGGGACTGCTTGCGCTGGCTCCGGTGGTGGTCGCTCAACTCGACGGGTGGGGCACCGGCAGTGATGTGGCCTCCGTGGCGGGGCTGCTGCTCGCGGTGACCGGCATGGCGCTGCAACGTGTCGTCCCGTCGGGGTCCCGTCCGGCATCCGGCGGTTCGGGGGATGCGGGAACCACCGACGACGTACCGGACACGCCGGGAAGACGGAGGGAGGAGGACGCGGGCCGTGGGCGGCTTTCGACGGTGAAGCGGACGCAGGCCGGTGCCGGTGCCGGTGTCCACGCGCCGGCCCCGGCCCCCGGTGGCCCGAGCGTCGTCATCCACAACGTCCACGGCGGGAGCCAGGTCGTCGTCGCGTCGGGCGACGGTTCCCGGGCACGGGGCACCCTGCGCCATCGCACGGCGGTGTCCCTGCACGCCGCCGGACTGGTACTGGCCGTCGTGCTGGTGGGAGCGCGGCTGTACCCGGCAGGCGGCAGCACCGGTCCGGGGCACCCGCCCCCCGCTCCAGCGGTCTCGCCCTCGGCCGGCCCGGAATCGAGCCCGACCACCGATCCCACACCTTCGGGTGCCGCCTCGCCCGCCCCCGCCACACCGTCGGTGTCCGAAACCCCGACATCGACGGCCCCACGGCCACCGGCCTCCCCGGACGCGGACCCGCCGGGCGTGGACTCGTCGGACCTGGCTCTCCAGTGCAGCGGCTGGAAGAACCCCGACCACGGTGTGACGTACCGGATGTGCATCGGCACGTCCGGAGGACGGCTGCGCGTCGCCACGTACTACCGGGCGGCGGGAGCCGTCGCCGACCCGCCGAAACAGATGTGGACATGGCTCGTGCGCACCGAGACGAGGCACAAGAGCGACCGGCACCACTGCCCTCGGCCGGTCGCCACCGAGACCCGCTTCTGCGATACGACGGTGGACGCGCCCCCGGGTACGTACACCGCCGCGGGCGGAGTCAGCGACCGGGCCTCCCAGCTGCCGGCTGCCTGGACAACACCCGGGTACTACGGGCAACAGAGCGGCCCCCTGTACTGGCCCGGTGGCTGAGAACACACCGGAGGGGACGCCGCGTCGAGCGACGCCCGGTCGGGTGCGGGCCCGGCCGGGTCGGTCCATGGGGCCGGGGCCGTCCCCGCCGGTCTGCGGGGACGGGGCCGTCCCCTGTCTGTCCCGGTTCCGGGCGCGGTGTCCGGGACAGGCCCGACCCATGGCCTCATGGGCGCTCGCGTGCCACCGTGGTGGGGGCGCGATGGTGCGACGGGGGGAGCGACATGGCCGGGGCGCGGGTTCAGGCACTGGGCGCGGACGATCCGGCGGTGCTCGGGCCGTACCGGCTGATCGGGCGGCTGGCCTCCGGCGGCATGGGGCGGATCTACCTGGCCCGGAGCGACGACGGGCAGGGCCCCGGGAAGTCCGGCCGGAGAACCGGGGGGCCCGGGGGCGCCGGGGACGCTGGGGGCTCTGGGGGCGCCGGAGGGCTCGTCGCGGTGAAGACGCTGCTCGCGGAGGGGGATGTCAGCGCGATCGACCGGCGGCGGTTCGCCCGGGAGGTGACGCTCGCGCAGCGGGTCGACAGCGCGCACACGGCGCGGGTACGGGACGCGGACCCGGGCGCCGAGCGGCCCTGGATGGCCATCGACTACATCGCCGCGCCCCCGCTCTCCGAACTGGTGCGCAGCTGCGGGGTGTTGCCCGCATCGGCCGTGCGGTGGGCGGCGGCCGGCACCGCGGAAGCACTGGTCACCCTGCACCGCGAGGGCATCGTGCACCGCGACGTGAAGCCGCAGAACGTGCTGCTGCCGCTGGCCGGCCCCCGGCTGATCGACTTCGGCATTTCCCACGCCAGCGACCTCACCCGCACCAGCCTCACCCTGGGCACCATCGCGTTCACCTCGCCCGAGCAGGCGCGCGGCGAGCCGTCCACGGCGGCGTCGGACGTGTACTCGCTGGGCGCGGCCCTGTTCCTGCTGGCCACCGGCCGGCCGCCGTACCGCTCGGACGGCGACGCCCTGCGCCTGCTCGCCCGAGTACAGCGCGGCGAACTCGACCTCGACGGGCTGCCGAAGGAACTCGTCCCGACGATCCGCCCGTGCCTGGCCACCGATCCGGCCGGACGCCCCACGCCCGCCGATCTGCTCGGCCGGTTCCGGGCGGACCAGGCCGGGATGCCGGCGACGCACAGCGGCAGCCGCTGGCTGCCACCGCGCTGGACGGCGCTGATCGAGGAGTACGCGGCCCAGGGCCGGGACCTCGCGCGCACGAACCGGATCGAGCCGGAAGCCCCGACCGTCGACCAGCGCACGAGCATGGTGCCGCCACCGCGCACCACCCGGATGTACACCGAGGAACGCGAGGCGCACCTGCGGCGGCTGCGGGAACGCGAACGGGACCTGCGGGAACGCGCCGAGCAGGAACGCGCCGGGCAGGAACGTGCCGAGCAGGAACGTGCCGAGCGGGAACGGCAGCGGGCCGCCGAGGAGCACCAACGGGCCGAACGCGAACGCGCCGAGAAACGCGCCGCACGAGAACGGCAACGCGCCGCCGAAGAACACCAACGCGCCGAACGCGAACGCGCCGAGAAACGCGCCGCACGAGAACGGCAACGCGCCGCCGAAGAACACCAACGCGCCGAACGCGAACGCGCGAAGAAACGCGCCGCGAAGGAGCACTGGCGGGCCGAGCGGCGGGCCCGTGCCTCGTCGGCACGGCCGTCGCCCGGCTCGTCCACGTCCTCATCGTCGTCCTCGTCGTCCTCGTCGGCGTCCTCGTCGGCGTCAGCGTCCTCATCAGCGCCCCGCCGCACACCGACGACACCTGCGGAACCCGCACCACCGGCGGCGAAGAAGTCCTCCGGCAGCGGCTGGCTGCTCGTCCCGGTCCTCTTCTTCGTACTCGTGGTCTGGCAGCCCTGGAAGCTCTTCGATACGGGCAGCACCAGCACCACCGCGTCCGGCGGAAGCACCTACGGTTCCACCGCCGGGCAGACCTCCACGCCCACCCCCACACCCACCCCCGACCCCACGGACCAGGCGTTCCGCGCCGTGCGTTCCGGTGACTGTCTCAACGTCTACGACGACGGGCACGGGAGGTGGAGCGCCTCGGTGCCCATCCGGGTCGACTGCGAATCCGCCAGCGCCTACGTCTATGTCTCCAGCGCCACCTCCACCTCCGGTTCCCCCTACGACTGCCGCAGCGGGAACGGCCGCGGCGAGTGGCACCACTCGGCGGACGACGGGTTCGACACGACCCTGTGCCTGTCGCGTCAATTCCGTAAGGGCCAGTGCTTTCCCGCCGATCCGAAGGGGAACGGCCAGGCCGATCTGATGGTGGTCTGGAACTGCAGCTCCGACCGGGTGCCGGTCGCGGGCTACGCCATCCTGCAGATCACCGACTACTACCGGGCGCCCAAGTCGTACAGCGGCCAGATCTGTCCGGCGGGTGCCGGGGAGCGGAACTGGTACTGGAAGGTGGACGGAGGCAAGAACATCATTTGCACCCGCCCGTCCTGACCCGTCGGCAGGCACGATCGGCTTGCTCAGCCGGATCAGCCGAGGACCGCGAGCGCGTCGATCTCGATGAGCAGGCCCTTGGGAAGGCCGACGTAGACCGTCGTACGGGCGGCGGGGGCCGCCTTCAGGTTCTGCTCGCCGAAGTAGCTGTTGTAGATCTCGTTCATCTCGGCGAAGTGGTCCACGTCCGTGAGGTAGACGCGCATCATCATCACGTCGTCCCAGCTCGCGCCGCCCTCCTCCAGGATCGCCTTGACGTTGGCGAAGGTCTGCAGGGTCTGCTCGCGCAGGGTCGGACCGGCGGGGGTCGGGGCCTTGCCCTCGACGGCGGGGAGGAAGCCGACCTGACCGGCGACCTGGAGGATGTTCCCCTTCTTCACCCCGTGCGAGAACTTCGCGGGCGGCGTGGTGTGGGTGCTCGGGGTGAGGGCGATCTTCTCGGTCATGGCTGTTCAGGCTCTCCTGGGTTGGTGGGGGTGGTCGGTGCCGGAGTACTCCCGGCTGATGGTGTCGGCGGTGCGGCGCACCAGGGGGAGCAGGGTGAGGAGTTCCTCGGCCGTGACGACGACATTGGGCGCGGAGACCGACATCGCGGCGACGACCCGACCGTCCGCACCCCGGATGGGGGCGCCGACGCAGTTGATGGACTCCTCGTGGCCGCCGAGGTCGGTGGCCCAGCCCTGTTCGCGGACGGCGGCGAGCTCCTTGAGGAAGGCACCGGCGTTCGGGATCGAACGGGACGTGTACATGGGGTAGTCGAGCTTCTCGGCGATGGCGCGCCGCTCGGGCTCGGTGAGGTCGGCGAGGAGCAGTTTCGCCACGGCGGCGACGGTGATCGCGACGGGCTTCCCGATGCGTGAGTACATCCGGACCGGGTAGCGGCTCTCGACCTTGTCGATGTAGAGGACCTCGTTCTCCTCGTACACCGCGAGATGCACGGTGTGGCCGCAGCTCTCGTTGAGTTCGACGAGGTGGGGGTGGGCGATCTCGCGTACGTCGAGGTTCTCGACGGCTTCCTGCGCGAGGGCGAAGAGACGGGCGCCGAGGCGGTAGCGCTGGTCCTGCTGGCGGTAGACGAGCCCGTGTTCGTGGAGCGTGCGGAGCAGGCGCAGCGCGGTGGACTTGTGGACGCCGAGCCGCTCGGCGACCTGCCCGAGGTCGGCGGACCCCCGGGCGAGCAGCGGCAGGATGCTCAGCGCCCGGTCGACGGTCTGGCTCATGCGCGTGCCTCGCTGCCCTCGGCCCGGACGTCGCCCGGGACGCCCCTCCTGTCCGTTCGCTCGCTGCGCCCGCTCACGTCGTTCGTACCTCCTGGTCGTGCCCCGTCCACCCGGGGCCGAGACGAAGTCTCCCCCAGGCTTCGTCGTCCAGTGCGGCGAGGGCGTCGGCGTGCGCGCGGGCCGGAGGGGCGGTGAGGTCGCCGGGAACGGTGAGGACGGCGGCGGCCATGAGGTGGCCGTGCCGGACGCGGTCGCGTACGGGGAGGCCGCGGAGGGTGGCGGAGAGGAAACCGGCGGCGAAGGCGTCACCGGCGCCGACCGGGGCGACGACATCGACGTGGAGGGCGGGGACGGTGGTGACGGAGTCGGCCCCCGCGGAGACAGGACCGGATCCCCCGGAGGCACGGCCGACTCCCGCGGAGACAGGACCGGCCCCTTCGGTGTCCGAGGAGCGGGGGCCGGGGCGGGGCCCCGAGAACACCGTCGCCCCGTCGGACCCGCGCTTCACGACCAGCACCTCCGGCTCCGGCAGCACCGCACGGATCGCCTCCGCGCCCTTCACCCCCCACGCCTCCTCCGCCTCGTCCTCGCCGACGAAGACCAGGTCGGAGCGGCGGGCGAGGTCGAGGAGGACGCCGGGGGCGGCGTCGGTGTCGCGCCACAGGCCCGGCCGGTGGTTGACGTCGAAGGAGATCAGCGGGCGGTCGGGCCGGGGCGCGGTCAGGTCGTGGAGCAGGGCCAGGCAGTCGGCGGAGAGCGCCGCCGTGATGCCGGACAGGTGCAGGACGCGGGCCGCGAACAGCACCTCGTGCGGGACGTTGTCCGGGGACATCGCGGAGGCGGCGGACCCGGCCCGGTAGTACGCGACCTCGTGGACATCGGTGGCCCGGTCCGTCGCCGTACGGAAGTAGATCCCGGTGGGCCGCTCCGGATCGCGCCGCACGGCGGAGGTGTCGACCCCGTACCCGGCGATCGCCCCGACGAGGTGGTCCCCGAACCCGTCCGCGCCGACCCTGCCGACCCAGGCCGCCCGGTGCCCGGCCGCGGCGAGCGCGCAGGCGACGTTGGACTCGGCGCCGCCGATGCCGCGGCCGAAGGAGGGCACGTCGGCGAGGCGTCCGGGCTGCGACGGCAGGAACGTCACCATGGATTCGCCGAGACACACGACTTCGGCGGCCGTGTCGGCGTCGGCGGTCCTGGCCGGGGTTCCGGGCACTCGGGGCTCCTCGCGGGGTCGGTGGGTTCGGCGGGGCGGGCAGTGGTGCGGCGGGGCGGGCGGTGGGGCGGCAAGGCGGGCGGATGTGCGGCGGGGCGGGGAAGAATCGACGCAGGCCGTCGGCATTGACCCGGCGTCGGCTCGGATGTTAGACAGCGTCAAGCGGTATACGCAATGAGAGTTGCATATGCTGCAACGAATACTTCGATCGAGGAGGCCCCCTTGGCCGCCGACCGTCCTGTGACCGGACTAGCCGACGAGCTGGTCGATTACCGCTTCAAGGCGCTCCCGCCCGACGCGGAGGGCCTGACCGTCGGCGCCCTCGCCGCCGAGCGGCGCAATCTCTTCACGGGCGGCTTCACCACCCCGGTGCTCGCCCTGTCCGCCGAGTCGGTCGAGCACAATCTCGCCCTTCTGGAGGCGTACGCGGAGCGCCACGGGCTCGCCTTCGCCCCGCACGGCAAGACCTCCATGTCTCCGCAGCTCTTCGCCCGCCAGCTGGCACACGGTGCCTGGGGCATCACTGCCGCCGTGCCGCACCAGGCGCGGGTCTACCGGGCGTACGGAATCCGGCGGATCTTCCTCGCCAACGAACTCGTCGACGCCGCGGCCCTGCGCTGGCTGGCCGGCGAGCTGGACGACGACCCGGAGTTCCGGTTCATCTGCTACGTCGACTCGGTGCGCGGCGTCGAGCTGATGGACGAGGCGCTGCGGGCGGCGGGCGCCTCCCGGCCGGTCGACGTCGTCGTGGAACTGGGCGCGGGCGAGGGCGCGCGCACCGGTGTCCGTACCGAGGCCGAGTGCGCGGCGGTCGCCGACGCGGTGGCCGCGACCGGGACCCTGCGTCTGGTGGGCGTGGCCGGCTACGAGGGCGAGGTGCCGGACGCGTCCGGGGAGCGGGTACGCGAGTGGCTGCGCCGACTCGTGGCGCTGGCCGTCGGCTTCGACCGCGCGGGCAGGTTCGCGGCGTCGGTGGCGGCCGGTGAGGGGATCGTGATCAGCGCGGGCGGCAGCGCGTGGTTCGACACGGTGGCGGACGCGTTCGCGGAGATGCCTGAACTCTCCGGTCCGGTGCTCAGGCTGCTGCGCTCGGGGGCGTACGTCTCGCACGACGACGGCCACTACCGGAAACTCACCCCGTTCAACCGCGTTCCGCAGGAGGGGACTTTGCGGCCCGCCTTCCGGCTCTGGGCCCAGGTCGTCTCCCGCCCCACCCCCGAGCAGGCGTTCCTGAACGCGGGCAAGCGGGACGCGGCGTACGACCTCGACCTCCCGCAGGCCCAGGTCGTACGGTCCGGCCGCGACGGCACGCTCCGGCCTGCGACGGGTGTCGCGGTCAGCGGACTGTCGGACCAGCACACCTGGGTGCGTACGGAGCCGGGCGCGGAGCTGGAGGTGGGCGACTGGGTGGGGATGGGCCTGTCGCATCCGTGCACGAGCTTCGACAAGTGGCAGCTGATTCCGCTGGTGGAGGCGGACGGCACGGTCACCGACTACATCCGCACGTTCTTCTGATCCCCCGCGGGCCGGGGAACGAACGCCCCTGAAAGGCGGGCCCCATGGACCTGGTCATCCGCAATGCACGCGTCATCGACGGCACCGGCGCCCCCGCCCACCGCGCCGACGTGGCCATCGGCGACGGCCGGATCGCCGAGATCCACCCCGAACACGCCCCCGGCCCGCGCCCCTTCGCCCGTCGCATCCTCGACGCCGACGGACTCGCCCTCTCCCCCGGCTTCGTCGACATGCACGCGCACAGCGATCTCGCACTGCTCCGCGACCCCGACCACAGCGCCAAGGCCGCGCAGGGCGTCACGCTCGAAGTCCTCGGCCAGGACGGCCTGTCGTACGCCCCGGCCGACGACCGTACGCTCGCCGAGGTACGCAGGACGATCACCGGCTGGAACGGCGACGGTTCGGACCTCGACTTCGACTGGCGCACGGTCGGCGAGTACCTGGACCGCCTCGACCGCAACTTCGGCGGGCAGGGCATCGCGGTCAACGCCGCCTACCTCATCCCCCAGGGCACGGTCCGGATGCACGTGATGGGCTGGGAGGACCGCCCGGCCACCGACGCCGAGCTGACCCGGATGAAGGAACTCGTCGCCCAGGGCATGACGGACGGCGCGGTCGGCATGTCCTCCGGCCTCACGTACACCCCCGGCATGTACGCGGACGACGCCGAACTCACCGAACTGTGCCGGGTGGTGGCCCGGTACGGCGGCTACTACTGCCCGCACCACCGCTCGTACGGAGCCAACGCGCTCGGCGCGTACGAGGAGATGGTGCGGCTCACCGGGAACGCGGACTGCGCCCTCCACCTCGCCCACGCCACCATGAACTTCGGGGTGAACAAGGGCAGGGCGCCGGAACTGCTCGCCCTGCTCGACGACGCCCTCGACGCGGGCGCGGACATCTCCCTCGACACCTACCCGTACACCCCCGGCTGCACCACCCTCGTCGCGATGCTGCCGAGCTGGGCGGGCGAGGGCGGACCCGAGTCGGTCCTCGCGCGCCTGGCGGACGACGCGACGGCGGAACGGATCCGGCACCATCTGGAGGTGCTCGGCTCGGACGGCTGCCACGGCGTGCCGATCGAGTGGGACACGATCGAGATCTCCGGCGTCAGCGTGCCGGTCCTCGCCGGCCAGGTCGGCCGTACGGTCGCCGAGTCCGCGCGCCTGCGCGGCGAGGAGCCCTGGGCGACCGCCCGCCGGCTGCTCGTCGAGGACCGGCTCGGCACGACGATCCTCCAGCGCGTGGGCCACGAGGAGAACGTCCGGCAGATCATGCGCCACCGGGTGCACACCGGCGGCAGCGACGGCATCCTCCAGGGCGACAAGCCGCACCCGCGCGCGTACGGCACGTTCCCGCATTATCTCGGCCGGTACGTAAGGGAGTTGGGCATCCTGTCGCTGGAGGAGTGCGTCGCCCACCTCACCTCCCGCCCCGCGCGGCGGCTGCGGCTGGCCGACCGCGGGTACGTCCGCGAGGGCTACCGCGCGGACCTGGTCCTCTTCGACCCGGCGACGGTGGCGGCGGGCTCGACGTTCGAGGAGCCGCGCACGCTGCCGGCCGGCATCCCGCATGTGCTGATCGACGGCCGCTTCGTCATCGAGGACGGCCGCCGGACGCAGGTGCTGGCGGGAAAAGCGGTGCGGGGCGGGGCGGCACGGGCCGGGCAGGGTACCGGCGACCCGTCGACGCCTGCGGCCGGCCGCAGGTGATCCGCCGACGGCAGCCGCACCCCTGAGACGGCACCGGGGCACGCACCCCCGCAACGGCGAGGCCAAGAGCCGCCCCGTCACGGGACAGCCCTGTCAGGCCGGGTCCCAATCCTCCGCCGCCCGCTCCTTCGCCCAGGCCAGGTCCTCCTCGGTCGGGGCGTCGTCCTGGCTGAGGCTGCTACGCCAGTAGCCGCTGAACTCCACGGCGGCCCTGGGCAGTCCGCGCTCCTCGACCAGGTGGCGACGGAGCGCCCGTACCGCCCCGGCCTCACCGGCCAGCCATGCCGCGCCGGATCCGGCGGGCAGCCCGGCACCCCTCACCGCATCCGCGAGTCTCCCGCCCCGGTCCCGGTGCACCCAGTGCACGGTCACCTCGCCGGGCGAGGCGAGCACCTGTTCCTCCGCCTCGTCGGCGACCTCGGCACAGACCACCGCCCGGCCCCCGGCCGGGAGGGATTCCAGGAGCGTCCCGATCGCCGGGAGCGCCGTCTCGTCCCCGGCCAGCAGCAGCCAGTCGGCGTCGGGCAGCGGCCGGGCGTACATCGAGGACGGGCCGACCATGCCGAGAACGTCCCCGGCGCGCGCGTCCCGGCCCCAGCGGGCGGCCGGGCCTCCGTCGCCGTGGAGTACGAAGTCGACGGTCATCAGGCCGCTTCGGCGGTCGTACCCGCGGACGGTGAAGCTCCGCATCAGCGGACGCTCCGGCTCGGGGATCGCGAGATACGCCTCGTACCACCGCATGCCATGGGTGTCGTCGGCGTCCGGCTCCGGCAGCCGGGGCGCCTCCTGCCCCTCCCTGGGGAAGCAGAGCTTCATCTGCTGGTCGGGCCGGTCCTCCATGAGCTCCGCCAGCGCGTCCCCGGAGAAGGTGACGCGTGCCGTCCTCGGGGTGATCCGCTCCACCCCCACGACCCGTACGTACGACACAGGCAACGCCTGACCCATCGCGGCCCCACTCTCTGCGACTGATACTTTACGCCCTAAGGAATTGCCCGGGCGAAGTTACTTTATGGCGTAAGGAGTCGCAAGTGGTGGTCTTTGCCGGACAGGGCGATGCCCGCCGTTCGATGTCCCTGCTGTGGCGCGCCGAACGGCCGGAGGAGCCGCGCCGCGGCCCCGCGCCGGGCCCGAGGCCGGGGCTGAGCGTCGACGCGATCGTGACCGCCGCGATCGCCGTCGCCGACGAGGACGGCATGGCCGCGCTCTCGATGCGCGCGGTGGGCGAGCGGCTGGGACGTACGGCGATGGCCCTCTACACGTACGTCCCCGGCAAGAGCGAACTGCTGGACCTGATGTACGACGCGGTCCATGCCGAGCTGCCCACGGAGTACCCCGGAGTCGACAACTGGCGCACCGGGCTGACCGATTGGGCCCATGACACGCTGGCGTTCCACCTCCGCCACCCCTGGGTGCTCCAGGTCTCCCAGGCCCGCCCGGTCCTCGGCCCGCACGAGTACGGCACCCTGGACACCCTCGTACGCCTCCTGGCCGGGACCGGGCTCGACGCCCCGCTCCTGCGGCGGCTGACCGGCACGCTGTCCCACTTCGTCCGCGGCTGCGCCGGGACGGTCGCCGAGGCGCGGCAGGCCGCGGCGGTGACGGGCGAGTCGGACGAGGAGTGGTGGTTCGCCCGCTCGGCACTGCTGGGCGAGGTGGCGCCCGACTTCGCGGACCGTTACCCGGACCTGAGCGCCATGGAGAGCGCGTCCGCCCCTCCGCCGCCCTCGCCCGGCCCCGACGGCGAGGAGCTGCCCTTCCTGGAGCGCCAGGCGCGGGAGACGTTCGACGCCGGGCTCGGCGTACTGCTGGACGGGATCGAGGCGGCAATCCGGCGCGCGGGCACGCGCTGAACCCACGGACACACGTGACCGCCGCGCTGAACCCACGGACACGCGTGGCCGCCGCGTTGCCCGGCCGGGCAGCGCGGCGGCAGCTCGTTCACACGCTCACGGCTTGGGCAGGGCACACCCCGCCCGGCTGAGGTCGAACTTGTTGCCGGCGCCGATGCACGGCACGATGCCGTACGTCTCCTGGGCGTAGTTGATGCCCTCGCGCACCGTCACCTTGCCGCTCTCGTCGACCTCGCACGGGTTGTTGTCCGTGCACTCCTGGCCGTCCTCGTTGCCGGTGTTGTTGACGGCGACGACCTTGCCGGTGGCGTTGTCGATCACCGGGGAGCCGGACGTACCGCCGATGGTCTGGCAGGCGGAGGTGTAGCGGACCGAGTCCTTCCAGGTCCACTCCCCTTCCTTGAGGCGGTAGACGAAGCCGTCCACATTGCAGGCGTACGTGCGCTTCCAGTAGCCGGAGACGACGGTGATCGCGGTGCCCTGGACGGGGTGCGCGGTGTTCAGCTCCAGCGCCTTGATGCCGTAGGTGCTCTCGATCTGCGCGTAGGTGCTGGTGAGCTGGTACACCGATATGTCGGTGTCGGTCATCGTCCCGTACGCGATCTTGCTGGCCCGCAGGGTGCCGACGCCGCTGCCGGCGGCGTTCAGCAGGGTGAAGCTACGGGTGGACGGCTGGTTGAACACCACCTCGCCCGGCCCCGGGAATCCCGACTCCATGCAGTGCCCGTTGGAGAGCACGAGCGCGGGGTCGCCGGGCTGGGAGTCGGGCGTACGGACGACGGAGCCGGAACAGTTGCTGAGCGCCACGGTTCCGGCGAAGTTGACCGCCTTCGGCTTGATCTGTTCCTGGGGCCGGCTCTGCGCCTTGACCGTGCCGGGCGCCGCGTCGTGGCCGGCGGCCGCGGTCGCGGGCGCGATTCCCGCCCCGAGGAGCAGAACGGTGAAAAGCGCGCCGACGAGAGGCTTCTTCATGTGGGGGGTCCCCTCTGGTGACCTGTCCAGGGCCCTGATGGCCCCTGTGACCGAAATTCCTTCGGTTTGACATGCGCATGTTGGCGTACGAGAGGGGCTCCCACAAGGGGCGGTTTCAAGCCACGCGGTGTCGGCCCGTCAGCTCCCGGGCCGACTGCGACAGCCCGGTGCGCAGGATCGCCCTGTGCCCGGACCGGCCGGGTGGGCCACCGCGGGTATCAGCCGCTGCTCTCCGCGCTCGCGCCCGTACCTTGAGCACGTCGTAGCGCGCTCTCCCGCCCGTCAGGGATGCGGTCGCTCGGCGTCGACGAGGATGTTCTCCCTCCCCCAGGCGCCGAGCGGCCGCAGCGCCTCGTTGAGTCCGACACCCAGCGGGGTCAGCGCATACTCGACGCGCGGCGGCACCTCCCCCCGTCGCTGACCGGCCGCACGCTCACGGTCACGGCGAACGACGGCACCCGCACGGAACGGGAGCTGGCGGACGGCGCCGAGGTGCTCCGGGTCCTGGCGGCCGACTTCGGCATCCGCCTGCCCGGGGACACCCGGCTGCCGGAGTGACGACGAGGAAGCGCCGCCGCATGTCTGTCAGGCTCCGCGCATCTGAGCTGACGTGGCGCAACCCGACGCTCCATTCCCGGATCAGTGGAGTCAGCGGTACCGCCGTCCGGGGGTATTCCCCCGAAGCATTTCGGAAGCTGACCCCAGCGCGCGGCTGGGTAGTCACGGGCGAAGATCCCTCTCAAGCACCGAATGCAAGTTGAGGGGTACGAACATGGCCAAGCACCGGAAGCGCATCAGCCGGCGCGCACTGCTGGCGACCGCGGTGGTCGCGGCGGGAGCGGTCCTCGTTCCCGTGGCAGTCCAGGCCGCCACGGCCGGTCCCGCGGGCACCGCAGGCACACCCGGCGGGAAGCAGGGCCCCGTCCACGCGCTGGAGCAGGCGGCCCATCCGCTGCGCTCGACCGAACCGGGCGGGAACACGGCCGACCTGCGGGCCCTGAGCGCGATGGTCGGCGACGCCAAGGTGGTCGGACTCGGCGAGGCCACCCACGGATCCCACGAGTTCTTCACCATGAAGGAACGGGTCTTCCGCCACCTCGTCGAGAAGAAGGGCTTCACCACCTTCGCCCTGGAGCTGAGCTGGTCCGGGGGCCTCCAGGTCGACGACTACCTCCAGACCGGCAAGGGCGACGCCCGCAAGCTGGCCAAGGAAGTGTTCGCCGGCTCTCCGTGGGAGCGCGAGGAGTTCGTCGGTCTCATCGAGTGGATGCGTGAGTACAACCGCCACCACCCCGACCGCCCCGTCCACTTCATGGGCGACGACATCGGCGCCCCCTCGATCAACGACGAGTTCTTCGGCCGGGTGACCGGCTATGTGAAGGAGAACCACCCGGAGGCGCTGCCGCAGCTCAACGAGCTCTACACCGGACTGCGCCCGATCGACGACGTCTTCGCCTACCTGGGTAAACCGCTCGCGGAACGGCAGCGGCTCGCCGCCCAGGCGCAGCAGGCCCTGGAGCTGGTCAGCAGCCAAAAGGGCTCGGGCGGCGAGGCATTCGACTGGGCCGAGCAGAACGCCCGCTCGATCGCCCAGACCACCAAGTTCCTCACCATGAACCCCGCCGACATGGACTCGATGGCCGAATTCCAGCGCTTCCGCGACGAGGTGATGGCCCAGAACGTCACCTGGTGGCAGAAGCGGACCGGCGGCAAGATCCTGCTGTCGGCGCAGAACGACCACGTCGGCTACCTCGCCAGCAACCCGGAGTTGTACCCGAAGACGCAGGGATCGTTCCTGCGCGACACGATGGGCAGGAGCTACCTGCCCATCGGCTTCACCTTCGACCAAGGCTCCTTCCTCTCGAAGGATGACGCCATCGGTGGTGAGTGGAAGAAGTTCACCGTGGGTGCGGCCGGCCCCGGCAGGAACGAGCACACCCTCGACCAGGTCCGTTACCGGGACTTCTATCTGGACACCCGCACCGCCCCGGCCGCCGCGCGCACCTGGCTGAACGTTGCCCGGCCCACGCTCGGCGTCGGCACGCGGTTCCCCGAGGAGCCGCGCGACGTCGCGCTCGCCAAGTCCTACGACGTCCTCATCCACCTCCACGAGGTCCGGGAGGCCGACAAGCTGAAGCCGTGACGGCCCGGCCTCGGGGCCTGGCCGTGGTTCTCGGGACCGGGCCCCGAGAACCAGGACCGTCACTCCCCGCGTCGTGGCGCATCTCACCCGTCCGGGTCCGTCACTCCCTGCCCCACCGCATTCGAAGCCCCGTCGCTGCCACCGCCCGGCGTTCCCACGGCGCCGGGCGGTGGGCGCATGGCTATGGAAGACGGCGCGGGCGAGCGGAAATACCCGGGTGGGGCAACCGGAGGACAAAGCCCGGGCGGCTCGTGAAACGCGGTCGTAAGCTCCCAGACATGCAGGTCATCCAGTCCACGAAGCTCGCCAATGTCTGTTACGAAATCCGGGGCCCCGTGCTTGAGGAGGCAATGCGGCTGGAAGCGGCCGGTCATCGCATCCTCAAGCTGAACACCGGCAACCCTGCCGCGTTCGGGTTCGAGTGCCCGCCCGAGATCCTCGAGGACATACTGCGCAACCTCTCCGGGGCGCACGGCTACGGCGACGCGAAGGGGCTGCTGTCCGCGCGCCGGGCGGTGATGCAGCACTACCAGACCAAGGGGATCGAACTCGACGTCGAGGACATCTACCTGGGCAACGGCGTCTCCGAGCTGATCCAGATGTCGATGCAGGCGCTGCTCGACGACGGCGACGAGGTCCTGGTACCGGCTCCGGACTATCCGCTGTGGACCGCCTCGGTCTCGCTGGCCGGCGGTACGGCCGTGCACTACCGGTGCGACGAGCAGGCCGACTGGATGCCCGACCTCGCCGACATCGAGCGGAAGATCACCGACCGCACCAAGGCGATCGTGATCATCAACCCGAACAACCCGACGGGTGCGGTCTACGACGACGAGATGCTGCGCGGGCTGACGGAGATCGCCCGGCGCCACAACCTGGTCGTCTGTTCCGACGAGATCTACGACCGGATCCTGTACGACGGAGCGACCCACACCCCGACCGCGACCATCGCGCCCGATCTGATGGTGCTCACGTTCAACGGGCTCTCCAAGAACTACCGGGTGGCCGGATACCGCTCGGGCTGGCTGGCGGTGTGCGGGCCGAAGGCGCACGCGTCCTCGTACATCGAGGGGCTGACGATCCTCGCCAACATGCGGCTCTGCGCCAATATGCCGTCGCAGCACGCCGTGGCCACCGCGCTCGGCGGACGGCAGTCGATCAACGAGCTGGTGCTGCCGGGCGGGCGGATCCTGGAGCAGCGGGACGTCGCCTACGACCTGCTGACCTCCATTCCGGGCGTGACCTGCGTGAAGCCGAAGGGGGCGCTGTATCTCTTCCCGCGCCTGGACCCCAAGGTCTACAAGATCAAGGACGACCGGCAGCTGGTCCTCGACCTGCTGCGGGCCGAGAAGATCATGGTCGTGCACGGTACGGGGTTCAACTGGCCGGAGCCCGATCACTTCCGTGTCGTGACGCTGCCCTCGGTCGAGGATCTGACGGACGCGGTGAACCGGATCGCGCACTTCCTGGACGGGTACGGCCAGCCGTAGCGGGTCGTCCGGCATCCTCGTCGGCGACCCTCTCGGCCACCCCGTCGCCCCCGCCAACCGCCCCGTGGGCCTTCCCGTCGGCCACCCGTCGGCCTTCCCGTCGGCCACCGCGGAATCGATCGCGGACAACTTTAGACTAAATCCAATGTAGGATGGTTCCACAGCAACACCAGGAGGCCATCCATGTACGAACCGATCCGCACCAAATCGGTCCACACACCGGCCGACCACGCCGACGACTTCCCGCACCGTTCCCGCGAGGAGGAGCTGGACATCCAGCTGGCCGGGCACCTGGCCGCACTCCTCGCGGTCACCGACGAGCTGGACCTCGGCGCGGCGGGCGACCGCATCGCCGAGCAGGTGGCCAGGCTGCGCGGCGCGCCGCCCGCCCGGCACGCCGGCCGGACCGACGCACCCGCACTCGCGCTCCACCGCCGCGCCCACGCCCTGGCGGGCCGGGCGCTGGTGGTGGCCGCGTCCCGCGCCGACACGGCCGTCGCGATTCTCGCGGCCGAGCGCATGGACGCCCACACGGCGGCGATCGCCGCCACCGCCCCTGCCGCCCCGGCGCGGCTGGTCGGCGCCCTCTGACGACCCCGGTCCACGGGCCGTCGAGGCGCGTGGACCGGGTGTCACTCATCCGTGCCCCGGAGGCGGGACACCGGAGGGACCCCTGTAAGTGGTGGCGGGATCCGGACTTCGCAGGGCGCTCGGCTGTCATTCGGTGTCGCTGGTGATGGCTTTGAGCATCGGGATTCTCGCGGCCTGGCGCCCTGGCCAGAGGGAGGCGAGGACGCCTATTGCGGTGGTGGCGAGGAAGAAGAGGAGCGTCCTGTCCCACGGGATGACGAGGGGGACGCCTTCTTGGCTGAAGACGGCCGCCGCGCCGATCGCGCTGCCGGCGATGAGGCCGAGTGCCGAGCCGAGGAGACAGATGGTCACCGACTCCAGGCGCAGGATGGAGCCGACGCCTCGGCGGTCCAGGCCGAGAGCCCGCAGTACGCCGATCTCCCGGACGCGTTCGAAGACGGCCATGCCCATGGTGTTGACCACCCCGAGGGCGCCGATCAGCACGGTGACGCTGAGCAACGCGTACATGATGTTCAGGAACGGGGCGTTCCGCGCAGCGGCAGCCGCCCTCGCGTCGGCACGGTCCTGGACAAGAAGCGCCGGGTTGTCCAGGGTCCGCTGGATCTCCTTGCGGAGCGCGGCCGTCCGGCCGTGGGCGGCCTTGATCAGGATGGATTCGGTGCGCGGCCGGTCCTCGGTGCCGGAGGTGCGGGGCAGGGCCTTGTCGGAGATGAGGACCGGGGTCAGATCGTCCGGGCCGTCGTAGATCGCGACGATGGGCAGGCTGGTCTTCGTGCCCGCATCGCTGAGGATGCCGGTGACTCGGGAGCCGAGTCGCCAGCCGTGGGCGGCGGCCGTCGTTTCGGTGACCGCGATGCCGTGGTCGAGCCGGTCCAAAGAGCCCTTCCGGGCGGTGACCGGTGTCAGGCGTTGCACCGTGGCGGGGTTGACGGCGGTCGTCGACAGGGAGTCGGTGTCGGACAGATCGAAGTAGGTGCGAATGATCGGCGTGACGGCCTCGGCGTCCGCAAGCCGTGCCACGCGGGCGGCGGTGTCATCGCCGATCTCGGCGAAGTCGACAGCCGTGATGCGCAGGTCCGAGGTCATGGAGCTGTCGGCTTCCTGCTCGTCCATGCGGTTGACCGAGGTGACGGCCACGGTGACGGCGGTGACCATCGCGAGGCCGACCATGAGGGTGGTCGCGGTGGCCGCCGTACGGCGTGGGTTGCGCCGGACGTTCTCCACGGCGAGCTTGCCGCGGATGCCTGCCAGCCGGGTCAACGGGGAGCGCAGCAGCCCGGTGACGCCCAGGGCGAGCAGCGGGGTGAGGACGATCAGTCCGATCAGGAGGACGGGTACGGCGCCGAAGAGGAGGTTCTCGCTGCCGACGGCGGCTGCGACCAGCAGGGCTCCGAACGCGGTGATGGCCAGGCCGACGATGTTGCGGCGGCGCAGCGAGGCAGCGGTGGGCGGCTCGCTGGTACGTAGCGCCGCCACGGGCGCAACGGCCGCCGCTCGACGGGCCGGGAGGTACGCCGACAGTACGGTGACGCCGATGCCGACCGCGAACGCCGCGAGCACAGGTGTGACGGAGAAGATCTGCAAAGCGGCATTCGGGCCTGCGGTGACGCCGAACAGCTTGTTCAACAGCGTCGCGACCCCGATGCCCAGCACGTAGCCGGCGACGGAGGCGACCGTTCCGACGATGGCGGCTTCAGCCAGGACCTGGCGCATCACGTACTTCCTGGTGGCGCCGACCGCACGCAGCAGCGCGTGCTCGCGGGCGCGGGCCGCACTGAGCATGGTGAAGGTGTTGGCGACCAGCAGCGTGGAGACGAACAGGGCGATGCCGGCGAAGCCCAGCAGGATTGTGGTGAGCTTCTGGCCGTCGTCGGCGGAGGTCGCCTCGGATTCCAGGTCCTCCCGGGTCGCGGCGCGCAATCCGGGGGGCAGCAACCTCTGTGCCTGTTCGGCGAGTTGGGTCTGTGGTGTGCCGTCGGCCGCGGTCAGGGTGATCGCCGAGTAGCTGCCCGGGGCGGAGGCGAACTGCCGTTGCGCGGTGCGGGTGTCGAAGGCGGTGAGGGTGCCGCCGGCCGCCGTGCGACTGTCCTGCGCGGTGAAGATGCCGACCAACTGGGCGCTTTTGGCCGTGCCGTTGACGACGATGCGTACCCGGTCGCCCACCTGGTACCCGGCCCGTTCGGCGGCCTGCCGGTCGACGGCGATCTCCCCGGTGGTACGGGGGCCGCGGCCCGCCGTGAGCGGGTAGCGAGGGTCCTTGCCCGTACGGTCGGGGACGTAGTTGACGCCCGCGGCTCGGTACAGGTCGCCGACCAGGGTGCCGTCGGATCCGACGAGGAAGGAGTGGCCCTCGACCGTGCCACGGGCCGCAAAGACGCCGGGCAGCGTGCGCAGCCGCCGCAGGAGCGAATCGTCGAGTTCCCGGGGGCCGCCGGAGGAGGCCGCGGACGACGATTCGGCAGAACGGTCCGGTGCGATCTCCACCGATACATCGGGTTGGGAGTTGGTCTGTGCACGGGCCATGGCCGTGCTGACGGACTCGCTGTAGAACAGCGAGCCGGTCACGAACGCCACGCCCAGCAGCACAGCGAGGGCGGGCATCGCGAAACGGAGGCGGTGGGAGCGAAGGGTGCGGACAGCGGCGCGGAACGTCGACGGCCTTCGGGAGGGGATCGCGTGGTGGGTCATCGCGGTCAGCCGACTCGCTGCGAGACGTCGAAGGTCTTCATCTGCTCCAGCACCCCGGCCGCGGTCGGGTCCAACATCTCATGGACAAGGCGTCCGTCGGCCAGGAAGAGGGCGCGGTCGGCGTAGGCCGCGGCGACCGGATCGTGGGTGACCATCACGATCGTCTGGCCCAACTCCTGTGCGGAAGCCCGCAGGAAGGACAGGATTTCGGCTCCCGCCCGGGAGTCGAGGTTGCCGGTGGGCTCATCGGCGAAGACGATGGCCGGCCGGGTGGCCAGGGCCCTGGCGCAGGCGACCCGCTGCTGCTGGCCGCCGGACAGCTGGGCGGGGCGGTGGTCGAGCCGGGACGCCAGCCCCAGGAGGTTGATCAGGTTCGTCAGCCACGCCTGGTCAGGGGTGTGCCCGGCCAGGTGGCACGGCAGGGTGATGTTCTCCCAGGTGGTGAGGGTGGGCAGCAGGTTGAACGCCTGGAAGACGAAGCCGATGCGCTCGCGCCGTACCTTGGTCAGCTGTGCGTCGTTCAGCGAACCCAAGTCGGTGTCGCCGATGCGCGCCGTACCGGACGTGGGCGTGTCCAGTCCGGCCAGGCAGTGCATGAACGTGGACTTGCCGGAGCCGGAGGGCCCCATGATCGCGGTGAACTCGCCGCGCAGGAAGCGGGCCGACACCCCGGCCAGCGCCATGACGCGGGTCTCGCCCTTGCCGTAGATCTTGGTCAGGTCGCCTGCGGCGGCGATCACCGCGCCGGCCCTCTCGGGGGACGAGAGGGTATCCGTCCTCTGGTTCATCTCATCGCTCCTGCACAACTGCTCGTGGAATAGCGGACTGACCGAATGGGATCGGCCGAATGCGGCGAGGACGCGGCCGGCGGTTACCGGGGAGTCCCTGGGGTCGATCCTTCGGCGTGGTGCGGGTGCCGCGGATCCACCGGAATACCGAAGCGGCCGCCCCCTGCCTCGGCCGAATGGCCGAAGTGGCGTGCACGGCGCTGCCGTAGCGTGGCCTGCATGGTCTCCGCCTTCCGGGCTCGGTCCCTCACCCAGCGAGCCTTCTTGTGCCTCATCGGTGCTGCTCTGGTCGTCCTCGTGGTGCTGGAGGGGCTCAACGCGCCCTACCTGCCGGCCGCTGCGGCCACGGTGGTCTCCGGGGTACTGTGCCTGGCCGCCCTGGTCGCGCCCGAACGCCTGCTCGCACAGCAGATCGCCCTTGCCACGGCCGCCTCGGGCGCTCTGTCCGTGGTGGAGACGCAACTGCCCCACCGTCCCGAAAACACCCCGGGCATGGTGGAGTTGTGCGCGGCCCTGCTGCTGATCACCCGCGCCGTACGGCGCTACCCGGCATCAAAAGCGGTCGCCTACGCGGCGGGACCGGCGATCGCCGCCGCACTGCTTCCCCTGCGGATCGCCGAACGGCAGGACCACCAACTCCTGATCAGCCTGATCGCTGTGGTCGCGGTGCCGTTCATGGTGGTGCTCGGGGTGTGCCTGCGGTTGTACGACACCCTGCGCGCCCGGGAACGCGAAGCCATGCGGCGGGCCCAGCGCGTGGAGCACGCACGGGAGTTGCATGACTTCGTGGCGCACCACGTCACGGCGATCGTCGCCCAGACCAAGGCTGCGCGCTTCACGGCGGCGGCCGGCCACAGCCAGTCCCCGGAGAACCTGGACCGGATGCTCGCCGAGATCGAACGTGCCGGATCTCAGGCGATGGGGGCGATGCGCGCCATGGTCTCCACCCTGCGGGACACCGCCACACCGGCCACCACCCATCCCACGGGCGACCTGAGCATGCTGCGGGACCTCACACAGGAGTTCTCCGTCCTGGGCCCGCCCGCCGACCTGACCCTGGACCCGGGGCTCACCGAACGCCGTCTCCCGCCCGAGACCACCACCACGGTCCACCGCGTGGTGCAGGAGTCACTGACCAATGTCCGCAAGCACGCCACCGGAGCCGACCGGGTCGGGGTGCGGGTCACCGTGCAACCCGGCTCCCGGGGCCGGCTGGAGGTGTCGGTGACCGACGACGGCCGGGGCGGCACCCCGGCCGCCCGTGGGAAGGCGGACGGGAGCGGCTATGGCCTGGTCGGTCTGGCCGAGCGGGTCGAGGCGATCGGCGGGCAACTCACCGCCGGCCCGCAGAGTGGACGCGGCTGGCGCGTCCTGGCCGTTCTCCCCCTGGGCGCCGCATCCACCTCATCCAGCTGATGGACGGCGCACCACCTGCGATCATGTCCGGCATGACGATCCGGGTACTCCTCGCCGACGACCAGGCGATGGTCCGCGCCGCGTTCCGTATGATCCTCGATTCCCAGCCGGACATGCAGGTCGTCGCCGAGGCCGCGGACGGGGCCACGGCAGTCGAACAGGCCCGGCGGCTACGGCCTGATGTCTGCCTCCTGGACATCCGGATGCCCGAGCTGGACGGCCTGGAAGTCACCCGTCTCCTCGCGGGCCCCGACGTCCCGGACCCCTTGAACATCCTCATCGCCACCACCTTCGACCTGGACGAATACGTCTACAGCGCCCTGCGTAACGGCGCCTGCGGCTTCCTCCTCAAGGACGGGGCTCCCGGCCTGCTCACCGAAGCGGTGAGAGCCGCGTCCACGGGGGACTCGCTCATCTCTCCTTCGGTGACCGTCCGTCTCCTCGCGCACATGGCGCCCCATCGCAGCCGGCGGCCGGCCGCCTCCCGGGCTCGCCCGGTCCGTACGGCAAAAGCCGGGCCGGGCGTGCTGGTCGATCCCCTGACCCAGCGTGAACTCGATGTCGTACGCCTCGTCGCGCGAGGCCGTACCAATGAGGAGCTGGCCGCCGAGCTCTACGTCACCCTGTCCACGGTCAAGACCCATCTCGGCAACGTCCAGCGCAAGCTCGCGACCCGCAACCGCGTCGAGATCGCCGCCTGGGCCTGGGAGAACGGAATCTGCACCGGCGACCAGGACTGATGGCGCGGGTTCCATGAAGGGGCGGCAAGGGGCGACCCCCGGAACCGTGAGGGGATTCCGGGGGTCGTACCGCGGCGCGGGCCGGTGACGCCACAGGTCAGGGCGGATGTCGGGAGACCCGGCCGCGGGGTGTACGGGGCGCAGCCACGCGGGATGCGCCCGGGGGCGTCAGCCCAGGCGCTGGACCAGCGCGCGGTACTCGTCCCACAGTTCCTTCGGCGCGTGGTCACCGAAGGTGTTGAGGTGCTCGGGGATCAGTCCGGCCTCCTCGCGCCAGACCTCCTTGTCGACCGTGAGCAGGAAGTCCAGGTCGGACTCGGAGAGGTCCAGGCCCTTGGTGTCCAGGGCGCCCTTGGCGGGCAGCACGCCGATCGGCGTCTCGACGCCCTCGGCCCTGCCCTCCAGGCGCTCGACGATCCACTTCAGGACGCGGCTGTTCTCGCCGAAGCCGGGCCACACGAACTTGCCCGCGTCGTTCTTGCGGAACCAGTTCACGTAGTAGATCTTCGGGAGCTTCGACTGGTCCGGCTTTTCCGCGCCGACCTTGAGCCAGTGGGCCATGTAGTCGCCCATGTTGTAGCCGCAGAACGGCAGCATGGCGAACGGGTCGCGGCGCAGCTCGCCGACCTTGCCCTCGGCGGCGGCGGTCTTCTCGGAGGCCACATTGGCCCCGAGGAAGACCCCGTGCTGCCAGTCGAAGGACTCGGTGACCAGCGGTACGGCCGAGGCGCGGCGGCCGCCGAAGAGGATGGCCGAGATCGGCACGCCCTTCGGGTCCTCCCACTCGGGCGCGATGATCGGGCACTGGCCGGCCGGGACGGTGAAGCGGGCGTTGGGGTGGGCGGCCGGCGTCTCGGACGCGGGCGTCCAGTCGTTGCCCTTCCAGTCGGTGAGGTGGGCCGGAGCGGTCTCCGTCATGCCCTCCCACCAGACGTCGCCGTCGTCGGTGAGCGCGACGTTGGTGAAGACGGAGTTGCCCCACATGGTCTTCATGGCGTTGGCATTGGTGTGCTCGCCGGTGCCGGGCGCGACGCCGAAGAAACCGGCCTCGGGGTTGATCGCGTAGAGGCGGCCGTCCTCGCCGAACCGCATCCAGGCGATGTCGTCGCCGATGGTCTCGACGGTCCAGCCGGGGATCGTGGGCTCCAGCATGGCGAGGTTGGTCTTGCCGCAGGCGCTCGGGAACGCGGCGGCGATGTACTTGGGCTCCTCGGACTCACCCTTCGGCGGCGTGAGCTTGAGGATCAGCATGTGCTCGGCGAGCCAGCCCTCGTCGCGGGCCATGACGGAGGCGATGCGCAGGGCGTAGCACTTCTTGCCGAGCAGGGCGTTGCCGCCGTAGCCGGAGCCGTACGACCAGATCTCGCGGTCCTCGGGGAAGTGCGAGATGTACTTGGTGGAGTTGCACGGCCACGGAACGTCCTCCTGGCCCTCTTCCAGGGGGGCGCCCAGCGTGTGGACGGCCTTGACGAAGAATCCGTCGGTGCCGAGCTCGTCGAGCACGGCCTGTCCCATGCGCGTCATGGTGCGCATCGAGACGGCGACGTACGCGGAGTCGGTGATCTCGACGCCGATCGCGGAGAGCGGGGAGCCGACCGGACCCATACAGAAGGGCACGACGTACATCGTGCGGCCGCGCATGGCGCCGCGGAAGACGCCCTGGTCCCCGGTGAAGATCTCCCGCATCTCGGCGGGGGCCTTCCAGTGGTTCGTCGGACCCGCGTCCTCCGCCTTCTCGGAGCAGATGAACGTACGGTCCTCGACGCGGGCGACATCGCTCGGGTCGGACGCGGCGTAGTAGGAGTTCGGGCGCTTGGTCTCGTCCAGTTTCGTGAACGTGCCCTTGGCCACGAGCTCCCCGCACAGGCGCTCGTACTCGGCCTCGGAGCCGTCGCACCAGACCACCCGGTCCGGCTCGGTGACGGCTGCGATCTCGTTCACCCAGGAGATGAGCTCCTGGTGGTTGGTGGGGGCAGTGAGGGGAGCCGCGATGTCGCGCGCCACGATCGCTCCTTGTTGAGGGTTGCTGTTTGGTTGGCCCCGTGGGGGCTGCGACCCGGATGCTTCGACCCCTTCGAATCTCGTTGGCGCTCATCCGGTGCCGACCGCACTCATTTGATCATCCGACCGTTGCGCCCATATGTCCAGAGGGCCGCACACGTGAGCATTGCCACTCCTGTCCGCTACCTACGGTGGCGTAGGTACGATGCCGGAATGACTGCTGCCGCCGCGCCCGAGCCGCCCGGGCTGGAACCAGCCGAGTTCGACACCGCCCCGCTGAAACCACGCCTGCGCGGCTGGCTGCACGCCGGGATGTTCCCCGCCGTGATCGTCGCGGGGATCGTGCTGATCGCGCTGACGGACTCCGGCCGCGGCCGGATCGCCTGCGCCGTCTACGTCCTGTCCGCATGCCTGCTGTTCGGCGTGAGCGCGCTGTACCACCGCGGCACCTGGGGCCCGCGCGGCGAGGCGGTGCTCCGCCGGCTCGACCACGCCAATATCTTCCTCATCATCGCGGGCACCTACACCCCGCTGACCCTGCTCCTGCTCCCCGAGTCGACCGGGACGCCGCTCCTGTGGGCGGTCTGGGCGGCGGCGGCCGCGGGCATCGCCTTCCGGGTGTTCTGGGTCGGCGCCCCGCGCTGGCTGTACACGCCGTGCTACATAGCGATGGGCTGGGCCGCGGTCTTCTTCCTGCCGGACTTCATGCGGACCGGCGGGATCGCGGTGCTGGTGCTGGTCGTCGTCGGCGGGCTGCTCTACAGCGCCGGCGGTGTCATCTACGGCCTCAAGCGGCCCAATCCGTCACCGCGGTGGTTCGGCTTCCACGAGGTCTTCCACTCGCTGACCCTGGCGGCCTTCGTCGTGCACTACGTCGGCATCTCGCTGGTGGCCTACAACCACGGCTGAACGCCCTCGCGGGAGCGTACGGGCATGGTCCCGGCGCCCGTCGATGCCCGACAATGTCGACCATGACCGCCACCTCCCGTACCCCTTCCGTTTCCGCGCCGGTGGCGCAGCCCCCGCCGGGGCTGCGCGAGCGGAAGAAGCTCAGGACCAGGATCGCGATCCGCCGGGCGACGTACCGGCTGATATCCGAGCAGGGGTACGACGCGACGACGGTCGAGCAGATCGCGGAGGCGGCCGAGGTGTCGCCGAGCACGGTGTTCCGGTACTTCGCGGCCAAGGAGGACATCGTCCTCACCGACACGTACGACCCGGTCCTGGAGGCCCGGCTGCGGAACCGGCCGGCCGACGAACCGCCGCTGGAGTCGCTGCGGCTCATCATGGCCGAAGCGCTGACGATGTTCCTCGCGGGCGAGGAGAACGAGCTGCGGGAGCGCACCCGGCTGATGGTGGAGGTCCCCGCCGTCCGGGCCCGGATGACGGAGACCCTGTCGGAAACGGCGAGGACGCTGGCCCGGGCGCTCGCCGACCGCGGCGGCCGCGAACCGGACGACCTGGAGGTCCGGGTGTTCGTCGCGGCCGTGCTGGCGGCGCTGCGCGAGGCGACGCTGTACTGGGGCGAGCACGGGCAGGAGGGCGACCTGATCGGGATGATCAACCGGGCGCTGGACACGCTCGAAGGCGGCCCGGCGCTGTAACCGGGACTCCGCACCCTCCGGGCCACCGCCCCGCCGCTCCTCCGTCTTCGGTCCCGCGTCTTCGGTCCCGCGCCGGCGGACCGGTTTCAGCAGCAGACCTGTACCAGCGGACC
This sequence comes from Streptomyces sp. NPDC015032, assembly GCF_043080425.1. Classification (NCBI taxonomy): domain Bacteria; kingdom Bacillati; phylum Actinomycetota; class Actinomycetes; order Kitasatosporales; family Streptomycetaceae; genus Streptomyces; species Streptomyces sp. NPDC015032. Next base: position 92,030 of record NZ_JBIBVN010000012.1, on the reverse strand, counting down.
CGTATCGGCGGATCCGCGCCGCTGCTCCCCCGTCGCCGCCTCCGCCGGTCGGCGGTCCCGTCACTTCCCCGTCAGCGGTCCCCGGGCGAGCCCGCTCCGATGCTCCGTGCCAGCTCCCCGGGATCCGTCGTCGGAGCGTCGCACACGAAGTGCCTGCACACGTACGCCGTCGGCGCCCCGCCCACCATCGGCCGGTCCGCCAGCAGCGGGAACTCCGTCCCCGCAGCCTCCCCCGCCGCCACCACCGCGCCGGGTGCCCGCCCCAGCAGCGCCGTACGGTGCAGTTCGCCGCCCACGGGCCCGGCGACCGCGACCTCGCGCGGCCCGTCGAGGAGCGCCTCGGCGACCGCGAGCCCCCAGCCGATGAACCGGGGAACCCGCGGCCCGAGCGCCTTCACCACCCCCAGCGCTCCCTCGGCGGCGGCACGATGCGCCTCCGAGCCGGTGTGCGCGGCGTACGAGAGCAGCGCACCCGCCGCCGCCGTCCAGCCCGCCGGAGTCGCACTGTCGGTGGGGTCCTGCGGACGGCGGATGAGCTGCTCGGCGTCGTCCGCCGTGTCGTACAGCTGCCCGCCCTCGCCGGTGAAGTGCTGGAGCACGATGTCGAGCAGGAAGCCGGCGAACTCCAGCCAGACCCCCTCGCCCGTGACCGCGGCCAGGGCGAGGAAACCCTCCGCGACGTCGCCGTAGTCCTCCAGGACCCCGGCGTGCCCGCCGCTCCGGCCGTCCTTCGAGGTCCGGTCCAGCCGGGCGACGTCGCCCATGTGGACCCGTACCAGCAGATCCGCCGCCTCCGTGGCGCGCTCGACCAGGTCGGGCCGGTCGAAGTACGCCCCCGTCTCGGCGAGCGCGGCGATCGCCAGGCCGTTCCAGGCGGCGACCACCTTGTCGTCCCGCCCGGGACGCGGGCGCAGTTCACGGGCGGCGAGCAGCTTCGCGCGTACGTCGGCGGCCCGGTCCGGGTCCGCCCCGGTGCCGGTCCGCGCGAGCCGGAGGACGGAGGCGCCCTCCTCGAACGTGCCCTCCTCCGTCACGTCGAAGTACTCGGCGGCGAAGGCCGCGTCCTGTTCGCCGAGGACCTCCCGCAGCTGCTCCGGCGTCCACACGTAGTACGCGCCCTCGACGTGCCGGCCGGCTCCGTCCTCGCTGTCGGCGTCGAGCGCGGAGGCGAAACCGCCCTCCGGCGTCCGCAGCTCGCGCACCATGAAGTCCGCGGTCTCCAGAGCGACCCGGCGGGCCTGGGCCGAACCCGTCGTCCGCCACAGATGGGCGTACGCCCGGCAGAGCAGCGCGTTGTCGTAGAGCATCTTCTCGAAGTGCGGGATCAGGGGTCCGTCGGGCCGGCGCAGTACGTACCGGTGGAAGCCTCCGCCCACCTGGTCGTACAGGCTCGACCGCGCCATGGCCGCGCACAGCCCCTCGGCCATGTCCCGGGCCCCTTCGGACTCCGTCCGGGCCCAGTGCCGGAGCAGGAACTCGACGACCATGCCCGGCGGGAACCGGGTGTCGCCGGCGAACCAGCCGGAGGCCGGGTCGTACTCGCGGGTGAGCCCGAGCAGCGCCTGGGCCAGCTCCGCTTCGCCGGGCAGTCCGGCCTTCGTGTAGTCCAGCCGCCGGCCGGCCAGATCCCGCACGATCTTCTCCGCCACCTCGGCCACTTCATCGGGCCGCCCCGCCCAGGCCGCCCGTACGCCCTCCAGCACCTGCCTGAAGGACGGTGACCCATGGCGCGGCTCGGGCGGGAAGTACGTGCCGAAGTAGAACGGCCGGCCGTCCGGGGTCATGAAGACCGACATCGGCCAGCCGCCCTGGCCGGTCGCCGCCTGCAGGGCCTCCATGTAGACGGCGTCGATGTCGGGCCGCTCCTCCCGGTCCACCTTCACGGACACGAAGTGCTCGTTCATGAAGGCCGCCGTCTCCTCGTCCTCGAAGCTCTCGTGGGCGAGCACGTGGCACCAGTGGCAGGAGCTGTACCCCACGCTCAGGAACACCGGCACGTCGCGCCGGCGCGCCTCCTCGAAGGCGGCGGTCTCCCACGGCCACCAGTCGACGGGGTTGTCCGCGTGCTGAATGAGGTACGGAGACGTGGCGTGCGCGAGTCGGTTGGGCATGCCCCAATCCTTGCGCACTCGGCGGGGCCGTGCCCATGCGTCACCGGGCAGCCCGCGAACGGGCCCGCTCCCGGGGCCCGCCGGCGTGCGGGCCGCGGGTCAGCCGGCCCACCGTCCGGAGAGGAAGCCGCGGGTCAGCCGGCCCACCGTCCGGAGAGGAAGGTGACGGCGAAGACGGTCATCAGCGGCGCCGCGACGGCGAGATAGGCGGTCTTGACGTGGCGGCACCGCAGACTCCAGGCGGCGAGTCCGGTCCACAGCGGCCACCACAGGAGGGTCGCGCGGGGGATGGAGGTGTACCAGTAGGACGTGCCCAGGGCCCACAGCGTGAGGGCGATGTACACGGCCTCCGGCCAGCGTCGCCGCCACACCAGCACGACGAGCAGGCCGACGCCGACCAGCATGGCGAGGAGTTCGGCCTGGGACATCAGGGCGTACCCGGTGCTCTGGGAGTGTCCGAAGGCCGCGTGCCAGGTGTTCCGCCAGGCTTCCCAGGGGGCGTGGAAGTCGCGGTACCAGCCGCGTTCCTCCGCGTGCTTCCACGCCATCCAGTCACCGGTGTGCGCGTGCAGGTACCAGCTCTGGAGCAACGGCGGGAGGGCGGGCAGCGCCAGCCAGGGAAGGCGGCGCCAGTGGGCGGCGGTGCGGGCATGGAGCACGAAGTGGACCGCGAGGGCCGCGGCGACGAAGAGTCCGCTGACCCGGACGGTGGTGGCCAGGCAGGTCAGGGCGGCCGCGAGCGGCCAGTTGAGACGCTGGGCGGCCAGCCAGGCCGGCAGGGCCAGGGCGAGGAAGAGCGCTTCGGTGTAGCCGGCGGCCAGGAAGACGGCGCACGGGGAGAGCAGGAAGAAGAGGGCGGCGCGCTGCCCCGCGTTCTCCTGCGGCAGGTGCAGCCGGGCGATCCGGGCCAGGGCCAGCACGGCGACGCCCCCCGCGACGAAGGAGATCAGCGCACCGGCCGCGGGCCAGCTCGGGACGACGGTGTGGACGGCCCGCAGCAGGTAGGGGAAGCCGGGGAAGAAGGCTTCTCTGTTGTCCCAGCCGGATATCCAGGGACCGGCCCCGTTCGGGAAGTAGCCGTCCTGGGCTATGTGCAGGTAGTGCCACCAGTCCCACCGCTGCCACGGCGAGAAGAACGAGATGGGTTGGCGGGTCTGGTGGTCGTCGAGGAACAGCCAGCGGGTGCAGTAGGCGGTGGTCCAGATGCCCAGCCGGGTCAGCAGGTACAGCCACAGCACCTCGCGGTCGGCCGGCTTCAGCCGGTGGAGGAGCCGGCCGAAGGATGCCGTGCTCGTCGGCGGAGTGTCGCCGGACGGACCGGAAGCGGTCCCGGTCCGTCCGGACGGACACTCACTCGGCCGCCGGGGGGTCGAAAGGCTCACAGCAGAATCTCCTGGATCGGACGTGCGCGTGCCGAACGGCCCCGGGCCGCGCCGGCCCGGGTACGGAACGAACGGCCCCGGCCGGCACTGCCCGGGGCACGGGAGGCGGGTGGTCAGGGGGGCGTGCTGGTGCTCCCGGTGGGGCTGGCCGGTGATGTCGAGACGCTCTCGCCGGGAGTGGGGGCGTCCGTCGTCGGCGGGCTGGTACGTGACGGGGAGAGCCTGGGAGAGGGCTGCGGGGTGGTGGGCGTGGTGGCCGGGAGGGTGGTGTCCGGATTTCCGGGCAGGAGCGTGGCCACGGCCGCGCCCGTACCGGAGAGGACCAGGCACGCTCCGACCGCCAGCGCGACGACCCGGCGCCTGCGCACGCGCTCCCCGCGCTCGGTGATGTACGAGGGCGGCGCGGAACGGGCGCGCGACCGGCCGGCGTCCGCGGCCTCCTTGAACAGGGACCGCAGCGGGTCGTTGGGTTCAGACACAGGGTCCCTCCTCGGTACGCGGATCCTGCAGACGGTGCGAGAGCGTGGCCCTGCCCCGGGCCAGATGGGTCTTGACGGTGCTGGCCGCCACACCGGTCTCCGCGGCGATCTGCTCGACCGTCAGATCGCACACGTAGTGCAGGGCCAGCGTGCGGCGCTGCTTGGACGGCAGCTCCCGCAGCGCTTCCACCAGGGCCACCGACTCCGGGCCGGGCGCCTCCGCATGGGGCGGGGCGCCGCTGCGCCGCCAGGCGTCCGCCGTCCGCCGCCGGCCGCGCCACCGGCTCACCGCCAGACGCCATGCGACGGTACGGATCCACGCCTCGGGCTGCCCGTCGAGGTCGAGCTGACGCCGTCGGCTCCAGCCCTTGACGAAAGCTTCCTGCACCACGTCCTGCGCCTCGTGCTGGTCACCGAGCATCACGAACAACTGCCCCGTCAGCCGGGCGACCGTCTGCGCATAGAACTCTTCAAACTCCTCGACGGTCAACAAACAGCTCCTGGATCTCCTCGGTCTCACCGGGCATACGCCCGGCGCCCCGCGTCCGGACTACACCGGGCCCGAGGAAATCGGCGTGACGCTCGTCACATGAGCTGCCCGGACGGGCGCACACCACTGCCGCCACACCGGCATGCCGGGGCAAGTACGGGGAAGTCTCACGTTCCGGGCGGGACGGCACACCCACATCCTCTCTCAGGCGCGGTCCGCCGCCCCGCTCCCTCGCGCCGACGGGCCGCACGCAGGACACTGGGCGGCGCTGCCGGCCGAGGCAGGTGCCATCGTCGTAACCGGAGGGGGACACACATGCGGGACAGCCATCGGACGGAAGCCGAAGGGCTGTTGGTACGAGCAGTCGAGGAAGAGGTGCGGCGCTCGGGCGGGCGGGCCGACGCCGGCACGCTGACAGCACGCGGGCGGGCCGCGCTCGATTCCCTGGCAGCCGGCGCGGCCGACGAGTACGCCGCGTATCTCCAGGCGCTGGACGCGGCGGAGGCCGGGCAGCAACCGCTGTCGCAGCGGTTCAGCCGGGCGGCCCTGGGGACTCCCCTGCTGGTCACCGGGGTTGCTGCGGTCGCCGCCTTCGGCGCTGACGTCGCGTTCGGTACGGCGACGGGGCCGGCCCTCGGCGCGGGCGCCGTCGTCGCGGTCGCGGGGGCCGCGACGACCGTCGCCAGGGCCACCGCGTCGCACTGGCCCGCCGCCCACCGGCGCGCGGGCGCGCTCGGGCAGCCCGGCGGCACCGAACAGCTGCGGCTGCAGTGGCTGGCGGCGCTGGAGGTACGGGGCATCCGCCCGTTCCTCGACCAGCAGCGGATGCTCAGCCCCTCGTCGCGCACACCGGCGAAGAAGGTCCCCGCACAGGTGCGCACCGCCCCGCAGCTGCGGGGCGGTGACCGCAGCGCGGCGGCCCGCATGCGCGCGGTCCTCGACCAGTCGTTCGGCCAGCTGCCCGCCGCCGACGGGCCGTTCGCCGGGCGGCGGGCCGAGCTGGCGCAGATCGCGCAGTGGGTGCGCGAGGCCCGCGCGTCGACGGAGACCAAGCCGACCGTCGTCGTCCTGCACGGCGCGCCCGGCGCGGGACGCACCACGCTCGCGGTGCGGGCGGCCCGCAGCCTGAAGGACCAGTTCCGGGGCGCCTGCGTGGTGGACCTGCGCGGCGACGTGCCCGGCGAGGCGCCGCTGCCGGCCCGGGACGCGCTGCTGCATCTGCTGAACCGGCTGGGCGCGCCCCGCGAACAGCTGCTCTTCCGGGATGGGGGCTCCCCTGGCCGAGCGGAGCCGGGAGACCGGGGAAGGGCCTTTGCCGAGCAGCAGGTGCGGCGGCTGAGCGAGCTGTACCACCAGCATCTGACCGGCACCCCCGTGACGATCGTCCTCGACGACGCGGGCGACGCCGACCAGGTCCGCACCCTGATCCCCGAGCGCTCCGACAGCCTCGTCCTGGTCACCGCCCGCGAGCCCCTGGAACTGCCCGCCGGCATCCCCGCCCGGGTCCACCAGCTGCCGGTCGGCGCGCTGGACGCGGCGGGCGCGGAGGAGCTGCTGCGCGAGGCGGCCGGGGAGACGGAGGAGGGGCCGTACGACGCCCGGTCGACGGACACCGTCGTCGAGCTGTGCGGCGGGCTGCCGCTGGCGCTGCGGATCGCGGGCTCCTCGCTCGGCGCGCGCACCCCCGGCGCGCTCGCCACCGATCTCGCCGCGCACGCCGGCCGGATCGCGCCGGTCGAGCGGGCGCTGTGGCTGCGCTACACCGACCAGTCCGATCAGGCCCGGCGGCTGCTGCGCCGGCTCGCGCTGGCCGGGCGGGCCAGCCTGGGCGCCGCGGCGGCGGCCGCGCTGCTCTTTGCCGACGAGCAGGAGGCCGGGCGGCTGCTGACGGCCCTGGCCGGGGCCGGGCTCCTGGACCACGTACGCGGCTCGCGCTACCGGCTGCACGATCTCGTACGGGGCTTCGCCCTGGACCGGTTGCGGGAGGAGGAGACCGCGGCCGACCGTACCGCGGCCCAGGAGCGGCTGATCAAGAACTACGCGGAGCTGGCCGGTGCGGTGATCCGCATGGTGGACGGCAAGATGTCCACCCGGGCCGGGCAGTTCGGCTCGCACGGGTTCAATTCGCTCGACTCGGCGCTGCGCTGGCTGGACGACGAGTCGAGTTTCATCACCTCGGCGCTCCGGCACGCGGAGGGCGTCGACCAGGGGGCCGTACTGGATCTGCTGGGCGCGCTGTGCGACTACTGCCTGCTGCGCGGCGACCTCTACCGGCTGGGCGAGATCAGCGAGCTCACGCAGGCCGTGGACAAGGGGCTGCTGGAGCGGTCCGTGCAGTGGCGCACCGGCATCGCGGCCCGTCAGCTCGGCGAACTGGACAAGGCCCGCACCACACTGTCGTCGGTGGTCGGGCTCTACCGCGAGGCGCAGAACGACGCGGGTACGGCGCTGGCGCTCTGCTCCCTCGGCATCACCCTGCACCACCAGGGCAATCTGACCGAGGCGGCGGCACGGCTGCGGGAGGCGATCGAGCTCCAGTCCTCCGACGAGCAGGCCGAGGACCGGGCCTGGTCGCTGCACGCCCTGGCCGCCGTCGAACGCGACCGGGCCCGTCTGGCCCAGGCGCTGACCCTCCTGGACTCCGCGCTGGCCCTGCACCGGGAGGGCGAGTCGCTGCACGGCGAGGCCTGGACGCAGTTCCAGCTGGGCCAGACCCTGCTGCGGATGGGCGAGGTGGACCGGGCGAAGGACGCCCTGCGCACGGCCCTGGATCTGTACAGCCGCACCCGTGACGAGCGCGGCGAGGCCTGGGCGCTGACCCAGCTGGCCCGCGCCCGGCTGCTCGACGGCGACCCGGCCACGGCGGCCGAGGAACTCCACCTGGCCCTGGCCCGCCACCGCGACAACGAGGACGCGCGCGGCGAGGCGTGGACGCGGTACTACCTGGGCCAGGCCCTGGAGGAGAACGGCGACACCGACCAGGCGGTGCGGCAGCTGGAGCGGGCCCGCTCGATGTTCTCCCGGATGCGGGACGTGTACGGGCTGGCGTGCGCCCGCCACCACTCGGGCCGGGTCACCCGCGACCAGCGGGCCGCGCAGACCGGGAACCTCCGCAACTCCGGCTTCGCCCGCCAGCTCCTGGTCGACGCCCGGGCCGATTTCCGGCGCATCGGCGTCGCCCACGGCGAGGCGTGGACGTGCCTGGAGCTGGCTCTGGTCGACGCGGGCAACAACCGCGCCCCGCAGGCACTGGAGCTGTGCGGCGAGGCGGCGGAGCTGTTCGATTCCTACGGCGACGCGCGGGGCGCGGACTGGGCCCGCTTCCTGCGCTGCACCCTGCTGCCGTACGCGTCACCGGGCGGCAGCGAGGTGGGCACGGTGGTGGCACAGCAGGAGCTGTCCGACCTGCTCCTGGCCGGTCATCCGACGCGCGACGGCAAGCTGGAGGAGTGCGCGAAGGCGTTCACGGTGGTGCTGAACCGCGGTGTGGACCTGGAGGACGGCTGGCAGGCGTGGCGCCTGGGCATGACGCCGACACGTCATGCCCGGGAGGTCATGGGCGTACCGGTCCGGCCCGCAGCCGGTCCGTCCGGCGGCTGAGGACATGTTCGTCCCCGGCCCCGGCCCGCCCGAGGCCGGGGCCGGGGCCGGGGCCGGGCCGGGGGGGCGGCCGCCGGACGCCCGGGAACCGCCCCGTGTCTACTTCCGCTTCGCAGAACCCGCCCCGACGGGGGCGTCGGCAGCCTCCGCCGGGTCCGGGGCCTCCACGAAGTCGACCTTGCCCATGTGCCGGTTCATGGACTTCATCAGCAGCCACACGCCCACGGCGAGCGCCGCGAAGACGATGAAGCCGAGAACGCCGGGGGTCACCTTGTTCTTGTCGAGCTCTTCGGCAAGCGGAACAAGGTCGGTCAGTGCCTGGGTCGCGTACATATCAGGCATTGTCGCGGATGCCCGCGAAGAGGTCGCTCTCGGGGAGGGAGGTATCGACGAGAGACTTCGCCAGCTCGTACTCCTCGGTCGGCCAGACCTCCTTCTGGATCTCCATCGGAACCCGGAACCAGCCGCCGTCGGGATCGATCTGCGTCGCGTGCGCGATCAGCGCCCGGTCGCGGATCTCGAAGAAGTCCGCGCACGGAATGTGCGTGGTCAGCGTGCGTTCGTCGCGCTCGAACTCCTTCCAGCGCTCCAGCCACTCGCCGTACGGGGACTCCAGGCCACGGGCCAGCAGCGCCTCGTGGAGGGCCACCGTGCGCGGCCGGTTGAAGCCCTGGTTGTAGTAGAGCTTCTGCGGCTGCCAGGCCGGGCCGAACTCCGACTCGGGGTACAGCTCGGTGTCCGCCGCGCCGTCGAAGGCGATCATCGTGATCTTGTGGGTCATGATGTGGTCGGGGTGCGGGTACCCGCCGTTCTCGTCGTACGTCGTGACGACCTGCGGCCGGAACGCACGGATGCTGCGGACGAGGCGGCCGGCGGCCTTCTCCTCGTCCTCCAGCGCGAAGCAGCCCTCGGGCAGCGGCGGCAGCGGGTCGCCCTCGGGCAGCCCCGAGTCGACGAAGCCGAGCCACTCCTGCCCGACGCCCAGGATCTCCCGGGCCTCGTCCATCTCCTTCTTGCGCACCTCGTGGATGTTCTCCTCGATGTACGCGTCGCCCTGGAGCTTCGGGTTGAGGATGGAGCCGCGCTCGCCCCCCGTGCAGGTCACGACCAGCACGTCCACCCCCTCGGACACATACTTGGCCATGGTGGCCGCGCCCTTGCTCGACTCGTCGTCGGGGTGGGCGTGAACGGCCATCAGTCGCAGCTGCTCAGTCAAGACTCGATCCTCATTGATTCTGGACGCCGTGGAGAAGTGCCGTCCCGGTGGGACGTCGGTGTGGGGTGGCGGTCGGGTGGCGGTCGGCAGGCTTCTATAGTGACCGAACCGGGGGGTGGAAAATTCCTCGATCCCCGGTCCGGGAGGAACGATCATGGCCGCGGTGCGCGAAGAGCTTCCGGAGAACCGCTACGGACGCTCCGCCGACCAGCGCGCGGACCGCAAGCTCAAGATCATCGGTTCGGTGCTGGGCGTCGCTCTCCTCGGCATCATCGGCTGGATCGGCTTCGACTACGTCGGCGGCCAGGACATCAGCGCCGAGGTGATCAAGTTCAAGGTCGTCTCGGACGAGCGGGTCGAGGTGCACCTGGAGGTGCGCAAGGACACGGACGCCAAGGGCTACTGCACCCTCCGCTCGCAGCACGAGGACGGCAGCGACGTCGCTCGCAAGGACTTCCGCTTCGACGAGCGCACGGACCGTATCGACCGCGTCCTGTCGTTGCGCACGACATCCAGGGCGACCAGCGTCGAACTGCTGGGCTGCACCGAGGACGGCGGGGCGGCCCATTGACCGCCGCACACCGGCGCTGAACCGGCGTCGCAGGCGCTGACCTGCCCACACACGGTTCCGACGTTTTACCTTCTCCCCCTTTTCCTGGGGAATTGTTAGGCTCGTGGTTTCGCCCACCCGTGAAGGCACATGCTTACGGGTAGGGCGATGCTTTGTATTCCCAGTACCGACGAGGAGCACCCTGTGACCCAGACCAGCGAAAACGTCACCTGGCTCACGCAGGAGGCGTACAACCAGCTCAAGGCCGAGCTGGAGTACCTGTCTGGTCCCGCGCGCACGGAAATCTCCGTAAAGATCGCGGCGGCCCGTGAGGAGGGTGACCTCCGGGAGAATGGCGGGTACCACGCGGCCAAGGAGGAGCAGGGCAAGATGGAGCTGCGCGTGCGCCAGCTCACCCAGCTCCTGGAGCACGCGAAGGTCGGCGAGGCGCCCGCCGACGACGGCGTGGTCGAGCCCGGCATGGTCGTGACGATCGCCTTCGACAACGACCCGGACGACACGCTGACCTTCCTGCTCGCCTCGCGCGAGTACGCGAGCGCGGACATCGAGACGTACTCCCCGCAGTCGCCGCTCGGCACCGGTGTGAACGGCAAGCGCATGGGCGACGACGCCGAGTACGAGCTGCCGAATGGCAGGACGGCCACCGTGAAGATCCTCGCGGCGAAGCCCTACACGGGCTGATCCCGCACCATCGGCGCTAGGGCCTTTCGTTTGGATCAGGCCGGATCAGGGAGCGGGACCTGGTGCGTGCGATCGCAAGGCGGAGGAGGGAGTCAGGGCGGAGCCCTGGCGAGTGACGACAACGCGGAGGGGGGTCCCCCCTGGCCCTTAAGGCCTTGGGGGAGTGCGTGCCAGGCCCCGCGAGCCCGGCATGATCCAAACGAGAGGCCCTAGGTGCCTCCGGTCCGTCGGGCCGGAGGCACCTCGCGTCGGTGCCCGGGAGTCAGCCCATCACGAGATACCCCGCGTCGCGCAGCGCCGTCGAGACCTCCTCGCAGTGCTCCGGGCCCTTCGTCTCCAGCTGCAGCTCCACCTCGACCTCGGTGAGTCCGAGCCGGGGGTCGGTCCGCACATGGCCGATGTCGAGCACATTGGCGTCGACCACCGAGAGCACGGCCAGCAGCGTGGCCAGCGCGCCGGGGCGGTCGGTCAGCCGCAGCCGCAGGCTCAGATACCGGCCGGCCGCCACCATCCCGTGGGTCAGGACGCGCTGCATCAGCAACGGGTCCACATTGCCGCCCGACAGCAGCGCGACCACCGGCCCGCGGAACGACTCCGGATCGCTCAGCAGCGCCGCGACCGGGCTCGCGCCGGCCGGCTCCACCACGAGCTTCGCCCGCTCCAGGCAGAGCAGCAGCGCACTGGACAGCTCGTCCTCGGAGACCGTACGGACCTCGTCGACCAGATCCCGCACCAGGTCGAACGGCACGTCGCCGGGGCGCCCCACCCTGATGCCGTCCGCCATGGTGGTCGGTGAGCCGATCGACACCGGATGTCCGGCGGCCAGCGACGGCGGATAGCAGGCCGCGCCCGCCGCCTGCACGCCGACGATCCGCACATCGGGCCGCAGCGCCTTGACCGCCACCGCGATGCCGGCGGCGAGACCGCCGCCGCCGACCCCCACGACGATGGTGCGCACCTCGGGGCACTGTTCGAGGATCTCCAGGCCCACCGTGCCCTGTCCCGCGATGATGTCCGGGTGGTCGAAGGGGTGGATGAAGACCGCACCGGTCTCCTGGGCGTACTCCTGCGCGGCGGCGAGCGTCTCGTCGACGACATGGCCGTGCAGCCGGACCTGTGCCCCGTACTGGCGGGTGGCGGCCACCTTCGGCAGCGGCGCCCCGACGGGCATGAAGACCGTCGACCGTACGCCGAGCAACGCGGACGCGAGGGCGACGCCCTGCGCATGGTTTCCGGCGCTCGCGGCGACGACCCCGGCCGCCCGTTCCACCGGGGACAGCCCGGCGATCCGTACGTACGCGCCGCGCAGTTTGAACGAACCGGTCCGTTGCAGGTTCTCGCACTTGAGGTGGACCGGAGCGCCCACGAGCTCCGTCAGGTGGCGGCTGCCTTCCATGGCGGTCACCCTGGCCACACCGGAGAGCATCTTCTGCGCCCCGCGGATGTCGTCGAGGATCAGCGGGGGAAAGCGGCCGGACGTGCGGAAGTTCATACCGTAAGTCTTGCAGCTCGGCGCCGCCCCGGACGCCCGGTACGACCCCGTCCCGCCCCGTTGTCCACAGGTTTGTGCAGCGCTGGTACGCGTTGCCCCGTGGCCGCGTACTCTGTCCCCCACCCATCCGACACCGCACGAAGAGAGCCCCCGGCCATGCCCCCTCAGGACATGACGACAGCTGCGTCTCCTTCCGGGGGCGCCACCCCCGAATCCACGGGTTCCGACCACGTCCTCGATGCGCTGCAGCACCAGGTCGCGGTATTCGCCCGCCGTGCCGAGCAGACCCGCCTCGGCGCTATCGGCCAGGTGCGCAATTCCATGGACCGTGCCGCCTATCTGCTGCTCAACCGGCTGGACCGGGAAGGCCCGATGGGCGTCAAGGCGCTGGCCGCGGGCATGGGGATCGACTCCTCGACCGTGACCCGGCAGGTCGCGCCGCTCGTCGACACCGGCCTGGTCAAGCGCACCTCGCACCCGGAGGACGGCCGGGCCGTCGTGCTCCAGCTGTCGCCGCGCGGCCAGGCACGGCTGGACGAGGTCCGCGCCTCCCGGCGCGAACTCATGACGCAGGTGACGGACGAATGGACGGCCGAGGAGCGCGAGACGTTCTGCACGCTGCTCACCCGGTTCAACACCGCGCTGGCCGCCCGGCAGACCACACACCAGACGCCCCCGGCCGGATAGCGGGCGGCACCACCGCCGCCACCGGGCGGCGCACACCTCTTGACCAGGAGCCCCCGCAACGGCTCGGATGAGCAGTGTGCGAGAGCGCCAGGCGGGCCGGGAGCGGCGCCGCGCCCAGGAATTCGAGACCTTCGTCGCGGGCGCGGCCAGCCGACTGCTGCACACGGCCACGCTGCTCACCGCCGAGCCCCTGCGGCCGCCCGGGGCGAACCCCCGGGCCCAGCGGATGCTCACGGCCGCGCTGGCCCGCACATACGCGCAGTGGGAACGGCTGCGCGGCGAGGACCCGTACGACCGCACCCGGCGGGAGCTGGCCATCGGGTTCGCCCATGAGGTGTGGCGGCACAGACGGCCACGCGGCGGGCCGCTGGACCGGCTCACCCCGCAGGAGCGCCTGGTGCTCGTACTGCGGCTGTACGAGGGCGTCGCGGAGGAGCAGGCCGCGGCGCTGCTGGGGCTTCCGGTGGAGCGGGTCCGGGCGATCTGCAACCGTTCGGTGGCCACGATGCGCGGCACCCGCGGGCCCACGGCGCGGTGGGGGCCGCAACGGCCGCTGGGGGCCACGCCGTGAGCCGCCGCGGAGGTGGCGGCAGCCGGGAGGACGAGGTCCGGCGCATGCTGGACGGTCCCCATCCGCAGGTGCCCGCCGATCTGGCGCAGCGGGCGGCCGAGCACGGCGGCCGGCTGCTGCGCAGGCGGCGTTTCGCCCGTCGGCTGGTGCTGCTCGCGGCGTTCGCCGCGGTGGTCGCGTTCATGGTGTGGGCGGTGACGACGCAGCCGTGGCAGGTGCCGCCCAGTGAGACGACGCCGCCGGACAGCTGGTGAGGTCCGGTTCGGGGCGAGCCGTCGCACCGGCGAATATCCTGGAAGGGGCGCCGCGGGAACCGGCCGAGGAGGCTGCGATGACCAGGAAAGTCGCCGACTGCCGCACGTATCCGAGCGTCACGAACTGCTCGCTCACCATCTCGGGCGAGGAAGAGGAAGTCGTACGGGCCGCGGCGGAACACGCGGTCTCCGTCCATGAACACACCGACGGCCCGGAACTGCGCGAACAGATCCGGGCGTCGCTGGACGACGAGAAGGCCGGCACCTGACGGCCCCGGGCGCGGAGGCCGGCGGGCGGGCCTCGGTGACCGGGCCGCCCGCCTTCGTCGTGCCCCGGCCGCGCACGAGCACCGGCCGAGGACCTGCGTCGGAGGCGTCAGCCGAGGGCCTGCGTCAGATCGGCCATCAGGTCGTCGGCGGACTCGATGCCGACGGAGATCCGGACGAGGTCGGCCGGCACCTCCAGCGGGGAGCCGGCCGCCGAGGCGTGCGTCATGCGGCCCGGGTGCTCCACCAGGGACTCGACGCCGCCCAGCGACTCGCCCAGGGTGAACAGCTTCGCCCGGTTGCAGACGTGGACGGCCGCGTCCTCGCCGCCCACGACCCGGAAGGACACCATTCCGCCGAAGGCCTTCATCTGCTTGGCGGCGACCTCGTGCCCCGGGTGCTCGGGCAGCCCCGGGTAGAGGACCTGGGTGACCTTGGGGTGCCGGGTCAGCAGATCGGCGATCTTGGTGGCGTTCTCGCAGTGCCGGTCCATGCGGACCGCGAGGGTCTTGATGCCGCGCAGCACCAGCCAGGCGTCGAACGGCCCGGCGACCGCACCCATCGCGTTCTGGTGGTACGCCAACTCCTCGGCCAGTTCCGGGTCGTTGACGATCAGTGCACCGCCGACGACGTCCGAGTGGCCGCCCATGTACTTCGTGGTGGAGTGCACCACCACATCGGCCCCCAGGGCGAGCGGCTGCTGGAGGTAGGGGCTGGCGAAGGTGTTGTCGACGACCAGTCGCACACCTGCCGCGCGGGCCACACCGGCGATCGCGGCGATGTCGGTGATACCGAGCAGCGGGTTGGACGGGGTCTCCACCCAGATCGCCTTGGTGCGCGGGGTGATCGCCGCCCGCACCGCCGCCACGTCCGAGGTATTGGCGACGGAGAACTCCACGCCCCACCGCGAGACGACCTTCGCGAACAGCCGGAACGTGCCGCCGTAGGCGTCGTTCGGGATGACCACGTGGTCGCCCGGAGCGAGCAGAGTACGGAGCAGGCAGTCCTCGGCCGCGAGGCCGGACGCGAAGGCGAGGCCGCGACGGCCGCCCTCCAGGGCCGCGAGGTTGTCCTCCAGGGCGGTACGGGTCGGGTTGGCGCTGCGGCTGTACTCGTAGCCGCCGCGCAGCCCGCCCACGCCGTCCTGCTTGTACGTGGACACCTGATAGATGGGCGGAACAACGGCGCCGGTGAGGGGATCGGCGGTATTTCCGGCGTGGATGGCGAGAGTCTCGAAGCTGTGCTGGTCGCTCATGGGGCCCGAGCGTAGTTCGTCACGAGGGCGCTCACCGGGCTTCAGGGCCGTCCGGTGACAATGGGGGCATGGAGATTCTCTGGTTCCTGCTCGCGCTCTGCATGCTCGCCGCGGTCATCGGCCCCTTCGTGCTGCGTCGCCGCGGCGGAATCCGTCAGGTCGCACCCGGTTCGCCGGACGCCGCCGATCCGGACACCTACGGCTTCGTACGCCAGGAGGAACTGGACGTCCGGCTGCCGGGCCCGGACCAGGATCTGCTCGATGTGCTCGATGTCGTGCAGCGCAGCCAGGACTGGCGGGCGGCCTCGCAGCTGCTGGCCGGTACGCCGAAGGAGGGCGAGGTGCGGTGGCAGCGGGTGCAGGCGTTCGCGGGTGCCGCCTCGCTGGAGCTGGCGCAGCAGCCCGGTGCCGGTGGTGCGTGGCTGCGGATGTGGCGCGCCGAGGCGCCGAAGGACGCGGGCGGTGCGGCGGTGCACGCCGAGTTCCTGGTGCAGCAGGCGTGGCGTTCGTCGACCGCGGGGACGGACGACTTCCGGATCATCCTGGAGGAGGCCCGTACGGTCTGCGGCGAGGCGGCACTGCTGGCGCCGGGCGACCCCGTCCCGTACCTCGTCGAACTGGCCGTCGGCCGCGGACTCGGGTATTCCCACGAGGAGTTCGACCAGCTCTGGGCGAAGATCATCGACCGGGCCCCGGCCCACATGGGCGCGCACATCGCCGCGCTGCACTACTGGTGCGAGAAGTGGCACGGCTCCCGCGAGGAGGCCGACCGCTTCGCCACCACGGCGGCCGCCCGTGCCCCGCAGGGCTCGTTGCTGGCCGCGCTGCCGCTCTTCGCGGTGTACGAGCACCTTCCCGAGGTCAATCTCGTGCAGGGCTTCTACCGGAGCGCGGTGGTGACCAAGGCGGTCGAGGGCGCCCTGTTCGCGGTGCACGCGGCCCGTGCGGACGATCCGATGCTCGCCCATGTCCGGCACCTGCTGGTCCTCTTCCTCGTCCGGATGGAGCGCTGGTCGGAGGCGATGAACCAGCTCGTCCACATCGACGGCCACGTGGGGGCCCTGCCGTGGACCCAGAACTCCGACCCGGCCGCCGAGTACACGGTCTACCGGGCGCTGGCGGTCGCCGGCTACGAGGCGAACGGCGGCAGCCCGGCGACGCTGCCGCGGTAGCCGCCGGGCACCTGCCGCCGGGGTACTGCCCGGCGGCCGTCCGGTGACACGGGCGGCGGTGGGGCAGTTCCGGGCGATCGACGGCCACTTCGATGCCGGTGCCCCGTGGTCGTACTTCAGGGATCCGAAGAAGTACTGCGTCCACTGCCGCGGCTACAGCGCCCGGCGGGTCGTGGAGGCGAACGGCAACTGACCCTCGCGTACACGGTGCGGGCGCCGGAATCTCCGGCGCCCGCACCGCGTTGTACGGACCGTAAACCCCAGCCCCTGGAGGAGCCCCCGCATGTTCCTGCACCGCCGTACCCCCCAGCTCCCCACCCCTGAGGAGGCCCTGAAGGGCCGCCCCACCCCCGAATTCACCGTCCCGTCCCGCCACACGGTCCTCGGCAACCCGCTGCTGGGCCCGTACCCGGAGGGTCTGGAGATCGCGGACTTCGCGCTGGGCTGCTTCTGGGGCGCCGAGCGCAAGTTCTGGCAGACGGACGGCGTCTGGACGACGCTCGTCGGATACCAGGGCGGCTACACCGAGAACCCCGCGTACGAAGAGGTCTGCTCGGGCCTGACCGGCCACACGGAAGCGGTCCGGGTCGTCTTCGACCCGAAGACCGTCTCGTACCCCGAGCTGCTGAAGCTGTTCTGGGAGTCCCACGACCCGACCCAGGGCTTCCGCCAGGGCAATGACGTGGGCACGCAGTACCGCTCGGCGATCTACACCCACTCCCCCGAGCAGGCGGCGGCCGTGACGGCCTCCCGCGAGGCGTACCAGAAGGTCCTCACCGGCTCCGGCTACGGCGAGATCACCACGGAGATCCTCCCGGCGCAGGGCCGCACGTTCTGGCCCGCGGAGGCGTACCACCAGCAGTACCTGGACAAGAACCCGGCGGGCTACTGCGGGATCGGCGGCACCGGCGTTGCATGCCCCGTGGGGATCGCTCCGGCTGGGGAGTGACAGACCAACCGGGGCCCGGTGAGTGCCCGCCTGCCTGCTTTTGGCCGGCGGGCACGCCTACACCCGCGCGTTACAGCGCACCCAGCCCTCTCTTGCTGACACAGCCGCCGGGACGACGCTCAGCGGGTACCACGTGCCGCCTTCACGTCAGCGATGAACGCTGACCAACTGCGGGCTGGGGTGAGCACCCGAGGAATCAATGCGCCTGCCGCGTCGACTGCAAAGCAACACCGCAACCGCCCATCCGAAGCGCCACACCCATCACAGGTGTTCACCTGCTGGCGGCAGTTGAAGCCTGGTCAGGTGGTGTTCGAACGGGTCAAAGAGATGCCCTGCATGGTAATCCAGGCCCGGGGCGCCCATGCCGTCGTCGTGCGGCCGGGCGGGCAGCCGTGGGAGGTGCTACTACGGCGGCTCTCACCGGGCACTGAGTACCACTGCCGACAGCTCGATGCCCTGGCAAGGCATGTCTCCTACTAGCGGCGCGGCGAAGAACGCCCGCGCTGAATCAGCTGCTGGCCGTTCGAGAGGCGGCTGGCTGAACTGCTCGGCGGAGCGGCCTGGGCAGACCTCGCGGCACGGATTCCGCTGCCTGCCCGGGACGCCTGTCCGCTGGACGACAGCGGCGATTGCCAAGCGGAGGTCAGGTGCGCTCGGGCAGGAGTTCGGCGAGCAAGCCGCGGATGCGCTGCTCGATCTGGTCGCGGATCGGTTGTACGGCGTCGAGGCCCTGCCCGGCCGGATCTTCCAGCTTCCAGTCGAGGTACTTCTTGCCGGGGAAGACGGGGCAGGTGTCGCCGCAGCCCATGGTGATCACCACGTCGGACGCCCGCACGGCTTCGACGGTCAGGACCTTCGGCGTCTCGGCGGACATGTCGATGCCGACCTCCGCCATCGCCTGAACGGCCGCCGGGTTCACAACGTCGGCCGGTGCGGACCCGGCGGAGCGAACCTCGACCCGGCCCTCGGAGAGGTGCGTGAGGAAGGCGGCGGCCATCTGCGAGCGGCCGGCGTTGTGGACGCACACGAACAGCACGGACGGCTTGATCTCAGACACGGGCGGAGCCTTCCGGAGAGGCAGCCGGTGTGGCCGCCGGGGTGGGCTGAGGGAAGAAGCGGCGGGCGGCCAGGGCGACGTAGACCAGGCCGATGAGGACGGGCACCTCGATGAGGGGCCCGACGACTCCGGCGAGGGCCTGGCCGGAGGTGGCTCCGAAGGTGGCGATGGCGACCGCGATGGCCAGCTCGAAGTTGTTGCCCGCAGCAGTGAACGCCAGCGTCGTGGCTTTCGGGTAGTCGAGTCCGACCGCGCGCCCGACGACCATGGACCCGGCCCACATCACGGCGAAGTACACCAGCAGCGGCAACGCGATCCGTACGACGTCGAGCGGCTGGGAGGTGATGGCGTCGCCCTGGAGGGCGAACAGCACCACGATGGTGAACAGCAGCCCGTACAGGGCGAACGGCCCGATGCGGGGGATCAGTTTCGTCTCGTACCAGGTGCGTCCCTTGGCCTTCTCGCCCAGGCGGCGGGTGAGGAACCCGGCCAGCAGCGGGATGCCGAGGAAGATCAGCACGCTGCGGGCGATCTCCCATACGGACACGTCGAGCGCAGTCTGTTCCAGACCGAGCCAGCCGGGGAGTACGGAGAGGTAGAACCAGCCGAGCAGGCTGAACGCGATCACCTGGAACACGGAGTTCAGGGCGACGAGGACAGCGGCGGCTTCGCGGTCGCCGCAGGCGAGGTCGTTCCAGATGATGACCATGGCGATGCAGCGGGCGAGGCCGACGATGATCAGGCCGGTGCGGTACTCGGGTAGGTCCGGCAGGAAGAGCCAAGCCAGGGCGAACATCAGGGCCGGGCCGACGACCCAGTTCAGGGCCAGGGACGGGATCAGCAGGCGCCGGTCGCGAGTGATGGTGTCCAGGCGGTCGTAGCGGACCTTGGCGAGCACCGGGTACATCATCACGAGCAGGCCGAGCGCGATCGGCAGCGAGACGCCGGTGACGGTGACCTTCGCGAGCGCGCTCCCCAGGCCGGGCACGAGGCGACCCAGGCCGAGGCCAGCGGCCATCGCGATGAGAATCCACACGGCGAGGAAGCGGTCCAGAAAGGACAGCCGCCCGGCGACCGGCCCTGCGGGCACCGTGGTGGTGGACTCGGCGCTCACGAGGCGGCCCCGGCCGGCGCGGTCTCTGCCAAGGACTGCCCGGTGGGCCGGGTGAGGATCGCCGCGAGGCGGTCGGTCATCTGTGGCAGCAGCCGGTAGTACACCCAGGTACCGCGCCGCTCGGAGTCGATGAGCCCGGCCTGCTTCAGCAGTTTCAGGTGGTGGGAGATCGTCGGCTGCGACAGGTCAAAGGCGGGGGTGAGGTCGCAGACACAGACCTCCCCGCCCGCGCGGGAGGCGATCATCGACAGCAGCCGCAGCCGCACCGGGTCGCCCAGGGCCTTGAACACCCTTGCCAGCGTCTCGGCCTGGCCTTCGTCCAGTGGAGCGGTCAGCAGGGCGGGGCAGCATCCTTCGACGCCGTCCTGGCCGAGCGCCACAAGCTCTTGTTTCGACATGCTTCTATGTTGACGTTTCTCGATCCAAGGCGCAAGGTTGCATCGACAGGCATCAATGCAACTGATTCGGGGAGACCGCCGTGTCCCGTGCCCAGCTCGCGCTCAACGTCGCCGACCTCGAAGCGTCGGTCACCTTCTACTCCAAGCTCTTCGGCGTCCAGCCCGCCAAGCGGCGCCCCGGCTACGCGAACTTCACGATCACCGCACCGCCGCTCAAGCTCGTCCTCATCGAGGGCGAGCCGGGACAGGAAACCCGCCTGGACCACCTCGGCGTCGAGGTGGAGACCACCGACGAGGTCACCGCCGCCACCACCCGCCTCAAGGACGCCGGGCTCGCGACCTTCGAGGAGAACGACACCTCCTGCTGCTACGCCCTCCAAGACAAGGTCTGGGTCCACGGCCCCGGCAAGGAGCCGTGGGAGATCTACGTCGTCAAGGCAGACGCCGACCAGCTGGGCAAGAGCCCTGCCCTCGAAAGCGATGTCTGCTGCACCAGCCAGAGCGGGACCGCCGAGACCGTGACGTCCAAGCCAGCGGCGGGATGCGCCTGCGGCAACTGAGCTGCCCTGCCGGCAGCCGTCCCGGCGTTACGCGTCATACCGGGGCGGCTGCGTTGACTCCCTGCATGCCGACCATGCCCAAATCGGGGATCGGGCGCACGGTCGGCCCACGTCATCGGCAACGATGCCGAGTCTCGTGGTGCGCATGCTTCGGCATGGACGGCTGGGGGACGGGCTTTCGGTCCTGGATTTGGGGACCGGGAGTGGTGGACTCACCGCTTATGTGGCTCGGCGCATCGGGGATCAGCACGTGACCAGCTTGGAATTGGACCCCCATCTCACCCGTGCGGCTGGTGAACGGCTGGCCCAGCTCGGGATCTCCCCCACTTCGTCATTGCCGACGCGACGGAGCACGCGCCTGGGTCGTTCGACCGGATCGCGCCCACGGTCGGCCTGCCCACTGGTGCGGGACTGAGGCCGATTCTCGGCGCGCTGGCGCCTGGTGATCGCATCGCGACGGCACTCGGGCGGACTACTGCGGGATCGGCGGGACGGGCGTCTCCTGCCCGATCGGGGTGGCACCGGCCGAGGGTCGTCGTCACATCGTCGAGGGTGGCATCAGACACTCCCGCATCCTTGCCGGCTCGGGGCGTGTGGCCCGGTCGTATGTGGTTGTGGTGGTGGAGGGCGGCGTGCGGGTCGTTGCCGCCCGTGGGTGTGTGGTCGGTGTGCACGGTGGCTGCGGTGAGGCGGGGGACGGCGTGGATCAGAGCGTGTTCGGCCTCGACAGCCAGCCGGTGGGCGGCGACGACGGTCAGATGAGGGTCGATGACGATGTCGGCCTCGGCGCGCAGCACGTGGCCGATCCAGCGCATGCGCACCTGGCCGACCCCGCGTACGCCCTCCACGGAAGCCAGGGCCGCTTCGGCGTTCTCCACCAGGGCCGGGTCGACGGAGTCCATCAGGCGACGGCAGACCTCCCGGGCAGCGTCCTTGAGGACCAAGAGGATGACGGCGGTGATGAGCAGGCCGATGACGGGGTCGGCGTAGCGCCAGCCCAGGGCTGCCCCTGCTGCGCCGAAGAGGACGGCCAGGGATGTGAAGCCGTCGGTGCGGGCGTGCAGACCGTCGGCGACCAAGGCGGCCGAGCCGATGCGGCGGCCGGTACGGATGCGGTAGCGGGCCACCCACTCGTTGCCGACGAACCCGGCGAGTGCGGCCGCGGAGACCGCCCACAGGTGGGTGATGTCGCGGGGGTTGAGCAGCCGGTCGATCGCTGCCCATGCCGCCAAGGCCGCGGAGGCCGCGATGGTGATGACGATGAAAATACCGGCCAGGTCCTCGGCACGACCGTAGCCATAGGTGTAGCGACGGTTGGCCGTCCGTCGGCCCAGGACGAACGCGATGCCCAGCGGCACCGCGGTCAGCGCGTCGGCGGCGTTGTGGATCGTGTCGCCCAGCAACGCCACCGATCCCGACAGGGCGACGATCATGGCCTGGACCACCGTCGTGACGCCCAGGACGGCGAGGGAGGTCCACAGCGTGCGCATTCCCTCTCGCGAGGTCTCCATCGCCGCGTCGACCTTGTCAGCGGCCTCATGGCTGTGCGGCTTGACCAGATGGGCCAGTTGGTGCCGCGACCGGGCCAGGCGGGAGCCGCCGTGGTGGTGTCCTTTGTTGCCGTGATCGTGGTGGTCAGGTATGCAGCTGCGCCCTTTCCCTTCCATGGGCCCACGGTGACACACGATTCCCGATGCGGCTATCACCGTCATACCTGCTCTGATCAGCTGCAACGCCGTCGCAAGTACCGTTCCTAGCCAGTGTGCATGAGTGGGTCCTGGACCCAGGCCGCGCGCACCGCCCTTACTTGGTCGTGTGCGTGGGGTAGACCTCGACGTCGGTGTAGGCGCCCTTGATGTCCCCCGCACCCGCGGGCCACTTCAGGCTCACGGTGTGGGTCTCGTTCGGGGGCGTCACCAGGATGTTGGTCGGGGACGCGAGGCTGTTGCCGCTGTTGTCGATGTCGTAGGCGAGGTTGAAGACAGCGGCGTCGCCGGGCTTCAGGATGGTGATACGCGGCTGGGCGTGGCCGCGCTCGATGGGGTTCGAGGTGTTGTCGGCGTCCTTGATGTCGACGCCCGCGAAGCCCGTCGCCGAGCAGGTGGTCGAACCCCGGTTGATCATGGTGATGTCGATCCTGCCGGAGTCCTTGTCGGGCGCGGCGTCCCTGGCGTCGATAGCCAGGTCCTTCGTCTTGCAGAACGCGACCTTGCCGCCGGTCTTCGTTCCGACCGCGGCTGCCTTTGCCTCAATGTCCTTACCGGAGCCCGACTTCGCGTTGCCGGCCTCCGAGCCGCCCTCCGACTTCGAGCCGCCGTCCGAGGACGAAGAAGACGAGGACGAGGAGCCCTTGGAGGACGAGTCCTTCCCGGAGCCATCGCTGCCACAGGCGGTGAGCGAGAGGGTGGCGGCGACGCCGATGGCGGCGAGAGCAGTGATGCGGGTGTACTTCACGGTGTTCCCCCAGAAGTAGGGCGGTGCATGCGGTCGGAAATATTTGTATCTCGCGCTGAGTCACAGGCGGTCCTCCGCGACGTCCTCGTTCTGTCACAGGCGTATTGACCTCACGGCCGGCCGCGGCATCTCGTCCGGGTGTGTACGGGGCCGCTGCGCGCCGGCGCGGAGCGGAAGCTTCGGGCTACGCCGCCCAGTCCGGCCCGAGCGCAGGGTGTCCCAGACGGCGGGGTCACGCGTCCAGGTGCCGATGTCGCACCCGTGGACGGTCACGGCCATCGGTGAGGCCCCACTCCTCGGAGAGCAGCAGTCCGGCGGCGGAGTGGATACTTGGAGGTGGCACCCCGACCTCCCGCCACGAGATCGAGGGCGCCACTGCGAGCCCGCCTCGGTCCAGACGGCACAGGCCCCACCAGCTGCCATCGCCGAGGCCTTTCCCGTGAGGCCGGCTCAGGGTGGCGCTTCCCTGCGCCACCGGCCACGTGGAAGAGGAGCCAGGCTTGCGGGTGACGTTGACGAGTTCCGCGGCGCGGACCGATCGCGCGAACGAGGACTTCACCGGCGCCCTGCCGACGGCAGCGGTGCTGATCGACGGTGCCGGCATCCCCGGCACCGCGTCGATCTGCCGGCACGGTGTGGCCTGGTACGCCGGCCGTCTGGGAGGCAGCCTCCTCGGTCTCCTGTCACTCGTGCGCGATCGCAGCCTCTCGGAGCTGCTCGCCGAGGCCATCGAGCAGGTGACGGACGATCACCGGGACACCTGCGATGTCGCCGCGCCCATCAGCCCGTCGGCGGCCGTAGCCCTCCTGCGCCTTTCCGACGGCCTCGTCGAGTACCTGGTGCTCGGTGACTCGTTCCTCGTGCTCGACCGAGCGGATGACGCGCCGCTCGTCGTCTCCGATCCCCGGGAGGTGCTCATCAGCCGCCCGTACGCGTCCATGCTCGAAGCCGCTGCCGAGGGGAGCGACGCGTACCACCGGATCCTCCGGGAGCTGCGCGCCAACCGGAACCGGCCGGGCGGGTTCTGGGTGGCCAAGGACGACCCGCGAGCGGCGGACGAAGCGATCACCGGAAGCTGTCCGCTCTCCGAGCTGACCGGCGCCGTTCTGCTCAGCAACGGAGCCGGCCGCATCGTGGACCGGTTCCGGCTCGCCGACTGGCCGACGGTCATCGCTCTCCTGGCATCGAGCGGACCCGCCGAGATCATCCGCCGCGTCCGGCAGGCGGAGGCCCGCCACGCGGTGGCGGCGGACGACGCGACGATCGCATACTGCACCGGCCTCGGCGAGACCTGACCGTGACTGACGGGCGGGTGAGTGCCCGGTTGCCCGTAGCCCGGTGGATGCCCGCCTGCCCGCTTCGGGCAGGCGGGCACCTTCCTGCTGACCAGGACGGTGTTCCGGGGCCGCCCCAGTCGATGTCGCCACCCTTGGGGCGTGCCTGCGTAACGGCTGCTTGACCGGGGTCAGGCTTCAGGGTGATGCGAAGCCCCATCCCTGGGTCATCACTCCTGGCACCTGTTTGACTGCGCACGGTCGCGAGGGCTTGTCCGTGAGCCCTCGGGCATGTCCCAGAGGAGAACGTGCATGTTCAAGAGCAGGAGTACCCGCTCTCTCGCCCTCGGTGCCGTGGGCGTATCCGTTGTGGCGGCCACTGCCGGGGTGGCTGTTGCCGTGGCCGACAACGTCAAGGCCCCGTACGCACAGGCGGGCGCAACGGTCGAACCCGACGGCAAGGTGCGGCGCGCCAAGGGGATTGAAAATGTCCAGCACCTGGGCCCCGGCGAGTACTGCGTGACCTTCCGTGACAGCGACCTCTCTCCGGGGAACGTTCTGCCCAGCGTCTCATCGCTCAGCCGCGGCAAGATCGTGTCCTACTCCTGGAGCACCGCCGGCAGCTGCGACTCGGCCAAGCGGCAGGCGAGGGTCTGGGCGACGGACACCGACAACAAGCTTTCCGACTCCTGGTTCTCCATCGTCATCAACTGAGTCTCGTGAGCGCGATCCGGTCGGTCGGCGGACGGCTGCCCGACCGGTGCCATAGGTCACGGTGGCGGTGCGCTTCGCCCGGCGGGCATGCCACCGGTTGTGGTCAAGATCCGCCGGGTTACGGGTCTGTCCCAGTGGGCGGCGGCCGCGAACAGGTGCGCAACGGTGGCGGGAACCGCCGGATCGGCCGGCCTATGGCGTGCCCCGGCGGGGTGTTCGCGGTGGTGGTGTGCATTGTGCCCGGCTGTGCGTGTAACAGGGATGTATTAGGGGGTGGTTGGGTGGAACGGTTGGCCGGTCCGGGCGGCTCCTGGTGATCAGAAACGCTCGCCCGTACCGACTCCTGCCGAGCGGTCCGCACTCCCCCCACCGATATTGAGGAAGAAACGATGCGCGTTCGCAAGCTCACCTTCGCCGCCCTGGCCGTTGCCGCGGGTCTCTCGCTCACGGCCTGCCAGAACGACGATGACGCCATGGCGCAGAACGACCCGCCGGCCGCGTCCGCCGGGTCCTCCTCGGGCGGTGGGAAGGACTCTGCCGGGAAGGGCTCCGGCGGGCAGGGCACGGCCGCCGGGACCGGCTCCGGCGAGAACGGCAAGATCGGCAAGTGCCGCACCGACGACCTGGACATCTCCGCGACGGACAGCACCATCGACGGCGACACCGAGGGCACCGTCGCGGTGCAGCTGAAGAACGGCGGCGGCCGGGACTGCGTGCTCTCCGGGTACGCGGGCGTCGACCTGAAGACCAGCGCGGGATCGCTGTCCGCGGAGCGTACCGGTGAGAAGAGCACCCCGATGACCCTCAAGGACGGGAAGTCGGTGTACTTCGGCGTCACCTACCCGATCAACAAGTCGGGCGGCTCCGGCGTCCGCGTCACGGCCCTGGTGGTGACCCCGCCCGACGAGACGAAGTCGTTCTCCGTCGAATGGCCCGGCGCCGCCACGCTGCCCGCCACGGACGGCTCCGGCTCCCCGGTGAAGGTCGGCCCGATGGGCAGCGCCGGCCAGGGCGACTGACCCGCACACCCCAGGGCGCTCAGGCCGCACCGCACCGCTGACCGAGCACCCACCGGCGCAAAACGCCCTCGGAGCCAGGGGCGAAGCGCGGGTGACGGCCGATTCCGTGAATGCCGTGAATGCTGCGAATGCCGTGAACGCCGTGATCCGTCAAGTCGAGCTGGAGGAAGGCGACTTGGTGGCATTCGCCGGCACCGGGGCAGGCGGTGGGCCTTGGGTGAGGCTCCGGCCTCAGACGGGATCGCTGATCTTCCGGTCTCCGGTGAGTTCGTTCCGGGGCGCGTTCTCGCGGCGCGGGAGCAGCAGCGGGGTGGCCAGGAGGAGGACCCCGGCGGCGGCGATCGCGGTGCGGGGGCCGGTGACGGCGGCCAGCAGACCCCACAGGGCGGTCATGGCCGCGATGGCGGCGCTGCTGCTGATCGACCAGGCGGACAGGGTGCGGGCGACCCGTTGGGGGTCGGTCCGGTCGAGCCGGTAGGTGGCCAGCACCGGGTTGAACAGGCCGCAGCAGGTCACCAGGCCGAACTGGACGGCGATGATGAGCACGATCCCCGGGACACCGGGCTGGACGAATGCCAGTCCGACGGGCCAGCACGCACGCAGCGCCCCGGCGATGAGCATCACCCCGTGCTGCCCGAATCGCACCGCGAGTGGGTGCGCGAGGCGTGAGCCGACGAGGCCGCCCACACAGGGGGCCGCGAACACGAGACCGTACTGCCAGGGTGCGAACCCGAGGTCGCCCAGCAGGAGTACGGCGAGCAGCGGCTGTGAGGCCATGATCAGGCCGTTGACCACGATCGCGTTGAAGAGCAGCGGACGCAGTGTGGGGTGGGCGAGGATGTAGCGCCAGCCTTCGAGCAGATCGCCTGCTCGCAGCCGTGGTGCACCGGTTCGCTCGGGGCGCGGTTCCGTCCCGCCGATGGCGCGGATGCCCAGCGCCGAGAGCAGGTAGCTGACGGCATCGGCCACCACGGTCGCCATCGGGCCGAACAGCCCGATCGCGGCCCCGCCGAGCGGTGGTCCGACCATGGTCGAGGTCCACGAGGTGGATTCGAACCGGCCGTTCGCGACGAGCAGGTCCTGCGGCGGTACGAGCGCCTTCAGATACGCACCGCTCGCCGCCCTGAAGGCGATGTCGGCCGCGGCGACGACGACGGAGACGACGAGGAGCTGGGCAAAGCTGAGCAGGCCGAGCGCGAACGCGGCGGGGACGCTCATCAGCGCCGCGAACCGGGTCAGGTCCATCGCCATCATGACCCGCCGCTTGCGCCGGAACTCCACCCAGGGACCGAGCGGCACCGCGACCAGGGCTCCCACGGCCCGCCCAGCGGCAGCCAGCACCGCCACCTGGGTCGGCCCGCAGTGCAGCACGAGGACCGCGATCAGGGGAAACGCGCCGAACCCGAATCCCGTGCCGTACGCGCTGACCGCGTACGCCGCCCACAACCAGCCGAATCGCCGCCCCAGCGCCCGCCTGCCCGTCCTACCCGCCACGTCTCTCCCCGATCCGAACCACCGCACGTCGGCCACCGGCATCAAAGCGAGTGAGTGAAGGAGAGTTCAAACAACCGAGCAGCGGGCAAGCACAACCATTCGTTGTGCGAATGCCGTGCGCGGCGTGGATGTGGAAGCCTGGTGTTCTTCGCGGTGGTGGTCGTGAACACGGGTCCGGCGGAGACCTTCCGGCGCCGCGCGCCGCGCGCCGCGCGGTGCCGTGGGGGCCGCCCGACACGGCTTCGGCCCGGTCGTACGAGGCGGCCGGGCCGAAACCGTCACTGAACGGACGGGCGGGTCAGATCAGCCCCTGTGCCAGCATCGCGTCCGCGACCAGCTCGAAGCCGGCGATGTTGGCGCCGACCACGTAGTTGCCGGGGCTGCCGTAGCGCTCGGCGGTGCTGTGGCAGGAGTCGTGGATGTGGCGCATGATCTCCGCGAGACGCTCCTCGGTGTGGGTGAACGTCCAGGAGTCGCGTGAGGCGTTCTGCTGCATCTCCAGGGCGCTGGTGGCCACGCCGCCCGCGTTGGCCGCCTTTCCGGGGGCGAAGGCGACGCCCGCCTCCTGGAAGACGCGTACGGCCTCCGGTGTGGTGGGCATGTTGGCTCCCTCGGCCACTGCCTTCACTCCGTTGCGCACGAGCGCCAGGGCGTCGGTCTCGCCCAGTTCGTTCTGGGTGGCGCAGGGCAGGGCCACGTCGCAGGGGACGTTCCAGAGGCCGGTGCCGGGGACGAACGTGGCATGTTCGCCGCGGCGCTCCGCGTACTCGGAGACCCGGCCGCGGCCGGCCTCCTTGATCTCCTTGAGCAGGGCGAGGTCGATGCCCTTCTCGTCGACGACGTAGCCGTCGGAATCGGAGCAGGTCACCACGGTCGCGCCGAGCTGCTGGGCCTTCTCGATCGCGTAGATCGCGACATTGCCCGAGCCCGAGACGGCGATGCGCTGCCCGTCGAGGGACTCGCCCCGGCTGCGGAGCATCTCGGCGGTGAAGAGCACACAGCCGTATCCGGTCGCCTCGGTGCGTGCCTGGGCGCCGCCCCAGCCCAGGCCCTTTCCGGTGAGGACTCCGGACTCGTAGCGGTTGGTGATGCGCTTGTACTGGCCGAAGAGGTATCCGATCTCGCGGCCGCCGACGCCGATGTCGCCCGCGGGAACATCGGTGTACTCGCCGAGGTGGCGGTGGAGCTCGGTCATGAACGACTGGCAGAACCGCATGATCTCGGCGTCGGAGCGGCCCTTCGGGTCGAAGTCGGCGCCTCCCTTGCCACCGCCGATGGGCATGCCGGTGAGCGCGTTCTTGAAGATCTGCTCGAAGCCGAGGAACTTCACGATGCCGAGGTTGACCGAGGGGTGGAAGCGCAGCCCGCCCTTGTACGGCCCGAGCGAGCTGCTGAACTCGACCCGGAAGCCGCGGTTCACGTGGATGTCGCCGGAGTCGTCGGACCACGGCACGCGGAAGATGAGCTGGCGCTCGGGTTCGCAGACGCGCTCGATGATCCGGGCGTCCACGAACTCCGGTCGCTTTTCGAGGACCGGGCCGAGGGTCTCCAGGACCTCCCGTACCGCCTGGTGGAACTCCTTCTCACCCTGGTTGCGGCGGAGAATCTCCGCGTACAGCGGCTCGATGACACTCATGTGGTCAAGACCTTCCGTGGGTCGGGATCGCGCGCGAAGGTGCCCCCGTCCCGGGGGCACCAGCGGTCCCCCTCGCCATTGAGGGCGTCGCCCGGACATCGCGCGCTCTGCGCTCACGAAAGCGACGTACAGAACCGTTGTGGCAGCACGATTGTCCCAGTGGTCCCTGATCTCCGTCCACGGTGTCCCCATCGTGGACGTCCCCGCCCCGGACGCCCCCTCCCGGACCCGGTCTACGGCTGCGCGGTACGGCGCCGCATCCACAGCCCCGCTCCGGACGCGAGGACCACCACGCCGGAGACGACGCTCAGGGCGATGTGCAGGCCGTTGTCCTCCGTGAGGAAGTTCAGGGAGACGTTCGCGGCGAGCGCCGCGCAGAGCACGATCCAGAGCAGGGCCTTCATGGGGATCCTTCGTGGCTGGGCCGATGTCGACGGTGTTCCGTGACGTCTCCATCCTCCCGGCCCGTATCCGCCGCCACGAGGGACCGGTCTCCCGGGTCCGTGGTGGAGCCAGCTCCACCATCGTGCGGTTCTCACCGTCCCATTAGGGTTTGCGGGATGGAGA
Organism: Streptomyces sp. NPDC015032; assembly: GCF_043080425.1. Classification (NCBI taxonomy): domain Bacteria; kingdom Bacillati; phylum Actinomycetota; class Actinomycetes; order Kitasatosporales; family Streptomycetaceae; genus Streptomyces; species Streptomyces sp. NPDC015032. The sequence continues at coordinate 62,566 of NZ_JBIBVN010000012.1, read as the reverse complement.
CCACCGAGGGAACGGCGACGCACGAGCGGCGGAGCGAACGGCCCGGTGCCGGTCCGCGCCCGGCGGTCACAGAGGCCGCGCGGTGGTGGGTTCCGGGTGTCGCCGTGCTGGTCGTCGTGCCGTTGTACGTGCTGTGGGCGCTGGTGCTGGCCACCGGCGGCGGTGATCTGGCGGCGCAGTTCGCCTGGGCCGGTTTCGCGTCGCGCCACCCCGGGTCCGCGTACAACCTCTCCTGGTACGGAGGGACGCACACCGCCAATTACAGCCTGCTGACGCCGCCGCTCATGGCGGTGTTCGGGGTGCGGGCCGTCACCGTCGCCGCCGGGCTCGGCGGGTCGTGGGCGCTGGGGCGGCTCTGTGTGCGGGCAGGGGTGCGGTGGCCGGTCGCGGTCGCGGTGCTGGGGTCGCTGGTGCTCTGGTGCAATGTCGCGTCCGGGCGGACGACGTTCGCGCTGGGCGTGGCGATCGGGCTGGTCGCGCTGTTGTACGTGCGACACCGTACGGCCGTCGCCGCGGGCTGTGCGGCGCTGGCGACGGCGGCGAGTCCGGTGGCGGGGCTGTTCCTGGTGGTGGTGGGTGCGGCGTACGGGCTCGACCGGCAGTGGCGGCGGGCGGCCGTGCTGCTCGTGCCGCCGTTCGTGGTGGTCGCGACGACGACTGTGCTGTTCCCTTTCACGGGCGAACAGCCGATGGCCGTGGGGAAGTTGTGGATGCCGCTGGCCGCCTGCGCGGCCGTATGGCTCGGGGCGCCGCGCGAGGGCGGCTGGCGGGTGGTCCGGTTCGCGAGTGCGGTGTACGGGGTCGGTGTCGTCCTGACCTTCCTGATCCCCTCGCCCATCGGGACGAACGTGGAGCGGCTGGTGGGGGTGGCGGGCCCGCCCGTGCTGCTCGCGGCGGCACTGGCCGTCCTGGCGGGGCGGCCACGGGGCGGCCGGCTGCCGCGGGTGCGGGCCGCCCTGCTCGTCGGGATGCTCGCGTTCAACACCGGCTGGCTGATCAACAAGACCGATGACGATCTGCGGGTCTCCCACACGGTGCCCGGCTGGGCGGCCCACACCGACGGTGTGGTCGCCGAGCTGCGCCGGCTGGGTGCCGACCGGACCCGGGTGGAGGTCGTTCCGGCCCGCAATCACCGGGAGGCGGACGTCCTCGCCCCCTACGTGAACATGGCCCGCGGCTGGAACCGGCAGCTCGACGTGGAGCGCGGGCGGCTGTTCTACGGGGAGGGGCCGACCCCGGCCGCGTACCGCGCCTGGCTGGACCGGTGGGGCGTGGGCCTCGTGGTGCTGCACAACGGCAGGCCGGACGGCCCGGCGGAGGCGGAGGCGGAGATCGTCCGGCGCGGGACGGACTGGCTGGAACCGGTGTGGCAGGACGCCGGGTGGCGGATCTACCGGGTGCGCGACGCCGTTCCGCTGGTCTCGGCACCGGGCACCGTCGTACGCGGCGACGACGCCTCCATGGTGGTACGGATGCCCGCGGCCGGATCGGTGACGGTACGGATCGCGTACTCGCCCTGGCTGCGGGCCGACGGCGGCGGTTGCCTGCGGCAGGACGGCGAGTGGACGCGGCTCACGGTGCCGCGGGGCGGCGAGTACCGGCTGGACTCGCGGTACCGGCTGTGGCCGTTCGGGGGCTGCTGAGAGCCTGTCGGGTGACCTTCGATCGGGTAGCGGACGCGGTCTGGTGCGTGCGATTCCAAGGCGCCGGGATGTCCTGGGATGGGGTCTCCCCTGCTCGAACGAAGCCGAGAGCTTGGGATGGGGTATCCCCTGCTCGAACGAAGCTGAGAGCTTGGGGAAGGAGCTACTTGGGCATTTCGGCAACGCGGGAAGCGTGCGTGCCAGGGCGTGGCCGCCCGATCAGAGGTCACCCGACAGGCTCTGAGGCGCCACCGGGCGGTTCAGTCGGTAACGCCGAGGTCCCGGCGCATCAGGTGCCGCATCGTGTCGAGGCAGGGGTCGGCCGCCTTCAGGTCCTCCAGGGCCCGTTCGACGCTCTCGCCGTCGCGGGCCACGCCCCGGTCGAGGCGTTTGATGGCAGCGTCACCGGCGGCGAGGACCCTGTTCAGGTCGCGGGACGCCTGCAATATCCGTTCCGGGACGATCATCTGCGCCTCGGCGTAGCGGTCGCGGTGGTCGAGGCGGGCCTCTTCGAGCTGGGTGCGTTCCTGCTCGGTGTAGACATCGTCCCGGATGCGGTGCAGGGCGTCCTTGAGCAGCGTGTGGAACTGCCGGGAGGCCCGGTTCATGGCCGTGTACTGGGTACGCCGTTCCTCGAACTTCCGCTGTTCGCCATCGAGTCGGGCCTGCTCCACCCGCCGGCGATCGGTCATCCGCTGCGCGAGGACCGGCGCGAAGAGGGTGCCGAGCACCCCGGCCACTGCGGTGATCATGGCGGTGATGGCGGCAGTCATGACTGCGAGACTAATGGGGGTGCGGCGCTGGCTGGGCGGAGTACGGGCCGCGAGGAGTGAGGGCGGGTCGAGGCCACGATGCGAGCCAGATGAGAACGCCCGCATACAACGCCCGCATACGCCGGAGGCGGCGACACCGCGGATCCGAGGGGATCCGGGTGCCGCCGCCTCCGTACGGGATTCGGGAAGGGACTGCGGGAGCTGCGGACGGGGTGGGTGCCGCAGGTCAGGCCGCGGAGTCCGCCTTCCAGTCGGCCCAGCTCATGTTCCAGCCGTTGAGGCCGTTGTCGGGGGTGATGGTCCTGTCCGGGGAGTTCTTGACGATGACCACGTCGCCGACCATGGAGTTGTTGTAGAACCAGGCGCCGGGCTGGTTGGCGTCGCCCGCGCCCTTCGCGTCCTGCAGGCCGACGCAGCCATGGCTGGTGTTCGCCGAGCCGAAGACGCCGGAGCCGCTCCAGTAGTTGCCGTGGATGAAGGTGCCCGAGGTGGACAGCCGCATGGCGTGCGGCACGTCCTTGATGTCGTACTCGCCACCGAAGCCGACGGTGTCACCGTTCATCCGGGTCTCCTGGAACTTCTCGGAGATCACCATCTGACCGTTGTACGTGGGGTTGGCGGAGGAACCGGCGGAGATCGGAATGGTCTTGACCGTCTTGCCGTCCCGGGTGACGGTCATCGTCTTCGTATTGGCGTCGACCGTCGAGACCTGGTTGCGGCCGACCTTGAAGGTGACCGTCTTCTGCTGCACACCGAAGACGCCCTTCGCGCCCTCGACGCCGTCCAGCGCCAGCTTCAGCGTGACGGTGGAGCCGCCCTGCCAGTAGTTCTCGGGGCGCAGGTCGAGGCGCTGCGAGTTGAACCAGTGGCCGACGACCTCCTGGCCGCTGCTGGAGGTCACGGTGATGGCGTCCTGGACGGCCTTCTTGTCCGTGATCGCCTTGTTGAAGTTGATCGAGACCGGCATGCCGACGCCGACGGTGGAGCCGTCCTCGGGCGTGAAGTTGCCGATGAAGCTGTTGGCGGGCGACACGGTGGTGAAGGAGGTGTTCTCGTGCGCCTCGCGGCCCTTGGAGTCCTTGGCCGTCGCGCTGATCTTGTACGTGGTCGAGCGCTCCAGCTGGCCGTCGGGCTTCCAGCTCTTGCCGTCGGCGGCGAGCGTGCCCTTGACGGCCGCACCGGCCGACGTGGTCATGGTGACCTCGGAGAGCGTGCCCTTGGTGACGGTGACCTTGGCGTCTTTGTTGATGCTCGCGTTGGTCGCGCCGTTCTTCGGCGCGATGGCTATCTGCGCTTCCGACGCGTCCTCGGCGGCCGCCTTGTCGGCCGCCGCCTGCGAATTCTTCGAGCCGTCGGCGCTGCTCCCGTCGCTGCAGGCAGTGAGCACCAGAACGCCGCCGAGCAGTGCGGACGCGGCCACCAGACCCCTGCGCCGCTTGCTTCCCGTCATCACACGCTTCTCCATCGTTGCCGAATCCCCAAATACCCCGAGCGGAGCCGCCGTCGACCGGCGAAACCGTCAATGTTCCTAGAACCCATAGAAAGGGTCCTCCGTTCCACATCCAAGGAAGATGTGGGGAACAACACTCATCGACGCGTACGCGGCAGCGATGGTTCCCGGCGCCGGTCGCGTATGTGCGACCGGTACGTGCCACGGCCCCGGTGCGCCGGGAGCGGACCGGGGCCGTGCACACCGCGCCTGCTAGACCCGTCGTCCCGCACCACCGCTCACGCCGCCGCGCTCTTGGTCGTCCACCCCATTGTGCGGGACGTCGTCCTCGTCCCCCGTGCCGTCGCTCTCGTCCCCCTCACCGTTCTCGTCATTCTCACCGTTCTCGTCCCCCTCACCGTTCTCGTCGTCCGCCTCGTCGTCGAGGTCCCAGGTGTCCGGGTCGTCCGGGTCGTAGTCGACGGTCTCGCTGCTCCACGACGCCTGGGCGAGTTCGACCCCCGGCACTTCTCCGACCAGGTCGAACGGGTCGACGAGCGAGGCGAGGGCCTCCGCGCCGTCCTCCCGTACGGCCGCCTCGGCCCGGATGCGCTCCTCGGCGGACTCACCGCCGGGTTCCCCGTACTCGGCGGCGATGGACTCCAGTGCGGTGCCGCTCAGCGCGGCGGGGTCCGTGATCTCCACCACCATGTCGATCCGAAGCCGGACAAAGCGCGATGACTCAGAAGTACTCATGCGCCGGAGCGTAAGCGCCCCGCACGTGCGACTTTCCCACGACCCGCTGATCTCACTAGCATCGGCGTACAGGCCTGACTCACGGCTGTGACAAGGGGGAACGATTCCGTGGCCGCTGCTCGCCGCCCACTTTTGACCGCCACCGCCGCGGGCACGTTACTGGCCGCCCTGTGGTTCGTACCCTCCGCCAACGCGACGGTCGAACCGGCCGGCGCACCGGACTCACGGAACCGGCCGGCCGACGCCGCCGGGAGCACCGCGACCGGTCCGAGGCTCGCCGACACCGGGGCCGGGTTCGACACCACCCCATATCTGATCGGCGGCATGGCGTTCCTGGGCATCGGCGCCGCGTTCGTCACCCGCTCGGTACGCCGCACCGAATCGGCCCCGGTGGGCCGTGCCGACGCCCTGTCCGCCTGATTCGAACGAGAGGCCCTGAGGGCGGGACAGCCCTCAGGCCAGCGGCCCGGTCACCGGCTCGACCGCGGCGACCAGCCCGCCGGCACGGACGAACGCGTCCGCCGCGGCCAGGTCCGGCGACAGGAAGCGGTCCGGCCCCGGGCCCTCGACGCCCGCCGCGCGCAGCGCCTCGATGGCGGCCTGCGAGGCGGGCGCGGGGGTGAGGCCCTGGGCGGCGCGCAGTTCGATGGCGCGGGTCGCCGCGTACAGCTCGACGGCGACGATCCGGGCGAGGTTGTCGACGGCGGTACGGAGCTTGCGCGCCGCCGACCAGCCCATGGAGACATGGTCCTCCTGCATCGCGGAGGACGGGATCGAATCGGCCGAGGCCGGGACGGCGAGCCGCTTCATCTCGCTGACCAGGGCGGCCTGGGTGTACTGAGCGATCATCAGGCCCGAGTCCACACCGGCGTCGTCAGCGAGGAACGGCGGCAGCCCGTGCGAGCGGTTCTTGTCCAGCAGCCGGTCGGTGCGGCGCTCCGTGATCGAACCGAGGTCGGCCGCGACGATCGCCAGGAAGTCGAGTACGTACGCGACGGGGGCACCGTGGAAGTTCCCGTTGGACTCGACCCGGCCGTCGGGCAGGACGACGGGGTTGTCGACGGCGGAGGCCAGCTCACGGCCCGCGACGACCGCGGCGTAGTCGAGGGTGTCGCGTCCGGCGCCGTTGACCTGGGGCGCGCAGCGCACGGAGTAGGCGTCCTGCACCCGTGGGGCGTCGTCCTGGTGATGGCCGGTCAGGCCGGATCCGGCGAGCACCCGCAGCATGTTGTCGGCGCTGACGCCCTGGCCCGGGTGCGGGCGGATGGCGTGCAGTTCCGGGGCGAGGACCTTGTCCGTGCCGAGCAGCGCCTCCAGGGAGAGGGCGGCGGTGATGTCGGCCGAGGTGTAGAGGTTCCTCAGGTCGGCGAGGGCCATGACGAGCATGCCGAGCATGCCGTCGGTGCCGTTGAGGAGGGCGAGGCCCTCCTTCTCGCGCAGCTCGACCGGGGTGATGCCGTGGGCGGCGAGCAGTTCGCCTGCGGGGCGCACGGTGCCGTCGGGGCCCTCCGCGTCGCCCTCGCCCATCAGCGTCAGTGCGCAGTGGGAGAGCGGGGCCAGGTCGCCGGAGCAGCCGAGCGAGCCGTACTCGTGGACGACGGGGGTGATGCCCGCATTGAGGACGTCGGCCATGGTCTGCGCGACCTCGGGCCGTACGCCGGTGCGCCCGGAGGCCAGTGTCTTCAGCCGGAGGAACATCAGGGCGCGGACGACCTCGCGCTCGACCCGCGGCCCCATGCCGGCGGCGTGCGAGCGAACGATGTTGCGCTGGAGCCGGCCGCGGAGGTCCTGACCGATGTGCCGGCTGGCCAGCGCCCCGAAGCCGGTGGAGACGCCGTAGACCGGCTCGGGCTTGGCGGCGAGCGCGTCCACGATCTCGCGGGCGGCGGCGAGTGCGCTCACGGCCGCCGCGGAGAGCTCGACGCGGGCGTTGCCGCGGGCCACGGCGATGACGTCCTGGGCGGTGGTACCGGACGTCCCCACCACGACTGTGTGCATATCCATATTCAGAAGCGTACGGACTGAATCCCTTCATGTCACTAGTGGTCGTACGGTTGACCCCTTACCGATCTGTCACACGATGACGGCCCCGCCCGCACCGGCCCCGCCGGTGCGGGGCCGGTGCGGTCACGGACGGCTGCCGCGCAGATGGCGGCGGTCGTGCGGGGACCTGGGCGGCGCGTCGGCCAGCCGGATCACCTCGCCGTCGCGCCCTGCCACCACCGGTCCGGTGGAACGGGCCGCCTTCGCCCGGTACTGGGCCGCGTCCGCCAGCCGGAACAGCCGCCGCGCCGACACCACCGGACCGATCGGATCGCCGGTCGAGGCGATCCCGCACGCCACCCCGTCGCCCAGCTCCAACTCGGCTGCCCGTTCACAGAGTTCACCGGACACCCGGATCACGTCGTCCGACTCCGGCCCCACCGCGAGCAGACAGAACTCGTCGCCGCCCAGCCGGGCCGCGAGCGCACCGGGCAGCATGGCCCCACAACGGGACAGCACCGAGCCGAAACGTTCCAGCAGACGATCCCCGACCGCATGGCCGTGAGTGTCGTTGACCCGCTTGAGACCGTTGAGGTCGCATACGACCAGACTGACCACGGCTCCGTCCGCCCGGTGCCGCTCCACCGCCTCGTCGAGCCGTACATCGACGGCCCGGCGGTTGGCCAGCCCGGTGAGCGGATCGGTGAAGGCGAGCTTGCGGACCTCTTCGAGCCGTTCGCTCTGGGAGATCCCGGCGGCGACGACCGAGGCCAGCACGGTCGCGAAGTCCGCGTCCTCCCGCCCGAACACCGGCTCCCCCACCGGGCGGGCCACATACAGTTCGCCCCAGGCACGCCCGTGCAGCACGATCGGCGCCACCACGCAGCAGCCGCGCCCGCGCCGGCGCAGCGCGGCCACCCGCTGCTCGCAGTACCCGCGGCCGTACCCGCGCACCCCGGCGCACGGCATCCCGCCCACCGGACCGTCGGTGGTCTCCACCCAGGCGTCCGGTTCGCCGCCACCGGCCCACCGTTCGTGCAGGAACTCGGTGATCTCCGGGAACTGGTGCACCGGGTACGCCTCGTCTTCGGGGAACTCCTCCTCCCCTTCGGCCCGTTCGCCCGCGTTGACCAGCACGCGCAGCCGCCCCGGGCCGCGCTCCCACACGGAGAGCGCGGCGAAGCTGCCGCCCAACGCCTCGCACGCCCCCAGCGCAGCCGCTCGCCACGACCCCCGCGGGGTGTGTGCCGCCGCCATCGTCTGTGCAAGCGAAACCACGGCCCGCAGCCGCGCATCATCACCACCCATCGCTACAGCTTATGTAGTTTTGTGGTGATTTGATCAGTTTGGGGCACCGACAATATTCGCTGCGTGTCTCTTTGAACACGCAACGTTACTCGCCGGGCCAGTTCGGCTTCCTCTTCTCGTTGAACGCGGCCACGCCCTCGGCCCGGTCGCCGGAGAAGGCGACCGACCGCCAGGCGGCGTCCTCCACTTCGAGACCGGCCCGCAGGTCGAGGCCGTGCCCGAGCCGCAGCGCCCGCTTGGCGGCCCGCAGCCCCACCGGGGAGTTGGCCGCGATCCGGCCCGCGAGCGCCAGCGCGGCCTCCCGGTCCCGCCCCGCCTCCACCAGCTCGTCGACCAGCCCCGTGTCGCGCGCCTCGGCCGCCTCCACCCGCCGGGCCGTGAAGACCAGCTCGGCGGCGCGTGCCGCACCGATCCGCCGCGGCAGCAGCTGCGTACCGCCGCCGCCCGGAATGACACCGACGGACACCTCGGGCAGGCCCACCACGGCGGTGCGGTCGGCGACGATCAGATCGCAGGACAGGGCCAGCTCGAATCCTCCGCCGAGCGCGAAGCCGTGGACGGCCGCGATCGTCGGCATCGGCAGTTCGAGCACGCCGGTGTACGCGGCGCGGGCGGTGGGGCGTTGGCGCAACAGTTCGGCGTCGGTGAAGGAGTTCCGCTCCTTGAGGTCCGCGCCCACACAGAAGGCCCGCTCATGGCTGGAGGTGAGGACGGTGACCCGTACGCCCGGATCGGCGGCGAGTGCGGCACAGGCGGCGGCGATCGAGCGGGCCATGTCCGTGGACACCGCGTTCATCGCCTTCGGCCGGTCCAGAACCAGTTCGGCGACGTGCTCCTGCCCCTCGTGGACCCGTACGGCGACGTATTCCCCGAACCGCTGCTCGGACATGACGGTCATGACTGCACCCCTCCGGTTAACGAGCGTTACCGGAGGGATCCTATGGGGCGCCCCGGACAACGGTCCCGGGCCGGGACGGAGCCGGCCCCGGGACCGGAGCGAGTCCGCGCCCGGGGCCGGGACCGGCTCAGGACGTGCCCCGGCGCGCCAGCAGCCAGGGCTCCACGACACCGAGGCCGCGCACCGGGCGCTGCCACATCGGCTGCAGTCCGTAGCGGTACGTGGGCACGGACACCGGCTCCACGCCCTCCTGACGCTCCTTCTCGGCGACCGCGGCCTCCTCCGCCGCCCGCGCCTCGGAGGCCGGCGCGTCGCCGGTGCGGGTCAGCTCCTCGGCGAACGCCCCGTCCACCAGCACGGCGTCCTTCGGCGCTATGGAGGTCAGCCGGCTGGCGAGGTTCACCGTCGTACCGAAGACATCGCCCATTCGGGTGGTGACCGTGCCGAACGCGATGCCGACGCGCAGCGCGGGCATCGTCTCGTCCTGGGTCATCGCCTCGATCAGGCGCAGCGCGATCTCGGCCGCGGTGCCCGCGTCGTCGGCGGCGAAGAGGACCTCGTCGCCGAGGGTCTTGATGAGCCGGCCGCCGTGGGCGGCGACCAGGTCGGCGCAGGTGGTCTCGAACGCCTCGACCAGTTCGCCGAGCTCCTCCTCCTCCAGCCGCCGGGTCAGCCGGGTGAATCCGACGAGGTCGGCGAAGCCGACGGCCAGGCGACGGTCGACCATCTCCTCGTCGTCGGCGGCCTGCACGACCCGGCCGGTGGCGGCGGCGAGCTGGCGCCGCCACACGTACACCAGGAACTCCTCCAGCTCCGGCAGGAGCAGCTCGACCAGCGGGTACGTCACCTCGGTGCGGGTCATTCCGGGCTCGGGCGGCTCGGTCAGCCCTTCCAGGAAGGAGTCGATCTGCCACTCCGCCAGCCGGGCGGTGGTCTGTCCGGTGGACCGGGCCACCTGGATCGCCATCGGCTCGCTGAGCAGTCCCGCCTCGACGAGGCCGGCGAGCCGGCGCAGTGCCAGCACATCGGCCTCGGTGAGCGCCCTGGCCTGTCCGATGTCGGCGAAGCCCATCGCCCGCCAGAACCGGGAGGCCAGGTCCATCGAGACACCGGCGGTACGGGCCGCCTGGAAAGGCGTGTAGCGGCGGTCGGCGCCCAGGATCAGCTGTTCCAGCCGGATCGCGAGGGGATCATCGGTCGGTTCCGCCGTATGGTCGACTTCGTGATGCGGCGTCGGGTGGACCGAGGGTTCCGACGGGGGCTCCGCGCCCGCACCGGAGGTCGTGTCGTCGACGGTCACCAGCCGCCTCCTGCCCGTTCCCTGCGCACTGCCCTGCCGATCTGTCGGTGGATCGCCTCAACGATACGGCAGGTGTGCCGTGGCTCACGTCTCCCACGTCTCCCACGTTTCCGGGACGTCCGGGAATGCTCCCGGACGAGCCGGGGGCGTCGGTGGTTTCAGCAGGTGGGCGGTTTCCAGGAGGGCGTGGTCCCGTGCCCCGGGTGAGCCGGGGCACGGGCCGGAGCAAAGACGCCGCGAGCACCCGTGCACACCGTGCGGGCACGGGTGCGGGCCGGGACACCGCGGCCGCCCCTGCCGCGGTTCCGGGGGCGGTCGTACCGCGGCGACCGCTCCCGCGTCCTCAGGTCAGGCCGCCCCCGGCCCCTCGCAGGTGCACGATGTCGCCCGCCGAAACGGGTTCCTGGAGGCCGTCGTCGGTGGACAGGATCAGCCGGCCGTCGCCGTCGATCGCCACGGCCTCGCCGGTGAGCGTGCGGTCGCCGGGCAGCTGGGCCCGTACCGTCCGGCCCAGCGTCGCGCAGCCCGCCGTGTACGCCTCCTGCAGGCCGCTCGCCGCCGCGTCGCCGTCCGCCGCGCGCCACTGGCCGTACCAGTGCTCCAGCGAGCGCAGTACGCCCCGCAGCAGCGTCTCCCGGTCGGTGGAGACCGCCCCGGCCAGGGCCAGCGAGCCGGCCGTGGGTGCCGGGAGCTCCTCGGCGCGCAGCGAGACGTTGAGGCCGATGCCCACGACGACGCCGTTCCCGGCGCGCTCGGCCAGGATGCCGCCCGTCTTCCGCTCCTCGCCCGCCACGGTGACAAGGAGATCGTTGGGCCACTTCAGGGCCGTATCGACACCGGCGGCGCGAGCCAGGCCGGTGGCCGTCGCGACGCCGGCGAGCAGCGGCAGCCAGCCCCACCGCCCGACCGGGACGTCGCCCGGCGTCAGGAAGGCGGAGAAGAAGAGGCCCGAACGGGCCGGAGCCGTCCAGGTGCGGTCCAGCCGGCCGCGGCCGGCGGTCTGCTCCTCGGCGATCAGAACGGCGCCCTCGGCGAGTCCCTCCGCCGCACGACGCGCGAGGTCGGAGTTGGTGGACCCGGTGGTCTCCACGACGTCGAGCGCGGTCCACAGCCCGCCCGGCCGCAGCAGCCCGCGGCGCAGCGCGGGAACGTTCAGGGGCGGCCGGTCCAGGTCCGACCAGCGGCTGTGAGGCGCATCCGAAGGTGTCATGCAAGCCAGACTAGGTGTGGCAAACGACGCACTGCCGAACCGTATCCACGCCGATACGCTACGGATGAGTAGGTGTCCAGTACCTGATCAGCGGGTGTTCAGCAGCTGATCAGCAGCACAGTCGTCCCCCGTGACCAGGCAGGGAGCCGCCACCCGATGTCCGAGCCGGCAGAGATCGACATCCACACCACCGCGGGCAAGATCGCGGACCTGCAACGCCGAATCGACGAAGCGACGCACGCGGGCTCCGCACGCGCGGTCGAGAAGCAGCATGCGAAGGGCAAGTTGACCGCCCGCGAGCGGATCGACCTCCTGCTGGACGAGGGTTCCTTCGTGGAGCTCGACGAATTCGCCCGGCACCGCTCCACCAACTTCGGCATCGAGAAGAACCGCCCGTACGGGGACGGTGTCGTCACCGGGTACGGCACGGTCGACGGCCGCCCCGTCTGCGTCTACTCGCAGGACTTCACCATCTTCGGCGGCTCGCTCGGCGAGGTCTACGGTGAGAAAATCGTCAAGGTGATGGACTTCGCGCTGAAGACCGGCTGCCCGGTCATCGGCATCAACGACGGCGGCGGTGCCCGCATCCAGGAAGGCGTCGTCGCACTCGGCCTGTTCGCCGAGATCTTCCGTCGCAATGTGCACGCCTCGGGCGTCGTTCCGCAGATCTCGCTGATCGTCGGGCCGTGCGCGGGTGGCGCGGTCTACTCCCCCGCGATCACCGACTTCACCGTCATGGTCGACCAGACCTCGCACATGTTCATCACCGGCCCCGACGTCATCAAGACCGTCACGGGTGAGGACGTCGGCTTCGAGCAGCTCGGCGGCGCCCGCACCCACAACACCACCTCCGGCGTGGCGCATCACATGGCGGGCGACGAGAAGGACGCCATCGAGTACGTCAAGTCGCTGCTGTCGTACCTCCCTTCGAACAACCTCTCCGAGGCACCGGCCTTCCCGGAGGAGGCGGATCTCGCCACCACCGACGAGGACCGCGAGCTCGACACCCTCATTCCGGACTCGGCGCACCAGCCGTACGACATGCACACCGCCATCGAGCACGTGCTGGACGACGGCGAGTTCCTGGAGACCCAGGCCCTGTTCGCGCCGAACATCCTCACCGGCTTCGGGCGTGTGGAGGGCTATCCGGTCGGCATCGTCGCCAACCAGCCGATGCAGTTCGCGGGCTGCCTGGACATCAACGCGAGCGAGAAGGCGGCCCGGTTCGTCCGCACCTGCGACGCGTTCAACGTGCCCGTGCTGACCTTCGTCGACGTCCCGGGCTTCCTGCCCGGCGTCGACCAAGAGTACGGCGGCATCATCCGCCGCGGCGCCAAGCTGATCTACGCCTACGCGGAGGCGACCGTCCCGCTGATCACGGTGATCACCCGCAAGGCCTTCGGCGGCGCGTACGACGTCATGGGCTCCAAGCACCTGGGCGCCGACATCAACGTCGCCTGGCCGACGGCGCAGATCGCCGTCATGGGCGCCCAGGGCGCGGTGAATATCCTGCACCGCCGCACCATCGCCGCCGTCACGGACCCCGAGGAGGCGGAGGCCACCCGCGCCGAACTGATCGCCGACTACGAGGACACGCTGCTCAACCCGTACGTGGCGGCCGAGCGCGGCTACGTCGACGCGGTGATCATGCCGTCCGACACCCGCGCCCACATCGCGAAGGGGCTGCGCCAGCTGCGCACGAAGCGGGAGTCGCTGCCCCCGAAGAAGCACGGCAACATCCCCCTCTAGGCAACATCCCCTCCAGAAAAGGTTCTGCCCATGATCAAGGTCGTACGGGGCAACCCGACCCCGGAGGAGCTGGCCGCCGCGCTCGCGGTGGTCCGGGCGCGCGCCGCGGCGACGGCGTCCGGTGCCGCGTCCGGCACTCCGGCGCTGCCCGGCCAGTGGTCCGACCCGGGGCGCATCGCCCGGCGCGAGCGCCGTCTGCCGGGGCCGCGGGCCTGGGCGCGGACGTACTGGCCCGGGTAGTCGCGGACCCACCCGTTCGCACACGTTTTTGGAGGTCCGGCCCGTACGGGGGCCGGACCTCCGGTGCGTCCGGGCGCGATTCTGGTCCGTACGCACCAGGGCGCCTGAGTACCCGTACTCAGGCGCGGCATACGCCACCGCAGCAGTATCGGTTCCATGCTGTGGTCCGACCCCGAGAACAAGCCGCCGAAGGAACTGCGCGACGCCCAGGACATGATGCGTCGCGCGGGGCTGGTGCTTGCGCTCGCGATGGTGGTCGCGATGCTCGTGCTCGGGACGCGGTGAGGGGCACCTCACGGGGGCTCCGCGCAGGACCCGGCCTCGGACGCCGGATGCCGGACGCCGGACGCCCGGATTGTCGCCCGGCGGGCCGGCCGCCGCCCGGCTCCTTCTACGATGGCGCGTATGACTGATCAGCGCCGTCTCGTGCTCGCCTCCGCCTCCCCCGCCCGTCTCGGTCTTCTGCGGCAGGCCGGATTCGCGCCCGAGGTGATCGTCAGCGGGGTGGACGAGGACGCGCTCGACGCCCCGACGCCGGCCGGGCTGGCCCTCGTGCTCGCCGAGGCCAAGGCCGCCGCGGTGGCCGGCCGGGCGGAGGCGGCGGGTGCCCTGGTCGTCGGGTGCGACTCGGTGCTCGAACTCGACGGCGAGGCGCTCGGCAAGCCGGCCGACGGCGAGGAGGCCACCGCCCGCTGGAAGTCCATGCGCGGCCGCGCCGGGGTGCTGCGGACCGGCCACAGCGTGATCGACACCGCGACCGGGCGTACGGCCTCGGCGACCGCTTCCACGACCGTCCGCTTCGGTGAACCGACCGACGCGGAGATCGCCGCCTACGTGGCCTCGGGAGAGCCGCTCCACGTTGCGGGTGCCTTCACCCTGGACGGCCGCTCGGCGCCGTTCGTCGACTCCATCGAGGGCGACCACGGCAACGTCATCGGGCTCTCGCTGCCGCTGCTGCGCCAGCTGCTGGGCGAGCTGGGGATCTCCGTCACCGAGCTCTGGGTCTGAGCCGGACCGATGTCCCGGGCGGATCACCCGGGGCCCGATCACTCGGGTGGATCACCCAGGGCGGGCCCTTCGCACCGTCCGGGTCAGATCGGAGCCGGCGTGCTCGGCTCGGCATCGCCCGCGGACCGGTCGGCCCCCGGTCCCGCCTCGGGGCCGGGGCCGGGGCCGTACGCCACCAGCGTCAGCACGATCAGCCCGAGCACCACCATCATGAACGCGAACGCGCCCCAGCCGACCAGACCGACCGTCAGCGCGCCCAGCACCCCGTGCACCACGGCGCAGGCGATGAGGGCGATGCGGCCGATACGGCCGGGGACCCGGTCGCGGATGCCGGTGAGCAGGAGGACCAGTCCGCACAGCAGCAGGTACAGGCCGAAGACGCCGCCCATCGCCCAGGTGCCGTTCGACATGGCGGCGGGGTCCAGCCCGGCCAGTGACATGTCCTGGTTCTTGACGACCGTCGCGAGAACCCCGTTGATGAACACGACGCCCACGGCTTCCACGAACAGCACGATCGCGGCCACGAACGCCACCGGTCTGCGCACCACGGTGCTCACCCCCTGTTACCTGCAGTACGTGCGATAGCGCGGACCCTACTAATGGGTAACGCGCGGGACAAGAGTCCGGCCGGCCTTCACCCCGGCTCCGCCCCGCCCGCGCGCGTCCGTGCGCTTTCCCTGCGCCCCCCTGTGGCAGCACTAGTGCGTCGGGCAAAGAATCGTTCGCCCATTAGTGGGGACTCGACAAAGAAACGCCGAACGTGGCTGCGTGCGTGAACAGAGACCTGGACCACACCTCGTGGCTACTGTGCGGTCATGAAACCCGGCGTACCGTGGTGCCACAAGGGATTTCGCGACTTGAGCAAGGCTCGAATCACACTCCGTGTGGGCAAGCTCACCATTGGGGACGGGTCGTAGGGCCGTGTCGGTTGTCCCTAAACTCAGCTTGTTTCAAGGAGGGAGCCATCGTGCGCAAGGTGCTCATCGCCAACCGTGGCGAAATTGCTGTCCGCGTTGCTCGGGCATGCCGGGATGCCGGGATCGGGAGCGTGGCCGTCTACGCCGACCCGGACCGCGACGCTCTGCATGTGCGTGCGGCCGACGAGGCATTCGCCCTGGGCGGTGACACCCCGGCCGCCAGCTATCTGGACATGGCCAAGGTGCTCCAGGCTGCCAAGGACTCCGGGGCGGACGCGATCCACCCGGGATACGGCTTCCTGTCGGAGAACGCCGAATTCGCCCAGGCCGTGCTCGACGCCGGCCTGACCTGGATCGGCCCGCCGCCGCAGGCGATCCGGGACCTCGGCGACAAGGTGGCCGCCCGGCACATCGCGCAGCGCGCCGGTGCCCCGCTGGTGGCCGGCACGCCCGACCCGGTCGAGGGCTCCGCCGAGGTCGTGGCGTTCGCCGAGCAGCACGGGCTGCCGATCGCGATCAAGGCCGCCTTCGGTGGCGGTGGCCGCGGGCTGAAGGTGGCGCGCACGCTGGAGGAGATCCCGGAGCTGTACGACTCCGCGGTCCGTGAGGCCGTGGCGGCGTTCGGCCGGGGCGAATGCTTCGTGGAGCGCTACCTCGACAAGCCGCGCCACGTCGAGACGCAGTGTCTGGCCGACACCCACGGCAACGTCGTCGTCGTCTCCACCCGTGACTGCTCGCTCCAGCGCCGCCACCAGAAACTGGTCGAGGAGGCCCCCGCGCCGTTCCTCTCGAAGGCGCAGAACGCCGAGCTGTACGCGGCATCGAAGGCCATCCTCAAGGAGGCCGGTTACGTCGGTGCGGGCACCGTGGAGTTCCTCGTTGGCACGGACGGCACCATCTCCTTCCTGGAGGTCAACACCCGCCTCCAGGTCGAGCACCCGGTCACCGAGGAGGTCACCGGCCTCGACCTCGTACGCGAGATGTTCCGCATCGCCGACGGCGATGAGCTCGGCTACGACGACCCGGCCGTGCGCGGACACTCCTTCGAGTTCCGGATCAACGGCGAGGACCCGGGCCGCGGCTTCCTGCCGGCTCCCGGCACCGTGACCGTCTTCGCCCCGCCGACCGGCCCCGGCGTCCGCCTCGACGCGGGCGTGGAGTCCGGTTCCGTCATCGGCCCCGCCTGGGACTCGCTGCTGGCGAAGCTCGTGGTGACCGGTGCGACCCGTGAGCAGGCGCTGCAGCGGGCGGCGCGCGCCCTGGCCGAGTTCGATGTCGAGGGCATGGCCACCGCCATTCCGTTCCACCGCGCGGTCGTCGCCGACCCGGCGTTCACCAGCGACCCGTTCCGGGTGCACACCCGGTGGATCGAGACCGAGTTCGTCAACGACATCAAGCCCTTCACCGCCGCCGCCGACGTGGAGGCGGAGGAGGAGGCCGGTCGCGAGACCGTGGTCGTCGAGGTCGGCGGCAAGCGGCTTGAGGTCTCGCTGCCCTCGTCGCTGGGCATGAGCCTGGCCCGTACCGGTCTCGCGGCGGGCGCCAAGCCCAAGCGCCGCGCGGCGAAGAAGTCCGGATCCGCGGTCTCCGGCGACACCCTGGCGTCCCCGATGCAGGGCACCATCGTCAAGATCGCCGTCGAGGAGGGCCAGCAGGTCCAGGAGGGCGACCTCGTCGTCGTCCTGGAGGCCATGAAGATGGAGCAGCCGCTGAACGCGCACCGCGCCGGCACCGTCAAGGGACTGGCCGCCGAGGTCGGTGGCTCGGTCTCCTCCGGCGCCGTCATCTGCGAGATCAAGGACTGACCGGCCGGCCGGCCGGAGCCGGCACCCGTTCTTCCACCGGGCCCCCGTGGCCCCGGAGCCGTACGGCTCCGGGGCCACGGGGGCCCGTCGTGCGTCGCCCCTCGGCGGACGTCACCCCTCCGGATCCGCGATGGCATCCTGGACCCTGGGGCGGAAGAGAGGGAGGACTGCGCAATGGCGATGAGCACGGCACGGACGCCGGCCCGGCCCATGCGCGCCGACGCGCGCCGTAATTACGACCGGCTGCTGTGCGAGGCCCGTACCGCGTTCGCGGACCACGGCACCGACGCGTCCCTCGAAGACATCGCACGCCGCGCGGGCGTCGGGATCGGCACGCTGTACCGGCACTTCCCCAGCCGGCACGCGCTGATGAACGCCGTCTTCCAGGAGGCCCTGACCTCCTTGATCTCCCGTGCCCACGAGCTGGCGGGGGCGGAACGGCCGTGTGCGGGCCTGGTGGAGTGGCTGGGCGCGATCATCAGCCATGCGGGTGAATACCGCGGGCTCGCCCAGGCACTCATGTCGACGTCGCGGGACGAGACTTCCGCGCTCTCGCAGTGCAATGTGCCGCTGCGCGAGGCGGGGGCGGCCCTGCTGACGCGGGCCCAGGAGAGCGGTGCCGTGCGGGCGGACGTGTCCATCGACGACCTGATGCAGCTGACGAACGCGATCGCGCTGGCGGCGGAGCAGGCGCCGGACGACCCGGAGTTGGCGGGCCGACTGCTGACACTGACCTTGCAAGGGCTGAAGGGGCCTGCGGCAGAAGGCGGTTGAGGGGGCGCGGGGGTGCGTGTGCGGTGCGGGGTCGCTGCGCCGGGACCGTTCCTCTGCCCGCCCCTTCCCAGGTCCGAGGCTCCGTCCCGGACCTGTGCCTCGATCGCCGGTGGCGCCGGCTTCGCAGCCGTACATCCGCTCCTACCGGCGCCGCAGGTCCGCCACCCTCGCCCGGTCCCCCGGTCCCTGCCCTTGTTCCGCCAGCGCCGCCGCGCTCCGGAGTTGCTGCGACCCCGGCTGCCCGGGGCCGCCACGCGTCCGGCGCTGACCGGGGAGCGGCATGTCGCGGCGGGGCTGACGGCCCGGCGGAAGGGCTTCTGCCGGTGCGGAGCCACTGCCCGCGCCGGCCACCGCGATCTGCACCCCCTGATCCGCCAGGGCCTGCAGCTCGGTGGCGGCGCGCTCGTCGTGGCCGGGCGGTTCGTCCGTCACCAGGCGGGTGATCAGATCCGTCGGCACCGTCTGGAACATGGTGTCGGAGCCGAGCTTGGTGTGGTCCGCCAGGACCACCACCTCCGCCGCGGCCTGCACCAGGGCCCGGTCCACGCTCGCCGAGAGCATGTTGGACGTGGAGAGGCCGCGTTCCGCGGTGAGGCCGCTCCCGGAGAGGAACGCGCGCGATACCCGCAGCCCTTGGAGGGACTGCTCGGCGCCGCTGCCCACCAGGGCGTAGTTGGAGCCGCGCAGTGTGCCGCCGGTCATCACCACTTCCACCCGGTTGGCATGGGCCAACGCCTGGGCGACCAGCAGCGAGTTGGTGACGACGGTCAGACCGGGGACCCGCGCGAGCCGGCGGGCCAGCTCCTGCGTGGTCGTCCCGGCACCGACGACGATGGCCTCGCCCTCTTCGACGAGGCCGGCGGCCAGGTCGGCGATGGCCGTCTTCTCCGCGGTGGCGAGATGGGATTTCTGCGGAAAGCCGGACTCCCGCGTAAAACCGCCCGGCAAGACCGCACCGCCGTGCCGGCGGTCGAGGAGTCCTTCTGCCTCCAGCGCCCGCACGTCCCGCCGTACGGTCACTTCGGAGGTCTGGACGACGCGGGCGAGCTCACGGAGCGATACCGCCCCGTTGGCACGCACCATTTCGAGGATCAACTGACGACGTTCTGCAGCGAACACAGAACTGACAGTAACGTGACGCTCGAGCGTTTTCAGCGGTTTGCACCGAATACCAGAAGTTGTACATATGCAGGGCCGCCAAGTGGTATAGACGGCCCCATTGTTGTTCCGTACTGATCGCCCGACGGCCGGAACGACGGACGGACGGCGGACGGACGGCGGACGGACGACCGTCCGACCGCGGCGAGTTGCGGGGTACCGCCGGGTTCCCGGAGGCGCCTACGCCTCGCCCGCGCTCTTACGGGTGTGCAACTGACGGGCCACTTCCGCGATCGATCCCGACAGCGACGGGTACACGGTGAAGGCGTTTGCTATCTGTTCCACCGTCAGATTGTTGTCGACGGCGATCGAGATCGGATGGATGAGTTCGCTCGCCCGCGGCGCGACGACACAGCCGCCGACCACGATGCCGGTGCCGGGCCGGCAGAAGATCTTGACGAAGCCGTCGCGTATGCCCTGCATCTTGGCGCGCGGGTTGCGCAGCAGCGGCAGTTTGACCGCCCGGGCGTCGATCTTGCCGGCGTCGACGTCGGCCTGGGTGTAGCCGACGGTGGCGATCTCGGGGTCGGTGAAGACGTTCGACGAGACCGTCTTCAGGTCCAGCGGGGCCACCGCGTCCCCGAGGAAGTGGTACATCGCGATGCGGCCCTGCATGGCCGCGACCGAGGCGAGGGCGAAGACCCCGGTGACGTCACCGGCCGCGTACACGCCGGGGGCGCTGGTGCGGGAGACCTTGTCGGTCCAGATGTGGCCGGACTCCTTCAGCCGGACACCGGCCTCCTCCAGCCCCATGCCCGCGCTGTTCGGGATCGCGCCGACCGCCATCAGGCAGTGCGAGCCGGAGATGACCCGGCCGTCGGCCAGGGTGACGTCGACCCGGTCGCCGACGCGCTTCGCCGCCGCGGCGCGGGAGCGGGCCATGACGTTCATGCCGCGGCGGCGGAAGACGTCCTCCAGCACGGCGGCCGCGTCCGGGTCCTCGCCGGGCAGCACCCGGTCACGGGACGAGACGAGGGTGACGCGCGAGCCGAGCGCCTGGTAGGCGCCCGCGAACTCGGCACCCGTCACACCGGAACCGACCACGATGAGCTCCTCGGGGAGCTCGTCGAGGTCGTAGACCTGGGTCCAGTTCAGGATGCGCTCGCCGTCGGGGAGTGCGTCCGGGATCTCCCGGGGGTGGCCACCGGTCGCGATCAGCACGGCGTCGGCGGTGAGCCTCTCCTCCGTGCCGTCGGCGGCGGTCACCACGACCGTGCGGGAGCCGTCGGCGGCCTGGAGGCCGTCGAGGCGGCCGCGTCCGCGCATCACGCGTACGCCGGCGCGGGTGACGGAGGCGGTGATGTCGTGGGACTGGGCGAGCGCCAGGCGCTTCACACGCCGGTTGACCTTGCCGAGATCGACACCGACGACCCGGGCCGCCTGCTCGATGTGCGGCGTGTCGTCGGCGACGATGATGCCCAGCTCCTCGTACGAGGAGTCGAAGGTGGTCATCACCTCTGCCGTCGCGATCAGCGTCTTCGAGGGCACGCAGTCGGTGAGCACGGACGCGCCGCCGAGGCCGTCGCAGTCGGCGACGGTCACCTCCGCGCCGAGCTGGGCGCCCACCAATGCCGCCTCGTACCCGCCGGGTCCGCCGCCGATGATCACGATCCGGGTCACGAAAAGTCCGCCTCGCGTGTGTCATCCCGCGGCCGTCTGCTGCCCCGGCCGGGGGTCCGGGGGGCCGCCCCGGGGAATGCAGTACGTACTTCATTGTCCCGCACGCGCCAAAGCGCTTCGCTCCGGGGCCCTCCATACGGGCACCGGGGCGTACGGCGCGGGGCTCCGGGGCCGGGTTCCCGGACGGAAGCGGAACCTCGTACGGGGTCTTCCTCACAGGAATCGACGTTCCGGCCACGACCTCCCGTACTCTCGACCCCATGTCGCTCTACGCCGCGTACGCCGGCAACCTCGACGCGCGGCTGATGACGCGCCGCGCACCGCATTCCCCGCTGCGTGGCACCGGCTGGCTCAACGACTGGCGGCTGACCTTCGGCGGGGAGCAGATGGGCTGGGAAGGCGCGCTCGCCACGGTGGTGGAGGCCCCCCGTTCCCAGGTCTTCGTGGCGCTCTACGACATCGCGCCGATGGACGAGGACTCCATGGACCGGTGGGAGGGCGTCGGCCTGGACGTCTACCGGCGGATGCGCGTACGGGTGCACACCCTGGACGGCGAGGAGCCGGCCTGGATGTATGTGCTGAACGGGTACGAGGGCGGGTTGCCGTCCGCCCGCTACCTGGGCGAGATCGCGGACGCCGCGGAGTCCGCGGGCGCACCGCACGACTATGTGATGGAACTGCGCAAGCGCCCCTGCTGACCCGTCGACCAGCGCTTTTGTGTGAATGTACGAGGAAGCGTGTGCAGGCTCTGCGCATGGGCATCTACGCGCGTAGGGAATCACCGGCTACCCTCATCCGCGTGAACGCATCAGTTATTCCGGACAACATCCAGGGCGACCCGTACGCCGCCGCCGCCGACGCCGCTGCCCGCCTGCGCGAGCTGACCGGTGCCGAGACCCACGACGTCGCGCTCGTGATGGGTTCGGGCTGGGCGCCCGCGAGCGATGCGCTCGGCGCTCCGGAGGCCGAGTTCCCGGTGACCGACCTGCCCGGTTTCCCGGCGCCCGCCGTGCAGGGACACGGCGGCACGATCCGCTCGTACCGGATCGGTGCGAAGCGTGCCCTGGTCTTCCTCGGCCGCACGCACTTCTACGAGGGCCGGGGCGTCGCCGCGGTCGCGCACGGGGTCCGCACCGCCGTCGCCGCGGGCTGCCGGACCGTCGTGCTGACGAACGGCTGCGGCGGCCTGCGCGAGGGCATGCGCCCCGGGCAGCCGGTCCTGATCAGCGACCACATCAACCTGACCGCGGCGTCCCCCATCGTCGGCGCCAACTTCGTCGACCTGACCGATCTGTACTCGCCGCGGCTGCGCGCGCTGTGCAAGGAGGTCGACGAGACCCTCGAAGAGGGTGTGTACGTGCAGTTCCCCGGCCCGCACTACGAGACGCCGGCCGAGATCGGCATGGTCCGGGCCATGGGCGGCGACCTGGTCGGCATGTCCACCGTGCTGGAGGCGATCGCCGCACGGGAGGCCGGGGCCGAGGTGCTCGGCATCTCGCTGGTCACGAACCTGGCGGCCGGGCTGAGCGGGGAGCCGCTGAACCACGAAGAGGTGCTGCAGGCCGGGCGGGACTCCGCCACGCGGATGGGCACGTTGCTGGCGCGGGTGCTCGAACGGATCTGAGCCGAACCGGGGCCCGCCCCGGACCCCGCACCCCGGACGGCCGGTGAGGCCGGCGCGCACGCCGCACCCGGCAGGACCGGGCCCCTCCGGTGATCGAGGAGGGGGTCCGGGGACAGCGGCCCCCCGTACCCCCCATAAAGCCAGAAAGCCAGAAAGCCAGAAAGGCGGACACCGTGCAGCAGGAGCTGATCGCGCAGGCCAGGACGTGGCTCGCGGAGGATCCCGACCCCGAGACCCGTGACGAGCTCGCGGCGCTCATCGAAGCCGGGTCCGCCGGGAGTGCCGACGAGCTGGCCGCGCGGTTCGCCGGCACGCTGCAGTTCGGCACGGCCGGGCTCCGCGGCGAGCTGGGGGCCGGGCCGATGCGGATGAACCGCGCCGTCGTCATCCGCGCCGCGGCCGGACTCGCCGCCTACCTCAAGGCCGGGGGCCGGACCGGCGGGCTCGTCGTCATCGGGTACGACGCCCGCTACAAGTCCGCCGACTTCGCCCGCGACACCGCCGCCGTGATGACTGGCGCGGGCCTGCGCGCGGCCGTGCTCCCCCGCCCGCTGCCCACCCCCGTGCTGGCGTACGCCATCCGGCACCTGGGCGCCGTCGCGGGAGTCGAGGTGACCGCCAGCCACAATCCGCCCCGCGACAACGGCTACAAGGTCTACCTCGGCGACGGCTCGCAGATCGTCCCCCCGGCGGACGGCGAGATCGCCGCCGCGATCGCCGCGGTCGGCCCGCTCGACGGCGTGGCCCGCCCCGACGACGGCTGGGAGGTCCTCGGCGACGAGGTCCTGGCGGCCTATCTGGCCCGTACGGACGCCGTGCTCGCCACCGGCTCGCCGCGCACCGCCCGGGTCGTGTACACCGCGATGCACGGCGTCGGCACGTCCGTGTTCACCGCCGCCTTCGCCCGTGCCGGGTTCCCGGCCCCCGTGCTCGTCGCCGAGCAGGCGGAGCCCGACCCGGCGTTCCCGACCGTCGCCTTCCCCAATCCGGAAGAGCCCGGCGCGATGGACCTCGCCTTCGCCACCGCACGGGGTACGGACTGCGACCTCGTCATCGCCAACGACCCGGACGCCGACCGGTGCGCCGTCGCCGTCCCGGACCCCTCCGCCGAGGGCGGCTGGCGGATGCTGCGCGGCGACGAGGTCGGGGCACTGCTCGCCGCCCATCTGGTGGACCGGGGCGCGACCGGTGTCCTCGCCGAGTCGATCGTGTCGTCCTCGCTGCTCGGCCGGATCGCCGAGAAGGCGGGCCTCGGCCACGAGGAGACGCTGACCGGCTTCAAGTGGATCGCCCGCGTGGACGGCCTGCGGTACGGGTACGAGGAGGCGCTCGGCTACTGCGTCGACCCGGACGGCGTACGCGACAAGGACGGCATCACGGCCGCGCTGCTCGTCGCCGAACTCGCCTCCGTGCTCAAGGAACGGGGGCGTACGCTCCTGGACCTCCTCGACGACCTCGCGGTCGACCACGGACTGCACGCGACCGACCAGCTGTCGGTCCGGGTGGAGGATCTGTCGGTCATCGCGGACGCGATGCGCCGACTGCGCGAGCAACCCCCGACCGCGCTCGCCGGACTTCCCGTCACCTCGGCCGAGGACCTCTCGCGGGGCACCGCACAGCTGCCGCCCACCGACGGGCTGCGCTACCACCTCCAAGGCGCCCGGGTGATCGTCCGCCCGAGCGGCACCGAGCCGAAGCTCAAGTGCTACCTGGAGGTCGTGGTGCCGGTCGCTTCGGCGGACGCGCTGCCGGCGGCCCGTATGCGGGGCGCGGAACTGCTCGCCGGAATCAAGCGGGACCTGGCGGCGGCAGCCGGGATCTGACCGGTCGCGGCGGACGGCCCGGATCTTGAAGTCCCTCGCGCCCCCCTGAACTGGGGTGTTGCGACAACCACTGGAACGCAAGGAGCTGCCCCGGGCCTCCCGGGGCAGCATCCGAGCCCATGCCGCGAATTAGGTAGACTGGTCTACCTAATCTCCGAGAGGGGCAGCCATGACCGACGCGAGGGCCACTGGGAAGCGGCCGGCGAAAGGGCCGGGCAAACAACCGGTGGAGCGGCGGCAGGGGCCCGCGCGCGGGCGGATCCTCGATGCCGCGGCGCGCCGGTTCTACGCCGACGGCGTGGCGGCGACCGGGATCGACACGATCACGGCCGAGGCCGGTGTGGCGAAGATGAGCCTCTACAACAACTTCGCCTCCAAGGCCGACCTCGTCCGCGCCTACCTCCAGGCCCGGCACGAGGAGTGGCTCGGCCTCTACCAGCGGCGCCTGGCCGACGCTCAGGGCCCGCGGGCGGCCGTACTGGCCGTCTTCGACGCCTACGCCGACCACGCCGATCTCGCCTACGCGCACGGCTTCCGGGGCTGCGGGCTGCTCAACGCCGCCGCCGAGCTGCCCACCGGACACGAGGGCCGGGCAGTGGTGCGCCGCCACAAGGAGGAGGTCGAGAGCCTGCTTGCCGCCCACCTCCGGGAGCTGCTGCCCTGCCGCGACGACGAGGCCCGCACGGTGGCGGAGCACCTGGCGTTCCTGCTCGAAGGAGCCATCGTGCGTGCCGGGCTCGAAGGAGACGGCGCACGCATGCGGCACGCACGCGACATGGCCGAGCGCCTGGTGGACGGCCTGTGATGCGGCATGCCGGGCGCGCCGCAGGACCGGGGGCGGGCGCGCTCGCCGTGCTGCTGGCCTCGGTGCTCTGGGGCACCACGGGCACCGCGGCGACCTTCGCGCCGCAGGTCGGGCCGCTGGCGATCGGCGCGGCGGCGATGGGCCTGGGCGGCCTGTTGCAGGCGCTGATGGCCGGGCGCCGCATCGCGTCGTTCCGCATGGAACTGAGGACGCAGTGGCGGATCGTGCTCGTCGGGGGAACGGGCGTGGCCCTGTACCCGCTGGCGTTCTACACCTCGATGCATCTGGCCGGCGTCGCGGTGGGGACGGTCGTCTCCATCGGCTCGGCCCCGCTGGCGTCCGCCCTGATCGAGCGGATCGTCGACCGGCAGCGGCTGACCCGACGATGGATGGCCGGTGCCGCCCTGGGGCTGGCCGGCACCGTACTGCTGTGTGTGGCCGAGGCCGCACGGGCAGGTTCCGGAACGGGTGCGGGCTCCGCCGGACAGACCGTCACCGGCGTCGGGCTCGGGCTGGTCGCGGGCGTGACCTACGCCGTGTACGCGTGGGCGGCGCACCGCCTCATCACGCGCGGCATCACCTCGCGCGCGGCCATGGGAGCGGTGTTCGGGCTGGGCGGGCTGATGCTCGTGCCGGTGCTGGTGGCCACCGGCGCGCCGCTGCTCGCCTCCTGGACGAACGCGGGCGTCGGCGTCTACATGGCGCTGGTGCCGATGTTCACCGGGTACGTCCTGTTCGGATTCGGCCTGTCCCGCATTCCCGTCAGCACCGCGACGACCCTGTCCCTGCTGGAGCCCGCCGTGGCGGCCGTGTTCGCGGTCCTGGTGGTGGGCGAGCACCTGCCCGCCCTCGGCTGGACCGGCATCGTGCTGGTCATCGCCTGCCTCGGCGTCCTGACCGTTCCCTCCCGGCGCCGACGCCTTCCCACCGTGCCGCAGGAGGCCGGGACCGCGCCCGGCGGGCCCGGACCCGCGGCCGCCGGGCGCAGGGCGCCGGGCGCCGAATGGGCATGACACGGAACGCGCAGGAGCGCGAACGGCCGGTGCGGGCGGCGGAGTGACGCCCGTACGCGCGCTCCCCCGGCCTCAGCCGATCGCGAGCAGCACCACCAGCAGCACCGCACCCACCACCGCCGGCGCGATCAACTCGTACGCCCAGCGCACCGAGACCGAAGCCTCCGAGGGTGCGGGAGCCTTGGCCTCCGAAGCCGCGGAAGCCTTCGAGGACGCCCCCGCCTTCGCCCGCTCCACCAGCTCCCGCAGGTCCGCCATGGTCTGGTCGGCCGTCGCCAGGCGGGACTGGCTGTCGCGGACGTCGGCGTGCACGGAGGTCCGGCCGTACGGGTCGTCCAGCGACTGCCGGGACTGCTGACGGGCCGCCTTCTTCCGCTGCCGCAGCGACACCGGTACCGCCCACAGCTGGAACTTGGCGCCGCCCTCGGTGAACAGCTCGCTCGAATACCCGGCCCGCAGGTCCGCGACCTCGGTCCACGGCATGGTGATCGTCCGGAACGGGTTACGGATCCGGATGCGCTGCTCGTTGGCGTACACGACGGGCCGCAGTGTGAACGCCACCACCAGCGGCACCGCGGTCAGCAGCCCGGCCAGCGCGAGCCAGGGCACCCAGCCGTGGCCCCGGAACACGGCGTCCCCGCCGATCCAGCAGACGAGGAGAAGCAGCAGGACACCCCCGACGATCCCGGCGGGCGACCGGAAGGTCCGGTCGGCATAGGTCGGCTCGGCGGGCGGTGTGGGGCTTGTCATGGGGCGATTCTGCCTGACGTACGCAAGGGGTGCCGGAGCGGCCGCCCCGGTGCTGTGCGACCCTCGGAGGACCGGGCCCCCTGTACATGTCGCTACGCGCGTAGATATGCTCATGTGGTGACCATGCCCACCACAGCTCCTGCATTCTCCGACGCGACCGCGTCCGACAGTGCGCTGCGCCGCTTCCTGCACGGGCTGCCCGGCGTCGACGCCGTCGGCCTCGAAGCGCGCGCCGCGTCGCTCGGAACCCGTTCGATCAAGACCACGGCCAAGGCGTACGCCATCGACCTGGCCATCTCGATGATCGACCTGACGACGCTGGAAGGCGCGGACACCCCGGGCAAGGTCCGGGCTCTCGCCGCCAAGGCCGTCCATCCCGACCCGACCGACCGCACGACCCCGCGCACCGCGGCGGTCTGCGTCTACCCCGACATGGCGGCGACCGCCGTCGCCGCGCTGGCCGGTTCCGGCGTGAAGGTGGCGTCCGTGGCGACGGCCTTCCCCGCCGGCCGCGCCGCGCTCGACGTCAAGCTCGCGGATGTCCGCGACGCCGTGGCGGCCGGGGTCGACGAGATCGACATGGTGATCGACCGGGGTGCCTTCCTCTCCGGCCGCTATCTGAAGGTGTACGAGGAGATCCTGGCCGTGAAGGCCGAGTGCGGCAGCGCCCGGCTGAAGGTCATCTTCGAGACCGGCGAGCTGTCCACGTACGACAACATCCGCCGCGCCTCGTGGCTCGGGATGCTGGCGGGCGCGGACTTCATCAAGACGTCGACCGGCAAGGTCGGGACGAACGCCACCCCGGCGAACACACTGCTGATGCTGGAGGCCGTACGCGACTTCCGGGCGCAGACCGGCGTACAGATCGGGGTGAAACCGGCCGGCGGCATCCGCACCTCCAAGGACGCGATCAAGTTCCTGGTGCTGGTGAACGAGACCGCGGGCGAGGACTGGCTGGACAACCACTGGTTCCGCTTCGGCGCCTCCAGCCTCCTGAACGATCTGCTGATGCAGCGCCAGAAGCTCAGCACCGGCCGCTACTCCGGCCCCGATTACGTGACGGTGGACTGAGAACCCCATGACTATCGACAAGCAGACATCTGCATTCGCCTACGCGCCCGCCCCCGAGTCGCGCTCGGTCGTCGACATCGCCCCCTCGTACGGCCTGTTCATCGACGGCGAGTTCACCGAAGCGGCCGACGGCAAGGTCTTCAAGACGGTCTCGCCGAGCAGCGAGGAGGTGCTCTCCGAGGTCGCGCAGGCCGGCGCCGCGGACGTCGACCGGGCCGTGCGGGCGGCCCGCAAGGCGTTCGAGAAGTGGTCGGCGCTGCCCGGCGCCGAGCGTGCCAAGTACCTCTTCCGGATCGCCCGGATCATCCAGGAGCGCAGCCGCGAGCTCGCCGTTCTCGAAACCCTCGACAACGGCAAGCCGATCAAGGAGACCCGCGATGCGGACCTCCCACTGGTCGCGGCGCACTTCTTCTACTACGCGGGCTGGGCCGACAAGCTGGACCACGCCGGATACGGCGCGAACCCCCGCCCCCTCGGCGTCGCGGGCCAGATCATCCCGTGGAACTTCCCGCTGCTCATGCTGGCCTGGAAGATCGCCCCCGCGCTCGCCACCGGCAACACCGTGGTCCTCAAGCCCGCCGAGACGACCCCGCTCTCCGCGCTGTTCTTCGCGGACATCTGCCGCCAGGCCGGTCTGCCGAAGGGTGTCGTGAACATCCTCACCGGCTACGGGGACGCGGGCGCGGCCCTCGTCGAGCACGAGGGCGTCGACAAGGTCGCCTTCACCGGCTCGACCGCGGTCGGCAAGGCCATCGCCCGGCAGATCGCCGGTACGGACAAGAAGGCCACCCTGGAACTGGGCGGCAAGGGCGCCAACATCGTCTTCGACGACGCCCCGATCGACCAGGCCGTCGAGGGGATCGTCACCGGCATCTTCTTCAACCAGGGCCAGGTCTGCTGCGCGGGCTCGCGCCTGCTCGTGCAGGAGTCGGTCCAGGACGAGCTGCTGGACGCCCTGAAGCGCCGGCTGTCCACCCTCCGGCTCGGCGACCCGCTGGACAAGAACACCGACATCGGCGCGATCAACTCCGCGGAGCAGCTCGCCCGGATCACCGCGCTCGCCGAGACGGGCGAGGCGGAGGGCGCCGAACGCTGGTCCGCCCCCTGCGAGCTCCCCTCGTCCGGCTACTGGTTCGCCCCGACGCTGTTCACCAACGTCACCCAGGCGCACACCATCGCCCGCGACGAGATCTTCGGCCCGGTGCTCTCCGTGCTGTCGTTCCGTACGCCCGACGAGGCGGTCGCCAAGGCCAACAACAGCCAGTACGGCCTCTCGGCCGGCATCTGGACGGAGAAGGGCTCCCGCATCCTCGCGGTGGCGAACAAGCTCCGGGCGGGCGTCGTCTGGGCCAACACGTTCAACAAGTTCGACCCGACCTCGCCCTTCGGCGGCTACAAGGAATCGGGCTTCGGCCGCGAAGGCGGCCGCCACGGCCTGGAGGCGTACCTCGATGTCCGATAACCGTCCGAACCGTCTGAGCGTGTTCAAGACCTACAAGCTGTACGTCGGGGGCAAGTTCCCCCGCTCCGAGAGCGGCCGGGTGTACGAGGTGACGGACTCGAAGGGCACGTGGCTGGCGAACGCCCCCCAGTCCTCCCGCAAGGACGCGCGTGACGCGGTCGTGGCCGCGCGGAAGGCGTTCGGCGGCTGGTCGGGCGCCACCGCGTACAACCGCGGCCAGATCCTCTACCGCGTCGCGGAGATGCTGGAGGGCCGCAAGGACCAGTTCGTCCGGGAAGTGGCGGACGCGGAGGGCCTGTCGAAGTCCAAGGCGGCGGCCGTGGTCGACGCGGCGATCGACCGCTGGGTCTGGTACGCGGGCTGGACCGACAAGATCGGCCAGATCGTGGGCGGGGCGAACCCGGTCGCGGGCCCGTTCTTCAACCTGTCCACGCCCGAACCGACCGGTGTGGTCACGGTCCTGGCACCTCAGGAGTCGTCGTTCCTGGGCCTGGTCTCGGTGATCGCCCCGGTGATCGCGACCGGCAACACGGCGGTCGTCGTGGCCTCGGCGGACTCCCCGCTGCCGGCCCTGTCCCTGGGCGAGGTGCTGGCCACCTCCGACCTGCCGGGCGGTGTGGTGAACATCCTGTCCGGGAGGACGGCGGAGATCGCGGCGCCGCTCGCGTCCCACCAGGACGTGAACGCCATCGACCTCACCGGGGCGGATGCCGCGCTCGCGAAGGAGCTGGAGATCGCGGCGGCGGACAACCTGAAGCGCGTCGTCCGTCCACACCCTGTGGACGAGAACGGCGCCGCCTTCGACTGGTCCGCCGACCCGGGCACCCACCGCCTGACGGCCTTCCTGGAGACGAAGACGGTCTGGCACCCGACGGGCGCACTGGGCGTCTCGGGAACCTCGTACTGACCGCACGAGCCCGGCCTGACCGCATGAGCGCGTACTGACCGCACGAGCGCGGCCCGTTCCTCCGGAACTCCCGGAGGAACGGGCCGTGTCCGTGTCCCGGTGTCCGGCCGGGTCCGTCTCAGCCGTGCAGCGCCGCTGCCGCCAGTCCCACGGTGCCGCCGCACCCTACTGCGGGGCCGACCGAGCAATCCTGTGAATACGTAGAGTAGTTGAGATGTGATGCTCGATACCAACCCGGCCTCCGGGGGATCCCCTGCGCGGGTCAATGCCTCACACTCGTGTCCTGTGAATTCCCAACCGCTCCCGACCCGCGTCGTGCTGCTCGCGGGCCCCTCCGGCTCCGGCAAGTCCTCCCTCGCCTCCCGCACCGACCTGCCGGTGCTGCGCCTGGACGACTTCTACAAGGAGGGCGACGACCCCACCCTGCCGCTCGTGCCCGGCGGTACGGACATCGACTGGGACTCCGCACAGTCCTGGGACGCCGATGCGGCGGTCGCCGCGATCACGGAGCTGTGCCGCACGGGGCGGACGGACGTCCCGGTGTACGACATCGCCACGAGCTCCCGCGTCGACCGCGAGGCCTTCCACATCGACCGCACGCCGCTGTTCGTGGCCGAGGGCATCTTCGCGGCGGACATAGTCGAACGGTGCCAGGAGTTGGGCGTGCTCGCGGACGCGCTGTGCCTGCGCGGCCGTCCGACGACGACGTTCCGCCGCCGGTTGTTGCGGGATCTGCGCGAGGGCCGCAAGTCGGTGCCGTTCCTGCTGCGGCGGGGGTGGCGGCTGATGCGGGCGGAGCGGCGGATCGTGGCGCGGCAGACGGCACTGGGCGCCCATCCGTGCGGCAAGGAGGAGGCTCTGGGCCGCCTGGCCGCAGCGGCGGCGGGGCGGTGCCGGCGGGCGCCCGCGGCACGGGGCACGGCGTAGCGGACCTCCCGGGCCCCAATTCCCCCTCCTCAAACGCCGACGGGGTCGGACAGGCCCCCCGGCCCGTCCGACCCCGCAGCACTCCCCCGTGCACCGCCGTCTCCCCCCGAAGCAGCGGCCCCGCTCTCCCCCGTGTCCCCTGTGCCCCCGTGTCCCCATCCCCCGGTCGTTCCCCCGTCCCCTCAGGCCACCAGCTCGCCGAAGGACTCCTCCTCGTCACGGCCGAAGCTGAGGACCTCGTCCTCGCGCAGCCGGCGGAGCGACCGCCAGATGCTCGACTTCACCGTGCCGACACTGATGTCGAGGATGGCCGCGATCTCCGGGTCGGTGCGGCCCTCGTAGTACCGGAGGACCAGCATCGTGCGCTGGAGTTCGGGCAGCCGCGCCAGCGCCTGCCAGAGCACGGCGCGCAGTTCCGTGCCGCGCATCGCGTCCGTGTCGCCCGCCGTCTCCGGCAGCTCCTCGGTCGGGTACTCGTTGAGCTTGCGCCTGCGCCAGGCGCTGATGTGCAGGTTGGTCATGGTGCGGCGCAGATAGCCGCCGACCGCCGCCTTGTCGCTGATCCGGTCCCAAGCCCGGTACGTCGAGAAGAGGGCGCTCTGCAGCAGATCCTCGGCCTCGAACCGGTCACCGGTCAGGTGGTAGGCGGTTGCGTACAGGGAGGCGCGGCGCTCCCGGACGTAGGCCGTGAACGCCGTTTCGGCGTCGTCGGCCTGCGCCGGAGACTTCCGCTCCCCCAGGGCCTCCCCGTACGCGGGTCCCCCGTTGCTTCCCCCGCCGATTCCCCCGTTGCCCCCCGCAGGAGCGTCAACCATCGTCATGTACGACGTGTGCTGACGCCCGGCGCCACGAACGCACCCCCGCCCTCCCGCGCCGGACTTCTCGGTGCTCCGGCCGACGTCGTGGAGACGCGTGACAACTGCGCTTGCGGTGCTTCGCTGAATTGCGTTCATCTCGCGCCCCCCATCGGTGGAGTCCGTCCGTTCCTTGTGCCAATGAGCTTGCCGGGGCAGTTTCATCACGCTGTCCCCCGTCTGTCACAGCCCTGTCACAGGGCCTGCCGTCGATGCGTCCGCGGCGTGCCGGATGTATGAGTCGGCACCAACTGTCGAACTGGGGCTCCCCCATGAGTCAGAATGACCAGCGTGCCTTTCCTGTTGCTGATCGAGGACGACGACGCCATCCGCACGGCCCTCGAACTCTCGCTGTCACGCCAGGGCCACCGTGTGGCCACCGCGGCGACGGGAGAGGACGGCCTGAAACTGCTGCGTGAGCAGCGGCCGGATCTGATCGTGCTGGATGTGATGCTGCCCGGCATCGACGGTTTCGAGGTGTGCCGGCGCATCCGGCGCACCGACCAGCTGCCGATCATTCTGCTGACCGCGCGCAGCGACGACATCGACGTCGTGGTCGGGCTCGAGTCCGGTGCCGACGACTATGTGGTGAAACCCGTGCAGGGCCGGGTGCTCGACGCCCGTATCCGGGCGGTGCTGCGCCGCGGCGAGCGCGAGTCCACCGACTCCGCGTCCTTCGGGAGCGTGGTGATCGACCGTTCCGCGATGACCGTGACCAAGAACGGCGAGGATCTGCAGCTCACGCCGACCGAGCTGCGACTTCTGCTGGAGCTGAGCCGCCGGCCGGGCCAGGCCCTTTCGCGGCAGCAGCTGCTGCGGCTGGTCTGGGAGCACGACTACCTCGGTGACTCCCGGCTCGTGGACGCCTGTGTGCAGCGGCTGCGCGCCAAGGTGGAGGACGTACCGTCCTCGCCGACCCTGATCCGTACCGTTCGGGGCGTGGGCTACCGGCTGGATTCGCCTCAGTGAGTGATGTCGCCAGGCGGAGCCTGCTCGCCGGACTCCGCTGGACGAGTCTGCGACTGCGTCTCGTCGTCGTGTTCGGACTGGTGGCACTGACCGCCGCGGTGTCCGCCTCGGGGATCGCGTACTGGCTGAATCGCGAGGCCGTACTGACGCGTACCCAGGACTCTGCGCTCGGGGACTTCCGCCAGGAGATGCAGAACCGGGCGGCGTCGCTGCCGCTGCGGCCCACCAAGGACGATCTGCAGAATGCCGCCGTGCAGATGGCGAGCAGTTCGCCCGGTTACAGCGTGCTGCTGGTCGACGAGCGCGACACGGGCAAGCCGATCGTCGGCAACTCCGATCTGGACACCTTCACGCTCGACAACGTGCCGCTGTCGCTGCAGAAGGCGGTCAACGAGAAGCAGCGGGTCGAAGCGGGCAACAAGTACGAGTACCACCTGTTCTGGCAGCGGACCAGCATCCGCGGTACGCCGTATCTGGTGGGCGGTACGAAGATCATCGGCGGTGGCCCGGCCGGCTACATGCTGAAGTCCCTCGACCAGGAGCGGCAGGATCTGAACTCCCTCGCCTGGTCGCTGGGGATCGCCACCGGGCTCGCCCTGATCGGTTCCGCGCTGCTCGCGCAGGCCGCGGCGACGACCGTGCTGCGGCCCGTGCAGCGGCTCGGCGACGCCGCCCGCAAGCTCGGCGAGGGCAAGCTCGACACCCGGCTCGCGGTGTCCGGCACCGATGAACTGGCCGATCTCTCCCGTACGTTCAACAGGACCGCCAGTTCGCTGGAGAAGCGGGTCGCGGACATGAGCGCGCGGGACGAGGCGAGCCGGCGGTTCGTCGCCGACATGTCGCACGAACTGCGCACCCCGCTCACCGCGCTGACCGCCGTCACCGAGGTGCTGGAGGACGAGGCGGACACTCTGGACCCGATGATCGCGCCCGCGGTGCGTCTGGTGGTGAGCGAGACCCGGCGCCTGAACGACCTGGTGGAGAACCTGATGGAGGTCACCCGCTTCGACGCGGGGACGGCCCGGCTCGTCCTCGACACGGTCGACGTCGCCGACCAGGTGACCGCCTGCATCGACGTCCGTGCCTGGCTGGACGCGGTGGACCTGGACGCCGAGCGGGGCATGATGGTCCGCCTCGACCCGCGCCGGCTCGATGTGATCCTGGCGAACCTGATCGGCAACGCGCTCAAGCACGGCGGTTCGCCGGTACGGGTCGCGGTACGGACCGAGGGCGACGAGCTCGTCATCGGGGTCCGTGACCACGGCCCCGGCATCCCCGAGGACGTCCTGCCGCATGTCTTCGACCGGTTCTACAAGGCCAGTGCCTCCCGCCCGCGCTCCGAGGGCAGCGGTCTGGGCCTGTCGATCGCCATGGAGAACGCGCACATCCACGGCGGTGACATCACGGCCTCGAACTCA
This sequence comes from Streptomyces sp. NPDC015032, assembly GCF_043080425.1. Taxonomy (NCBI): domain Bacteria; kingdom Bacillati; phylum Actinomycetota; class Actinomycetes; order Kitasatosporales; family Streptomycetaceae; genus Streptomyces; species Streptomyces sp. NPDC015032. Next base: position 28,372 of record NZ_JBIBVN010000012.1, on the reverse strand, counting down.
CCGGACGGCGACGGTGCGGTGTTCGTACTGCGACTGCCGCGCGACGCCGAGCAACTCACCCGTTCCGCCGGGCGGGACGGGGATCAGGACACGGGGGTCCAGGACGAGGAGGGCGACGCGACGTGAGGGGCAGCAACCGCCGGGGGCGCCGTCCGGCCGTGGCGCTGGCCGGTGCCGTGACCGCGGCCGTGCTGGCCGCGGGCTGCGGCATCAGGACCACCTCCGTGCCGGTGGACGCCGGGGCCGCGCCGTCCCAGGTGCCGTGCGCGATGTCCGCCGAGGACATCGCCACCCAGGCGTTCCGGGGCATCCCCGTGCAGATCTATCTGGTCTGCTCCTCGCAACTGGTCACGGTGGACCGCACGGTGCACGTCGACGAGACGGCGTCGGACCAGGTCCGGATCGCGCAGGCCCTCCTGGAGGAGCTGGAGCAGAAGCCGCCCGCCGATGAGCGGCAGGCCGGTTACTCCACCGCCGTACCGGCGGCCCTGCGGATCGGCCCGGCCCACGTCGGCGACCGTCAGGGCACGCTGCGGCTCAGCAAGCAGCCCGAGGACCTGCCGGCCGAGGCGCTGGCGCAGATCGTGTGCACGTACGCGGAGAGCAAGACGCTCGCCCCGGACGGCAGGGTGACGCTGGCCGGGCCCGGGAAATATCCGCCGCGCGCATATCTGTGCACCTCGGAGATGAAGGCCAGGCCGAAGACCGTACCGACGCCGGGAACGGGAACGGAAACGGGGGCCTGAGCGGGAGGAGGGCCGGGGCCGGTCCTCCTTGCCCGGGGCCGGGCCCGGTTCGGGGCGAGCGGAACCGATCCTGCCGCCCGGCGCGTCTTGGGGAGCGTGCGTCAAGGTTCTGACAGTCAAACTGTCATCCGCTTCCGCGCGGCCGGAGTCTCGCTCCTCCTCGCGCATCTGCTGCTTGTCGGGTGGCTGACGCTGCGTCCGCTCGACGTGCCGTGGACAACCGCCTCGAATCTCCAGCCGCTCGCCGGCATCAGAGCCGACCTGTCCCTCGGTCCGGTCGAGGCCACCCGCCGCATCGGTGAGGGGCTGCTGCTGCTCGCCCCGCTGGGCGTCCTGCTGCCGATGGCCGGTGGCCGGCTGTTCGTCTCCCCATGGGCCTCGCTGGCCCGTACCGTCGCGGCGGGGTCGCTCATCTCGCTGACCATCGAACTGGCGCAGACCGGAGTACCGGGGCAGGTCGTCGACGTCGACTCACTGCTGCTGAACACCACCGGGATGGCGCTCGCCCATCTGCTGGTCGTGCCCATGGGCCGGGCGCGGCTGCGCCGTAGGAAGCAGCGCCGGATCAGGGTGATGCCCCACCCCAGGGACGAGGCGGCCCAGGGGTCGACCCCGACGATTCCCAGGGTCGGTATCGCACCGTAGAGCGACGCTTTGCCCCCGTTCGCCCGGCGACCATGGATACATCGGGAGCACAACCCAGCTGCTCCCTCGGTAACGGTTCGCGAAGGAGCCCACCATGGCCGGACTTGCCCGCCCCCGCGACGGACGCATGATCGGCGGAGTGTGCGCAGCGCTGGCACGGCGCTTCGGCACCTCCGCGGGAACCATGCGCATCATCTTCCTGGTCTCCTGCCTGCTGCCGGGGCCGCAGTTCCTGCTCTACCTGGCGCTGTGGGTGCTGTTCCCGTCGGAGAAGACGGCGTCCACCGCCTGGTGATTCACGTACGCACCACATGCCTGTGGGGCGGGCACCCGGTCCGGGTGTCCGCCCCACAGGCATGTGTACGGGGATCAGCCGCCGAGCGGGATGCCGCTGGTCGACAGACCGCTGGTCTTCAGGCCGCCCGCGGGCAGGCCGCCGAGCAGGCCCTTGACCGGGGTGGCGGCGTCGCCGACGAGCTTCTGCTGGCCGGTGCCGAGGAGCTTGGTGGCCGTGTCCTGGACCGGCAGGGACTCGGTCGTGGTCCCCAGCGCCGAGCCGGCGACCGGCAGGGCGGTGGTTGCGGCCTCGGTCGGCAGCGCGGTGGCGGAGGCGGTGCCCGCGGCGGCAGCGGCGAAAGCGGCACCGAGAGCGGCGACGCCGAGATTCCTGACAGCAGACTGCTTCATGTGAAATTCATCCTTGAGGAAGGGGGTGTGAGCGGCTCCGAAACGTAGTCAGCCCACTACCGGTCCCGCAAACATGCCCAACACGGAAAACAGCTGGGCAGCAACCTCGATTTCGCCGTCCCGGCCGTGGCCCGGAAGCGCGGATCAGCCCGCTGAGGCGGAAGAAGCGCTGGTCGTAGCGGTCTGCTCGAAGAGCCACTCGGACTTCAGCTCGGCGTATCCGGGCTTGATCACGTCATTGATCATCGCCAGACGTTCATCAAAAGGAATGAACGCGGATTTCATCGCGTTGACGGTGAACCATTGCATGTCATCGAGCGTGTATCCGAATGTCTCGGTCAGCTTCTCGAATTCACGGCTCATGGTCGTACCGCTCATCAGCCGGTTGTCCGTGTTCACGGTGACCCGGAAATGCAGCTTCCGCAGCAGCCCGATGGGGTGCTCGGCGTACGAGGCGGCGGCGCCGGTCTGAAGGTTGGAGGTCGGGCACAGTTCCAGCGGGATGCGCTTGTCCCGTACGTAGGAGGCGAGGCGGCCGAGCTTCACGGCGCCGCCCTCGGTGACCTCGATGTCGTCGATGATGCGGACGCCGTGGCCGAGCCGGTCGGCGCCGCACCACTGGAGGGCCTGCCAGATCGATGGCAGGCCGAAGGCCTCGCCCGCGTGGATGGTGAAGTGGTTGTTCTCGCGCTTGAGGTACTCGAACGCGTCGAGGTGCCGGGTGGGCGGGAAGCCCGCCTCCGCGCCCGCGATGTCGAAGCCGACGACGCCCTGGTCGCGGTAGAGGTTGGCGAGTTCGGCGATCTCCAGGGAGCGGGCGGCGTGCCGCATCGCGGTGAGGAGGGCGCCCACGCGGATGCGGTGCCCGTCCCGGCGGGCCCGCCGCTCGCCCTCCCGGAAGCCCTCGTTGACCGCCTCGACGACCTCTTCGAGGCTCAGCCCGGCTTCCAGGTGCTGCTCGGGCGCATACCGCACCTCGGCGTAGACCACACCGTCCGCGGCCAGGTCCTCGGCGCACTCGGCGGCCACCCGGACCAGTGCGTCGCGGGTCTGCATGACGGCACAGGTGTGCGCGAACGTCTCCAGGTAGCGTTCCAGCGACCCGGAGTCGGCCGCCTCGCGGAACCAGCTGCCGAGCTTGTCCGGCTCGGTCTCGGGGAGTCCGTCGTATCCGCTCGCGAGGGCGAGGTCGACGATCGTTCCCGGGCGCAGACCGCCGTCGAGGTGGTCGTGGAGAAGGACCTTGGGGGCGCGTCGGATTTGGTTGTAACCGGGCATATGGAGGGTCGGGCTCATCATTGGGGCACTCTAGCGCCTACGCGCGTAGATTGTCCCTCGCCGATGCGTAACAGTGACCGCGAATACGGGTGGAGGACACCTGTCCTTCTGACACTGTTCTGTCATGGCACAGCGCGCACTCCCCTTGCCTGCCGCGAGGCTGGGACGGGCCGTCAGGACGGCCGGAGCACCAACTGCGGTCAGCGGCGTGGTTCTGCTGCTCCCGGACGGCGAGGCCGAATCGCACCGCCGCCCCTCTCCCCTTTCGTACGCACTCCAGCTGCCGCTGGCCCGGACGCTGGCCCGCGCGGGCCGGGAGGACGGGCTCGCCGCGCATGTCGTGCGGTACCGCTGCCGCGGCTGGAACGCGACCGACGCGCAGCTCGCGGCGGACGCCCGATGGGCGGTGGACGAGGTCGTACGACGCTACGGCGACGTCCCCGTGTGCCTCGCCGGCCACGGCATGGGCGGCCGGGCCGCGCTCCGGGCGGGCGGCCACGCGGCGGTCGGCTCCGTCCTGGCGATGGCCCCCTGGCTGCCCGAGAACACCACGGACGAACCGGAACCGGTGAAGCACCTGCTCGGCCGGCAGGTCCTGCTCGTCCACGGCACGAACGACGCGCGAACCGACCCCGAACTCTCCTTCCGGCTGGCCGCACGGGCCAAGAAGGCCAACCGCGACACCTGCCGCTTCGAGGTCCACTCCGACGGCCACTCACTGCGCCAGCACCGGGCCGAAGTGGCGGCCCTGGCAACGGACTTCGTCCGCGGCTCGCTCTTCGGCCGCGCCTACGCCCGCCCGGTCACCGACGCCCTGGCGGCGCCGCCCCCGCTGGGGCTGCGGATGCCGCTGGCCGCGGGGTTCGGGAGATCGTTGCGGCACTGAGGAGGCCGGGGGCGGGGGCGGGTAACGGCCCGTGGAGCGGGTGCGCGGAGGCCACGCGGACGACCGGACGGCGACCGCCTGTCGAACAGCCCGTGTTCCGCAGGTCGTCAGCGTGAGCGATCCTTCGGCACCCGCCCGGCGCGAGTGGAACCGGCGCGTTCTGCTGCCTCGCCATCCCCCGAAGAGCATGTGACCCGCGGTTTCAGAAACGGTGAAAGGACAGTTGTTGGACGAGATGGTGTTCCGCAGCGAAGACGTGTCCGCGGCGGACCGGTTCACCTACTGGACCGAGCTCCTGGGCCGTACCCATGCGCCCATGGAACTGCGCAGCGACCACACCGACGACTTCCGGGCCTCCCAGCGCGTGCTGGACCTCGGTGCCGTCACCGTGTGGTCTGCCACGTTCCAGCCACTGGTGTTCCGGCGCACGCCGAAGCTGATCCGTCAGTCCGACCCCGAGGCGTACCACCTGTCACTCGTCGTACGCGGGACCGGGGCAGGCGTGTGGCGGCACCGGGAGACCGAGTACAAGCCGTACGACCTGTTCATCAACTCGTCGTCGCTGCCGAACGACGTCTACAGCACCGGGGAAGCGGTCCAGACCGTGGCGCTGGAGGTTCCCAAGGCCCTGCTGCCACTGCCTCACGACATGGCCGGCCGCATCGTCGGAGCGCCGGTGTCGGCCCGGGAAGGCATGGGTGCCCTGCTGGCACAGTTCCTCACCCGGTTGATCGCGGACTCGGCCACGTACCAGCCCTCCGACCGGCCGCGGCTGGCCTCCATCGCGACCCCGCTCGTCGCCGCGCTCTTCGCCCATCTGCTCGAAGCCGGCGACCGCCTGCCCCCGGAGACCCGCCAGCGGGCCCTCACCTTCCGCATCCAGGCGTTCATCCGAGAGCACCTGCACGACCCGCACCTCACCCCGAGCGCCATTGCCGCCGCACACCACATCTCCACCAGCTACCTGCACCGCCTCTTCCGGGACGAAGACGTCACCGTCGCCGCGTGGATACGCCGCCTGCGTCTGGAGGCGGCCCGCCGCGACCTCACCGATCCCGCGCTCCGCGCCACACCCATCCACGCCGTCGCCGCCCGCTGGGGATTCACTCGCGCAGCCGACTTCAGCCGCGCTTACCGCGCCGCCTACGGCACCACGCCCAAGGACCACCGGCACCAAGCCCTCCAGTACCGCAAGTGAACCCATTGCGAACACAGTTGTGCACTCAGCGCTAACGACCTGACCGCCTCAAGTCGGCATCCTGGAGGACGTTCGTGACGAAAACGGGCCCGGGTGTCCCGCCGGGTCGTCGAGCCCACGTTGCGTCCCAGCCCGAACCCGGACTGTTCACCCCGCCCGGCCCACGCCGATCGCCCTCTTCTCCACGTCACACCGCGATCCGACGAACCATCACAACGTATCCGTTCAAGACAAATCGATCACACTTTGCGTCGATTTCACCGATAAATTGAGGTCCGGCCACATGATTGCCAAGCAACGGAACCGTCGAAGAGGACGGATCACAGCGGCGCTGGTCGCTCTGTCCTCGTTGGCGGCGCTGGTATCGGGCGCCCAGCAGGCGGTCGCTGCCGAAGACAAGACCATCGTGATCAAGGACAAGGGCGGGATATTCAAGAGCAAGCCGGCATCCGGCTTCGTTCTCCATCCGCGGGAGATGCCAGGCGTTGACGAGGGCCAGACGGCACGCTCGGTGATCGAGGGGGCCGAGGCGAAGGGTGTCGTGACGCGGGTCTCCCCGCTGAGCGTCGCCCAGTCGAAGCAGCACATCGGCCGCTCGCTGTGCCACACGACCGGCATCAACGGCTTGTTCAAGTACAACGGCTTCTGCTGGGACGAGACGGACGACAAGACCAACGCCTGGGCCAAAGGCTGGCATCCGCAGGGCTTCACCGCCTCCCACGACGCGGACGCGAGCGGCACGGTCGACGGCCACCACCTGTACATGGCGACCTGGTACTACGGCGTCAAGGGCTCCGACCGCAACAAGAAGGCCCGCATCTCCATCCTCGAATCGAACGGCACGGAGCGGACCTACGGGCACGTCCTGCTCGTCCGGCCCACCGGCAGCCGGGCCGACCCCCAGTTCACCTCGGTCGGCGACGTCCACGCCGACGGCATGGTCTGGTACGGGAACAGGCTGTTCGTGGCCAACGGCGGCGAACTGCAGATCTACGACCTCGACCACCTGTGGAAGGTCAACTCCATCTCCGAGAAGTCGGGCATCGTGGGCGGCACGTCCTCGGCCGAGTACCACCAGTGGGCCCTGCCCATGGTCGCCCGCTACTCGAACCGCACCAAGGCCCAACAGGACACGGCCAAGCCGAACAAACGGTCCAATATGTTCTGTGACGGAGACATAGCGTGCCTGAGCGCCTTGAGCCTGGACCGCAGCACGTCACCGCCGCGCCTGGTCTCCGGACGCTACGGGGATGCCGAGCGCCCCGACCCTGTGGACGTGATCCGCTGGCCTATCGAACACCTCGGTGAGGGTGGTACGTCACCCGTCAGCGCGACGGCCGCCTACGAGGCTCCTGTCCACGGCTTGCAGGGCGTGGCCACCGACGGCACGCACTACTACATGTCGGCCATGTGCGACACGAAGTACATGAAAGTCACCAACCCCGTGGACACATCTGCCTACTACTGCATCTGGGAGGCCGTGCCGGACGGCCCCGTATCGATCCTCACCCGCACGCCGCCCCTCACCCAGAACCTGTCCTTCTCGTTCTCCTCGGGCCGTCTGTGGGGCATGAACGAGAAGGACGGCAAGCGCGTCATCTTCTCCCTGCTGCCGCGGAAGGCCGACAACCGCCAGTACCTGTACAACGACTACAGCAAGCTGTGCTCGGGCGTCGGCAGCACGGTCGAAAACAGCAAGCCGGTCATCCAGTGGGGCTGCAACAAATCCGAGGACGAGCTCTGGGTGTTCGAGGAGACCAAGGACAACAACGGCAAACCCGCCTACTTCATCCAGAACAGGTACTCCGGCAAGTGCCTGGGCACCGGCAGCAGCCTCGCCAACGGCAAGGGCATGATCCAGTACACCTGCAATTCCAAGGTGGACGAGAAGTGGTGGTACGACCAGGACACCCACGAGCTGCGGAACGTCTACTCGGGCAAGTGCCTGGGCCTGGGCTCCGCCGCCACCAAGGGCAGCCAGCTCATCCAGTGGACCTGTAACGGCGCACAGGACGAGCACTGGATCATCTCCAAAACCGCCCCCAAGGTGTGACCTGAACACGCTCCTGCGACGGCCCGCCGGAAAACCCGGCGGGCCGCCGCGAGCACGTCCCTTCAGTCCGGCAGCACATGCCCCCGCTGGGGCTGCGGATGCCGCCGGCCGCGGGGTTCGGGAGGTCGTTGCGGCACTGAGGAGGCGCGAGCCGGCCGTACCGCGGCCACCGGGCCTCCTCGCCCGGCGGCGGAGGAAGCCGGGGAGGAAGTTGAGTACGAGCACCCATGCCGCCGCGTCACCGCGACTCGTATGGTGATCACACGCTGAACATCCACGAACAGCGATGGTTTGAGGGGGCTCATGAGCGCCGGGGTCTGCTGCACACGTACCAGTGCTTCCGGGACATGGCCGGTGATGCCGTCGTGACCGCGGTGAGAATGCGTGCGCTGGAGGGGCCGCCGCTGGTGCGGTGGCTGTGCGCCGAGACGGCCTTCGTCTGGGTGTCGGTCACCGTCGCGGGTGTCTCCGGAGCGTTGGGGGAACATCCGACGACATGGTTCTTTCCGATGTGCCTGGTGCTGCCGGTTGTGCTGCACTTCGCGCTGCGGGGCCTGTTCGCGGTGCGCCTGGACGACGCCGGGATCACGGTCGTCCGGCCCTGGAGCCGCCGGCGTGCGGCCTGGGCGGAGGTGGGCGGCATCCGGTTCACTCCGCTCCCGGTCGAGGAGGACGACATCGCCTGGTGGGCGGTGACGATGACTGTGGGGGCCTCGCGCACGCTGCCCCTGGCCACCATCAAGGATTCCGACGACCCCGCCTTCGACACCCTGCTCCGGCACGGGCGGCTGTTCCGGCCGTTCGCCGACCGCGGCCTCGGTGTCCTCGACGCGCCGGACGGGTCGCGTGAACACGAGTACTTCGAGCGGGCCGTGGGCGCGGCCGGCGGCAGGTCGCCGGCCGGACGGTGACGCCTCAGAGCCTGTCGGGTGACCTCTGATCGGGCGGCCACGCCCTGGCACGCACGCACCAGACCGCGTCCGCTACCCGATCGAAGGTCACCCGACAGGCTCTCAGTCCGGCAGCAGGTGTCCCCGCCTCGACAGCAGGAAGCGTTTGAAGGCGGCCACCGGCGGGGTGTCCGGGTGGCCGTCCAGCCAGGCGACGCCGATCTCGCGGGCCGCTCTCGGGGCCGTGACGGTGAGTTCGACGACGCCGGGGCGGGCCACGGCGGGCGGCGGCAGCAGGGCGACACCGAGGCCGGCCGCGACCAGGCCGCGCAGGGTCTCCGCCTCCTCGCCCTCGAAGGCGACACGTGGTGCGAAGCCCGCTTCCGCGCACAGGTCGTCGGTGATCCGCCGCAGGCCGTACCCGGGTTCGAGGGTGACGAACTTCTCGTCGGCGGCCTCCGCCAGGCGGATACGGCGGCGCGAGGCGAGGCGGTGGTCCTCCGGGACGACCAGACGCAGCCGCTGTTCGTCGAGGCGGCGGGCGACCAGGTCGGGGGCGTCCGGGACGGGTGAGGTGAGGCAGAGGTCGAGGCCGCCGGCCCGGAGGCGTTCGATCATCGCCTCGCCGTAGTTCTGCACGAGCTGGAAGCGGACCCGGGGGTGGTCGGCGCGGAAGGCGCGGATCAGGGCGGGCACGGTCTCGGAGCCCATGGTGTGCAGGAAGCCGAAGGCGACCTTGCCGGTGGCCGGGTCGGCGTCGGCCCGAACCGAGTCGGCGGCCTTCTCGACCTCGGCGAGGGCCCGTTCGGCGGAGCCCAGGAAAGTGCGGCCCGCCGGGGTGAGGGAGACGGTGCGGCCCTTGCGGGCGAACAGGGCGACTCCCAGGTCCTGTTCGAGCCTGACCATCGCCCGCGAGAGCGTCGACTGCGGAACGCCGAGCTCATGCGCGGCACGGGTGACGTGTTCGTGGCGGGCCACCGCCTCGAAGTGGGCCAGTCGCGGCGCGAGGACGGCGCGAATGTCTTCTTCGTAACTACTGGGTGACAGCCGGGGCTGTGAGCTGTGTTCATGCACCATGGGATTGATTATCGCGAGTTCGTGCATTGGACGCATGAAACCGAGCGGCCTACTTTCGAACCATGTCTCCTGCCAGTACCGGGGCGTCCACCCTCACCGTGGCCGCCTCGCCCCAGCCGTCGCCCGTCGCCGCCGCCACCACCGGCCCCGCCGGACTGGACCGTCTCGAACCCGGCCGCCCCGGCTACCGCCGGATGAGTTTCGCGCTCTTCGCCGCCGGTGTCGCGACCTTCGCACTCCTCTACTCCACCCAGGCCCTGCTGCCCGCCGTCTCCGCCTCCTTCGGCGCCACGGCCGGACAGGCCAGCTGGACGGTCTCCGCGGCGACGGGCGCACTGGCGCTGTGCGTACTGCCGCTGAGCGCGCTCTCCGAACGGTTCGGACGGCGGGAGATGATGACGGCGTCACTGACGGTCGCCGTACTGGTCGGGCTGCTCGTGCCCTTCGCCCCCTCGCTGGGCTGGCTGATCGCGCTGCGCGCCGTCCAGGGCGCGGCGCTGGCCGGGCTGCCCGCCTCCGCGATGGCGTACCTGGCGGAGGAGGTACGGCCGAAGGCGCTGGTCGCCGCGATCGGGCTGTTCGTGGCGGGCAACAGCATCGGCGGGATGAGCGGCCGTATCCTCACCGGCTGGATCGCCCAGCTGTGGGGCTGGCGGGCGGCGCTCGGCGCGGTTGGGCTGCTCGCCGTCGCCTGCGCGGCCGTCTTCCACTTCATGATCCCCAGGGCCCGGCACTTCACCCCCGGCTCGCTGAACCCGAAGGCCCTCGCCAGGACCGTGGGCGGCCACCTGGCCGATCCGCTGCTGCGCCGGCTGTACGCGATCGGCGCGCTGTTCATGACGGTGTTCGGCGCGGTCTACACCGTCATCGGCTATCGCCTGGTGGAGGCGCCGTTCAACCTCCCGCAGGGCGTCGTCGGCTCGATCTTCCTGGTCTATCTCGTCGGTACGGTCTCCTCCGCGGCGGCCGGCAAGCTGGTCGCCCGGCTCGGCCGCCGGGGCGCGCTGTACCTGGCCGTCTCCACCACGGCCGCCGGTCTGCTGCTCTCGCTCGCCGACCAGCTGGCCGCCGTACTCCTCGGCCTGGTCCTGATCACGGCGGGCTTCTTCGCCGGCCACGCGGTCGCCTCCTCGTCCGTGAGCCGTACGGCGACGAAGGGCCGGGCCCAGGCGTCGGCGCTCTACCAGTCCGCGTACTACCTGGGCTCCAGCGCGGGCGGCACGCTCGGCGCGGTCGCCTTCCACGCCGGAGGCTGGGCCGGGACCGTGTCGCTGGGGCTGCTCGCGGTCCTCGGTGTCGTCTCGGTCACGCTGTACGGCTCGCGGGCCGCACGCGCCGGGCGTCGTCGGCCGGTGACGGTGGCCTCTGTACAGAACTGAGACATTCGACGCACAACCATCCACTCCCCGACGCGCGTCTAGCAGGCGGAATCACCTCACGGCGCGAAGGGGAGCTGGGGTACATGAGAATCGCAGGGAACACGAGGGGGGTCCGGGCGCGGCGCGCGCTCGCGCTGTCCGTCGCCGGTCTGACGGCGGTGCCCGTCCTCGTCCTGGGCACCGGTGGATCCGCGCAGGCGGCGGCAGCCTGCACGACGTCCACCGGGCCGTACCAGAAGCAGGTCGAGAAGTATCTGCACCGGCCGGCCGACGGCAAGCAGTCCGCCGCCGACTGCAAGGCGATCCGGTCGTTCCAGCGCACCTACGGGGTCACCCCCGACATCGGTTACGCGGGGCCGGTCACCTGGCGCACGATGAAGACGCTCACGGCCCAGAAGGCGGCCGGCAAGAACCCGAACAAGGCCAAGAAGTGCCCCACCAACAAGGGGCGCATCGCGTGTGTGGACCTGACCCGGCAGCTGAGCTGGATCCAGGACGGCAGCAAGCTGAAGTTCGGTCCGGTGCCGGTACGGACCGGGCGGGACAAGTACGAGACCCGCACCGGGTCGAAGAAGATCTACATGCGGCACATCAACCACTATTCGACGCTCTACCACGTGCAGATGCCGTACGCCCAGTTCTTCGACGGCGGGCAGGCGTTCCACTCGGTGGGCCTGAAGATGTGGAACCCTCCGGGGTCGCACGGTTGCGTCAACATGCGGCCCGGTGACGCGAAGTCCTACTGGAACCTGCTGAGGAACGGCGACGACGTATACGTGTACGGGCGCAAGCCCGGAACGTGACCTGAGTATGCGCCGCTTCGGCACTTCCCACCCCCGTTGTCAGTGGCCTGCGGTAGCTTCCGAAGTGCTGAAGTGAGCGGTGTCACAGCGCAACAGGGGTGGAGCGATGAGTGATCTGACAGCGGCGGCGGACATCGACAGCCGTCTGGAGGCACACCGGGTCGAGCTGACCGGTTACTGCTACCGGATGCTCGGCTCGGCCTTCGAGGCGGAGGACGCGGTGCAGGACACGCTGGTGCGTGCCTGGCGCAACTTCGAGAAGTTCGAGGGACGTTCCTCACTGCGGTCCTGGCTGTACCGCATCGCCACCAACGTCTGTCTGGACATGCTGAACGCGGGCAAGAAGCGGGCCCGTCCGGTCGATCTGACGGGCCCGACACCGCTCGCCCAGGCGGCGCTCAGCCCGCTCCCGGAGAACACCTGGCTGGAGCCGATGCCGGACGGGCGGATCCTGCCCACCCCGGCCGACCCGGCGGAGGCCGCGGTGGCCCGGGAGTCGGTGCGGCTCGCGTTCGTGGCCGCGCTCCAGCACCTGCCGCCCAAGCAGCGGGCCGTGCTGATCCTGCGCGAGGTGCTGGCCTGGAGGGCGAGCGAGGTCGCCGAGCTGCTCGACACCTCCGTCGCCTCGGTCAACAGCGCCCTCCAGCGGGCGCGGGCCACCCTCAGGGAACACGAGGGCCAGGCCGTCGACACCACGAATCCTCTCGACGAGGAGCAGCGCAAGCTCCTCGAACGCTACGTCGCGGCCTTCGAGGGGTACGACATGGCGGCGCTGACCGCGCTGCTCCATGAGGACGCGGTGATGACCATGCCGCCGTTCGACCTCTGGCTCCGGGGGCACGACGACATCACCGGCTTCATGCTCTCCCTCGGTGCCGGCTGCGCGGGCTCGCGGCTGGTGGCGACGGAGGCGAACGGCGCCCCGGCGTTCGCGCACTACAAGCCGAATCCGGACGGACCGGGGTTCGTGCCGTGGGCGGTACAGGTCATCGACATCTCGGAGGGCACCATCACCGGGATGCACTGCTTCCTGGACACACCGCGCTGGTTCCCGCTGTTCGGTCTGCCGGATCACCTCGACGCGGACCCGGCGTGAGGCGCGGCGTGAGGCGCGGCGTGAGGCGCGGCGTACGTCCAGCCCCCGAACGGCCCGGCCCACCACGCCCTGGTCGTCCTGGTCGTCGAGGAACGGAGGGGCCGCATTCCCGCTCAGGCTCCGCCGTCCCCGGCCACGCACCGTACGTCCACCACATCGGCCAGCCCCACCAGGTCGAGCAGGCTCCGTAGTTCGGGCGGTGCCTTGCGCAGCCGGAGCCGTCTGCCGCCCGCCCGGCGCGCGACGAGCCCCAGCCGGGCTATCGCCTCGACCAGGGCCAGATCCACCTGCGCGACCCCGCCCACATCGCAGTCCACCTCGGCGTCCGGATCGCGGACGGCGCCGTCGGGGCCGTACAGCAGTGACTCCAGCTCGGCACAGAGTCCCGGCACGGTGTCCCGTGTGACGTGCCCGGTGACGACAAGAACGATCGGGATCATGGCTTCCACATCAGGGAGACCGGTCCGGCGGCCGAAACTCATCGCTGGCTGGTTCCATGGTTTCCCGGTGCGTGCCCCGTCGTCCCCGCCGCACACGCCCCTCGGCCGCCATCGGCCTCTCGCGTTCACCAGTGAATATCCGTCAACTCCAGTCGCCTGTGATCTTCTTGTGAACCCCCTCGATCAATTCCCCCTCTAGGTAGATGAACCGGTCCGCACCGGCGTCCCGTCGGTGCCGACTGACCAGTGGCCCCTCGGCGGGCCGCCTGATTCTCCAGGGGGAGAGTTGCGCAAACACGTGAGAAACGCGTGTGTTTCGACCATCGCCACGGCAGCCGCCGTGGCGCTCGCAGCCGGTATGACCACGCCGGCCGTGGCACAGCCCGATGCCGCCCGGTCCACCGGCACCAAGTCCGTGGACCGGCACCAGCTGACGCTGATCACCGGCGACCGCGTCCTGATGGACGCCAAGGGCCGGGTCATGGCCTTCCAGCCCGCCAAGGGGCGCGAACACATACCCGTGCAGCGTCAGATGCGGGACGGGCACACCCTGCTCATCCCGGCCGACGCACACCGGCTGATCAGCTCCGGCAAGCTGGACCGCCGGCTGTTCGACGTCACCGAGCTGAACCGCGCGGAGAACCGCAGGGCCCAGCAGGCCGGCCTGAAGCTGATCGTCGCCTACCGGGGCGCCCGTGCCACGGCGGCGAAGGCGGAGGTCCGTGACGCGGGCGCCACCCGGGTCGACCAGACCCTGAAAACCCTGAACGCCGAGTCGGTGACCACCCCGACGCGCGACGCGAAGGACATCTGGCAGGCACTCACCAGCAAGTCCTCGCACGGTGCCCAGCGCACCACGGCCGCCGGTATCGACCGGGTCTGGCTGAACGGTGTACGCAGGGCGAGCCTCGACAAGAGCGTGCCGCAGATCGGCGCGCCGAGCGCCTGGAAGGCCGGCTACACCGGCAAGGGCGTCAAGATCGCCGTCCTGGACACTGGTGTGGACGCCACCCACCCGGATCTCAAGGGCCAGATCCTGGAGGCGAAGAACTTCACTTCCTCGCCCGACACCAAGGACCGGGTCGGGCACGGCACGCACGTGTCCTCGATCGCCGCCGGTACCGGCGCCAAGTCGGGCGGGAAGTTCAAGGGCGTGGCGCCGGACGCCAAGCTGCTGGAAGGCAAGGTTCTCGACGACACCGGCTTCGGCGACGACGCCGGCATCCTGGCCGGGATGGAGTGGGCGGTCGCGCAGGGCGCCGACGTCATCAACCTGAGCCTCGGAGGCAGCGACACCCCCGAGGTCGATCCGCTCGAAGAGGCGGTCAACAAGCTGTCGGCCGACAAGGGCGTCCTGTTCGCCATCGCGGCGGGCAACGAGGGCGCCGATGCCGGTACGGTCGGTTCCCCGGGCAGCGCGGACGCCGCGCTGACCGTCGGCGCGGTCGACGACAACGACAAGCTGGCCGATTTCTCCAGCCGCGGCCCGCGCATCGGCGACGGCGCGATCAAGCCCGATGTGACCGCACCCGGCGTGGACATCACGGCGGCGGCCGCACCCGGCTCCGCCATCGACCAGGAGGTCGGGCAGAACCCGCCGGGCTACCTGTCGATCTCCGGTACGTCGATGGCGACCCCGCATGTCGCGGGCGCCGCGGCGCTCCTCAAGCAGCAGCACCCGGAGTGGAAGTACGCCGAGCTCAAGGGCGCACTCACGGCCTCGACGAAGCCGGGCGCGTACACCCCGTTCGAGCAGGGCTCGGGCCGGATCGCCGTCGACCGGGCGATCGCCCAGACGGTGGTCGCGGACCCGGTCTCGGTGAACTTCGGCGTGCAGCAGTGGCCGCACACCGATGACGCCCCGGTGACCAAGACGGTGACGTACCGCAACCTCGGCACGACGGACATCACCCTCGACCTCGCGGTCACGGCCACCGGCCCGAAGGGCAAGCCCGCCCCGGCCGGTTTCTTCACCCTCGGCGCCGACAAGGTGACCGTCCCCGCGGGCGGCACCGCCGACGTACCGCTGACCGTGAACACCAAGCTCGGCGGCACGGCCGACGGCTCCTACTCCGCGTACGTCGTCGGGACCGGTGGCGGCCAGACCGTCCGCACCGCGGCCGCGGTCGAGCGCGAGATCGAGTCGTACGACCTCACCCTCAAGGTCATCGGACGCGACGGCAAGCCCGCCACGTTCTACGAGAACGACCTGGCCGGCCTCTCCGGCCCGGCGCTCGGCACCTTGCTCCACCCGACGGGCGACGGCGGCACAGCGAAGATCCGTGTGCCCAAGGGCGGTTACATGCTCAACACGGCCGTCTACACCGACCCCGAGGACAGCACCAAGGGCACCGACTGGCTGTCCCAGCCGAAGCTGGACATCACCAAGAACACCAGCGTGACCCTCGACGCGCGCACGACGAAGCCGGTGGAGATCACCCTGCCCACCACCGGCACGAAGGACCTCCTGGCCGCGCCCGAGATCCAGTCCGAGAACAAGGACGCCAGCTTCGGCTACGGCTGGTACCTGACGTCGTACCGGGGGATGCGCACCGCGCACCTGGGCCCGAAGGTGACGGACGGCTCGCTCACCCAGCAGTGGGTCGGCACCTGGACCAAGGGGGCCACGACCCGGTACGACATCTCGGTCGGCGGTCGGGTGACCCAGGCCGCGACCGGGTACAAGCGGAAGTTCACCGCCGGTCAGATGGCCAGGGTGAACCTCGGTCTCGGCGCGTCCGTCAAGGGCAAGACCGGTGAGATCACGGGGTTCGGCCTGCTTCCCGGCTCGTCCGGCGCCTGGGGTATCGGGTCCATGCACAAGCTGCCGGGCACCGTCGCCGCGTATGTGTCCACCGCCGACAACGTGAAGTGGAGCTTCGACTTCATGCAGGAAGGCGCGGTGGACGCGGACGGCATCCCGGACATCGACGGGGTGTACAACCTCGACATGCTGCGGGGGCTCAAGGGCGGCAAGACCTACGCCAAGAAGGCCAACACCGCGGTGTTCGGCCCCGCGCTCGACCCCGAGCTGGGGATCTCCCGCGAAGGCAACAGCCTCGTCCCGGACCTGCCGCTCTCGACCGACGGCAGCGGCAACTTCGGTGCCATGGAATACAGTTCGGTCAAGACCGTGCTGTACCGCAACGGTGCCAAGCTCGTCCAGAACACGAACCCGCTGGAAGGCGAGCCCATCACCGTGCCGTCCGGCGCGGCCGACTACCGGCTGACGACCTCCGTACGGCTCTCCCCCAAGGTGTCGGCCGTCTCCAGCCGGATCGACGCCAGTTGGACCTTCCGGTCGAAGAAGACCAGCGCCCTGACCGCGCTGCCGGCCTCCACGGTCCGCTTCACCCCCGATGTGACGCTGGACGGCAAGGTCACCGCGGGCAGGACCGCGTCGGTGCCGGTGAAGGTGCAGGGCTCCGCCGCCGGCAAGAACCTCAAGTCGCTGACGGTGTACGTCAGTTACAACTCCGGCAAGACCTGGAAGAAGGTTTCGGTCAAGTCGGGCAAGATCTCTGTGAAGAACCCGGCCAAGGGGAAGTCCCTCTCCTACAAGGCCGATGTCACGGACAAGAAGGGCAACAAGTCCTCGGTGACGATCTACAACGCCTGCTTCGGCAAGTAGGCGATCACCGGTGAGCCGCTGATCCAGTGGGCGCACCGACCGCACGAGAGCGGCCCGCCGGGACGGATTCCTCCGCCCCGGCGGGCCGCTCGCGCACGCCCGGGACCGGCGCGGCGCCGCTTCTCAGCTCACCGGAAAGGCTTCCGCGGGGCTGTCTCCTGCCGGGCGCTCTGAGCCGCAGGTCAGGCGATACGTTCCCGCACCACGGGGGTGGCCGTGAAGTCCGTACCGGCCGGGGCGATGTCGTACGAGGAGGGCAGTGCCTTCAGCGCGTAGTCGAACTTCTCCGGGGTGTCGGTGTGCAGCGTCAGCAGCGGCTGTCCGGCCGTGACCGTGTCGCCGGGCTTGGCGTGCAGTTCGACGCCCGCCCCCGCCTGCACCAGGTCCTCCTTGCGGGCCCGGCCCGCGCCGAGGCGCCAGGCGGCGACGCCGATGTCGTACGCGTCCAGGCGGGTCAGTACGCCGGTGGACGGGGCCGTCACGACATGCTGCTCACGGGCGACCGGGAGCGTGGCGTCCGGGTCGCCGCCCTGGGCGGAGATCATCCGGCGCCAGACGTCCATCGCGGAGCCGTCGGCGAGGGCCTTCTCCGGGTCGGCGTCCTTGAGCCCGGCCGCGTCCAGCATCTCGCGGGCGAGGGCCAGGGTCAGGTCGACGACGTCCTTCGGGCCGCCGCCGGCCAGCACCTCGACCGACTCGCGCACCTCCAGGGCATTGCCCGCGGTCAGGCCGAGCGGGGTGGCCATGTCGGTGAGCAGCGCGACGGTCCGCACCCCGCTGTCGGTGCCCAGCGCGACCATGGTGGAGGCCAGTTCGCGGGCGTCGTCGATGGTCTTCATGAAGGCGCCCGAGCCGACCTTGACGTCCAGGACGAGCGCCCCGGTGCCCTCGGCGATCTTCTTGGACATGATCGAGCTGGCGATCAGCGGGATGGCCTCGACGGTGCCGGTGACATCGCGGAGCGCGTACAGCTTCTTGTCGGCGGGGGCGAGCCCGTCACCGGCGGCACAGATCACCGCGCCGGTGGTGTCCAGAACGCTCAGCATCTCCTCGTTGGTGAGGTGGGCGCGCCAGCCGGGGATGGACTCCAGCTTGTCGAGCGTGCCGCCGGTGTGGCCGAGGCCCCGGCCGCTGAGCTGCGGCACGGCGGCGCCGCACGCGGCGACCAGCGGGGCGAGCGGCAGGGTGATCTTGTCGCCGACGCCGCCGGTGGAGTGCTTGTCGGTGGTGGGCCGGGAGAGCGACGCGAAGTCCATCCGCTCACCGGAGGCGATCATCGCGGCGGTCCAGCGGGCGATCTCGGTGCGGTTCATGCCGTTCAGCAGGATCGCCATGGCCAGCGCGGACATCTGCTCGTCGGCGACCTCACCGCGGGTGTACGCGTCGATGACCCAGTCGATCTGGTCGGGGGTCAGCTCGCCTCGGTCCCGCTTGGTGCGGATGACGGAGATGGCGTCCATGTCCTGGGAGTCCTTCCGGCCGGTACGTACGGTACGCAAGAGTCCCGAATGACTCTACGCGCATAGAGGGTGAAGACGGGAGTGGCCCTCCCGACGGGCGGGAGGGCCACGGTGGTGCTGTCGCGAATGGTCTCTACTTCAGGTGGTCCGGTCCGAACGCCTGCGGCAGCATCTCGTCGAGCGTGCGCAGTCCGTCGGGCGTCTCCAGGACCAGCTCGGGGCCGCCGAACTCGTACAGCAGCTGCCTGCACCGGCCGCACGGCACCAGGATCTCGCCCGCCCCGTCCACGCAGGTGAAGTGGGTCAGCCGGCCGCCCCCGGTGGCGTGCAGCTGGGAGACCAGGCCGCACTCGGCGCACAGCCCGATGCCGTACGAGGCGTTCTCGACGTTGCAGCCGGAGACCGTGCGCCCGTCGTCGACGAGCGCCGCGGCGCCGACCGGGTAGTGCGAGTACGGGACGTACGCGCGGGTCATCACGGACCGTGCGGCGCTCCGCAGCGCCGCCCAGTCGACCTCCTCGGCGGCCGTCACTTGCCCTGGCCCTTGCGGTAGACGAGGCCGTCCGCCTTCGGCATGCGCAGCCGTTGCGCCGAGAGCGAGAGGACGAGAAGTGTCGTGACGTAGGGAGCGGCGTCGACGAACTGGCTCGGCACCTGGTCCGTCAGCGCGTACCAGGTGAAGAGCAGCGCGGAGACAGCTGCCGAGATCACCGCGGCCACGTACTTCTTCCGGTACAGCTGCCAGAACACCACGACGACCAGCAGGATGGCGAGCAGCAGCAGCATCGCGTGCACGTTCTCGGCACCGCCGCGCAGTTTGAGGCTGTCGGTGAAGCCGAAGAGGCCGGCGCCGAGCGCCATGCCGCCCGGCATCCAGTTACCGAAGATCATCGCGGCGAGACCGATGTATCCGCGACCGCCCGTCTGGCCCTCCTGGTAGATGCCGGTGGAGACGATCGCGAGGAAGGCACCGGCGAGTCCGGCCATGCCGCCGGACATCACGACGGCGATGTACTTGTACTTGTACACGTTGACGCCGAGCGACTCGGCGGCGACGGGGCTCTCGCCGCAGGAGCGCAGCCGCAGACCGAACGACGTACGCCACAGCACCCACCAGGTGCCGGGGATCAGCAGCAGTGCGACCACGGTCAGCCAGGACAGGTTGGTGATCAGGCCACCGACGACTCCGGCGATGTCGGAGACGAGGAACCAGTGTTTCTGCTGGAGATCGATCAGCCAGTCCGACAGTCCGGGAATGGTGATTCTGTCGATCGCGTCGATGCGGGGGGACTGCTTGGAGGAACCGCCTTCGACGCCGTCGAAGGCGAAGTTGGAGAGGTAGCGGGTGAGGCCGGCGGCGAGGATATTGATGGCCACACCGGAGACGATGTGGTTCACGCCGAAAGTGACGGTGATGATCGCGTGCAGCAGACCACCGACGGCGCCGCCGAGGATGCCGAACAGCACGCCCACCCAGGGGCCCCACTGGAATCCGGCCCAGGCGCCGAACCAGGTGCCGAGGATCATCATGCCTTCGAGGCCGATGTTGACGACGCCGGCTCGCTCGGCCCACAGACCGCCGAGTCCGGCCAGTCCGATGGGGACGGCCAGTTCGAGGGCGCCCGCGACCTGGCCGACGGAGGTCACGTCGTTGGCACCGCTGATCAGGCGGACCAGCGAGACCAGGGCGAGCCCGCCCGCGATGATCAGCAGGACGACGGGCAGGGTGAGAAGCTTGCGGCGACCGCCGCCCTTCTTGGGGGCGACGCTTGCGGCGGCGACTTTGCTGGCGCTCACAGTGCGGCCTCCTTCTCGGTCGTGAGGGCATGACCGGCGGCGAGCTCCTCGCCGACCTTTTGCTGCTGGCGGCGGGTTCCGTAACGGCGGACGAGTTCGTAACTGACGACGACCGAGATCACGATCAGGCCCTGCATGATCGTGGCGATCTCCTTCTCGTACCCGAACTGGTCGAGAGAGGCGGACGTCTTGTCCAGGAAGGCGATCAGCAGCGCGCTGAACGCGATGCCTATCGGGTTGTTCCGGCCGAGCAGGGCGATGGTAATGCCGGTGAAACCGATTCCGGTCGGGAAGTCGAGACTGTACGTGTGCGTGTCTCCGAGGAGCGTCGGCATGCCGGCGAGGCCGGCGACGGCTCCGGAGATCAGCATCGAGGTGAGCACCATCTTCTTGGCGTCCACTCCGGAGGCCTGGGCAGCGCTCTCGCTCTCGCCCGTGGCCCGCAGGTCGAAGCCGAAGCGGGTGCGGTTCAGGACGAACCAGTAGACGACACCGCAGGCGGCCGCGACGAAGGTGAACCCGTAGATCTCTCCCGCCTCGGCGCCCATGGACAGACCGGGGAACCAGGCGGACTCCGGGATGTCGCCGGTGGTCAGATTGTTGGAGCCGGCGGGCTGCTCGCCGAAGTTCTTCGGCAGGATCAGCCAGGCGATCAGGGCGGTCGCGATGGAGTTGAGCATGATCGTCGAGACGACCTCGCTCACCCCGCGGGTGGTCTTGAGGAAACCGGCGATGCCCGCCCAGAAGGCGCCGACCAGCATCGCGACGATCACGATCAGCGCGATCTGCAGCGGCCCCGGCAGATGGACGCTCGCACCGACCAGCGCGGCCATCATCGCGGCGAGCCGGTACTGGCCGTCGACGCCGATGTTGAAGAGGTTCATGCGGAAGCCGATGGCGACCGCGAGGGCGGCGAGGTAGTACGTACCGGCCTGGTTGATGATCAGTACCTGTACGTCGGCGTACGTCGCCGAGTCGAACATCAGACTGTACGGTTCGAACGGGTTCTTGCCCGAGGCGAGCAGCACCACGGTGGTGAGCGCGAAGGCGACGACCAGGGCGAGAACGGGGCCGGCGAAGCCCAGGATCAGCCGGTCCTTGTCGAATTTCTTCATCGGGCCTCGTCCTCCGGTGCTGCCTCGAGATGACCGGTGGCGGCGCCGGTCATGGCCGAGCCCAGTTCCTCCGGGGTGATGGTGCCGGGGTCGGCGTCGGCGACCAGCCGGCCGCGGTACATGACGCGCAGGGTGTCCGAGAGCCCGATCAGCTCGTCCAGGTCCGCCGAGATGAGCAGGACGGCGAGGCCCTCGCGGCGCGCCTGCCGTATCTGGTCCCAGATCTGCGCCTGTGCACCGACATCCACTCCGCGGGTGGGGTGCGCGGCGATCAGCAGCTTCGGAGCGTGGCTCATCTCCCGGCCGACGATCAGCTTCTGCTGGTTGCCGCCGGAGAGGGAGGCCGCGGTGACCTCGATGCCCGGGGTACGGACGTCGTACTCGCGCACGATCCGTTCGGTGTCGGCGCGGGCCGCCTTGGTGTCCAGCAGCCAGCCTCGGCTGTTGGGCTTCTCCGTGACGTGGCCGAGGATCCGGTTCTCCCAGAGCGAGGCTTCCAGCAGCACACCGTGCCGGTGCCGGTCCTCGGGGATGTAACCGATACCGCTCTCGCGGCGCTTGCGCGTGGGGGCGTGCGAGATGTCGTCGCCGTCGAGGGTGATCGCCCCGCTGTCGGGGGCCCGCATGCCGATCAGTGCCTCGATCAACTCGGTCTGGCCATTGCCTTCGACCCCGGCGATGCCCAGCACCTCACCCTTGTGAATGGTGAAGTCGATGCCGGCCAGCACGTCACGTACCACGCCGTCCGGGTCGGTGACGCCGAGCGCGAGATCCTCGACACGGAGCATCGGAACGTCCGTCACCGTGGATTCCCGGGTCTCGGGCGAGGGCAGTTCGCTGCCGACCATCAGCTCGGCGAGCTGCTTGGTGGTGATGTTCGCCGGGTCGGCGGTGCCGACCGTCGTGCCGCGGCGGATCACCGTGATGTCGTCGGCGACGGACAGCACCTCGCCCAGCTTGTGCGAGATGAAGATGACGGTCAGGCCCTCCGCCTTGAGCTCGCGCAGGTTGTCGAAGAGCGCGTCGACCTCCTGCGGAACGAGCACGGCCGTCGGCTCGTCCAGGATCAGGATGCGGGCGCCCCGGTAGAGGACCTTGAGGATCTCCACGCGTTGCCGGTCGGCGACGCCGAGGTCCTCGACGAGGGCTTCCGGCCGGACCCCCAGACCGTACGCGTCCGAGATCTCCATGATCTTCTTGCGTGCGGCGGAGCCGATGCCGTGCAGCTTTTCGCCGCCGAGAACCACGTTCTCCAGGACGGTGAAGTTATCGGCGAGCATGAAGTGCTGGTGCACCATGCCGATGCCGCGCGCGATGGCGTCGGCCGGGCTACCGAACGCCACCTCGGCCCCGTCGACCGTGATGGTGCCCTCGTCCGGCTTCTGCATGCCGTAAAGGATCTTCATCAGGGTGGACTTGCCGGCACCGTTCTCACCGACGAGGGCGTGAACCGTGCCCTTACGGATGGTGATGTCGATGTCGTGATTGGCGACGACGCCGGGGAAGCGCTTGGTGATGCCGTGCAGTTCTACGGCGGGGGGGCTGGTGGACGCGTTGATGACGCACTCTCCTTGGCCGGACAGGAGCGGGGCGGAGGGGCAGGGGCGGGGTGAAGCTATCGCGCCGGAGGGCCGTCTACACGCGTAGTACTGCTGAATCGTAAGACAGCACACTCTGCATCGCGAAGGACTCGGTCCCGGGCCCGTACGGCTGTTGCCGGGAGCCCCAGGACGCTGAGACGGGCGGAACTTCTTCGATGAACACCCCGTGAGCCCGGAGCGGCAGGACTGCGCGCTCCGGGCCCCGGGAAGCCAGCCGTACGGCAGTTGCTGTTACGGGGTGGTCTTGACCGTGACCGTGCCGTCGACGATGGCCTTCTTGGCCTTGTCAACAGCGGCGGTGACCTCGGTCATCTTGGTGAAGGCCGGGTTGGAGCCGGCCAGGCCGACACCTTCCTTGTCCAGGCCGTAGCGGATCTCACCGGTCTGCGGCTTGCCGTCCTTGACCGACTTGATCAGGCTGAGGACGGAATCCGAGACGTCCTTGGTGACCGAGGTCAGGATCTGCGCCTTGTAGGCCGCCAGGCCCTTCTGGCCGTACTGGTCGGAGTCGACACCGATGGCCCACTTGCCCGCCTTGGCCGTGGCCTCGATCGAGCCCGTGCCGGCGAGACCGGCCGCGGAGTAGACGACATCGGCCTTCTTGTCGAGCTGCCCCTGGGCGGCGGCCTTGCCGAGGTCGGGCTTGGAGAAGCCGTCGAAGTTCGGCGGCTGGGTCAGGTACTGCGACAGCACCTTCACCGACGGGTCGGTGTCCTTGACGCCCTGCTCGAAGCCCGCCTGGAACTTCTTGATCAGCGGGGTCTCCACACCCCCGATGAAGCCGACCGTCTTCGTCTTGGTGACCTTGGAGGCGGCGACACCGGCGAGGTATGAGCCCTGCTCCTCGTTGAAGACCAGGTTGGCGATGTTCTTGCCGGTCACCGAGGCGTCGTCGATGATGCCGAAGGTGGTCTTCGGGAACTTCGGCGCGACCTTCTTGATGGCGGGCGCGTACGCGAACCCGACGCCGATCACCGGGTTGTTGCCGGCGCGGGCCAGCGTGGTGAGGCGCTGCACCTTGTCGGCGTCCGACTCGCCGTCCGACGGCTCGGCCTCGGTGCCCTTGAAGCCGAGCTCCTTCTCGGCCTTGACCAGGCCGGCGTAGGCGGCGTCGTTGAACGACTGGTCACCGCGACCGCCGACATCGTACGCGAGGGCGGTCTTGGCTCCCTTGGAGTCGGAACCGGCATCCGACGAGGACTTACCGCCGCAGGCGGTGGCACTGAGCGCAAGCGCCGCGGACGCAAGGCCCACGGTGGCAATCCGGGTGATCCGGCGCAAGGGAAGGCTCCTTCAAACCTGACCGAAGCGCCTCTTCCGGCGCTGGTTTCGCGGCGATCGTAACGCGCGTAGATGTCAGATAAAGCCCTGTACGGAAGCTGTTATCGGATCGTCGCGTACGAGGGGCGACCTGCCCGGCTACAGGTGGTTGCCATCGAGTTACACGGAGGCGATGAACGGCTCTACGACAAGGTACCCCGTGGCGCGGAAGGCACTGATCGGCCGACCAGGACAGGGGTACGGCACTCAGAGGTCCGCCCGGCCACCGCATGTCACCGCGGGGGGCACTCCTGGCCGACCGAGGACATCAGGGGCGAACCGTCGAACCGGGGGCGTTTCGAAACACGAACGGGCAGGAAAATCGGAATTCTAAATTCCGCAGATGCCGCAAGCGTGCGAAGGTAAAGTTTCTTGCCATGGACGGCAAAGAGTTGATATAAATCGATCGCCAGCTGATCAACTCGGGGTGCCGCAGCGCCAATCATCCTGAATGCGCAGAGCAGCAGGAATCAACTTTCCGAGAATCCTGCCTGCGCGACCGGACCGACCGAACGGGGACTCCGGATGATTCCTGCAGTCGCGCTGCGCCTCCCTTTCACAAAGGGGAACTGTGAAAAGAGCACTCACCACATCCTGCCTCGCCCTCACTTTCGCGACCGCGTCATTCGGTTTCGCGCCAGCCGCCTCCGCCGGCGGCAGTGTCGGGAACTGCGACACGTGGATCACGTACAGCTCACCCAACTACGGAAACGCCCGCTGCACCAACATTGCAATGTTCGACAAGTTCCGAGCGAAGATCACGTGCATTGACCCCCACGGGAAGCAGTGGCTCGCCTACGGCCCTTGGAAGAAGAACGGCGAGACTTCCAAGGGGAAGTGCTCGACCGACACGAATGTTGGCGTATTGAAGGTCGGCGTCAGCTACAGCGGCTAAATTTCTCTCCCTGGCTACCGCGACCTCTCTGGCAGGGCGAACCACTCAGGGAACGCAATGAGTGGAAAGCGGGCGGCATTCGAGCATACCCCGGCGATCATGAGGGCTTTAGTGCTCAGCACCCGCATCCATTACTAGCCAGGCCCGCTAGGCGTTCGAAACAAATGGAAGGGCAACCTTGAAAAAGGCACTCGTCTCAGCATTCGGCGCTGCGATCGCAGTAGCATCCTTGATTACCGCGCCCAGCGCCTCGGCAGCTGAAGTCGGCACTCAGGACATCGACTGCGACACGTGGTACACAAAAACCTCTCCCAACGTGGGATATGCAAAGTGCACCGGAATGCTCCCTTGGCCCCTTGAAGGTGCCCAGGTGAAGCTCACCTGCATCGACCCTCACGGAAAGCAATGGTTTGTTTACGGTCCGAGGAAGGGCAATGGGAAGACGTCCAGTGCGAAGTGCTCGACCGACACCAACGTCGGCATCCTCAAGGTCGGCGTCAACAGGACTCGCATCTAAGGCCCGTTGAGAGCGGTTGAAGAATAGGAGGTGCCCGCGAAATTGCGGGCACCTTCCCGCCCATCCCGGCTCAGAGGCTGTCCAGCTGTGCGGCCGCAGTGAACAGCTCGACGGCGACCGTGATCGCCTCCTCGTCCGCGTCGAAATCGCCACGGTGCAGGTCGAGCCGGGCGGTGTCGCCGGGCGTACGGACCCCGAGCCGGGCCATGGCTCCCGGGACGTGTTCCAAGTACCAGGAGAAGTCCTCGCCGCCGAGGCTCTGCTCGGTGCCCTCAATCGCGGGCGAACCGCGGCGTGCGGTCATCGCCGCGGCGAGCAGCTCGATCACGGCGGCGTCGTTCACGACGGGCGGGACACCCTGGACGTAATCGATCACCGTCTTGGCGCCATACATCCCCGCCACCTCGTCGATCGCCGCGTGCACCAGGTCCGGCGCCTCCCGCCAGGCGGCCAGCTCCAGGCAGCGCACGGTGCCGGAGAGCTCGGCGTGCTGCGGGATCACGTTGCAGGCGTGCCCGGACTCCAGCCGCCCCCAGGTGACGGCGAGCCCGGCCCGTGCGTCGACCCGGCGGGCCAGCAGTGCGGGCACCTCGGTGGCGACCTTGGCCGCGGCGGTGACCAGGTCGGTGGTCAGATGCGGCCGCGCGGTGTGTCCGCCGGGGCCGTCGAGCGACACTTCCAGCCGGTCGCAGGCCGACGTGATCGCCCCGACCCGCAGCCCGATCCGCCCCACGTCCACCTTCGGATCGCAGTGCACCCCGATGATCCGCCCGACACCCTCCAGCGCCCCGGACTCGATCGTGTCGGGCGCACCGCCGGGCAGCACCTCCTCGGCCGGCTGGAAGATCAGCCGCACCGGGTTCGGGAGCATCCCCTGCCGGTCCAGCTCGGCGAGCACGAGCCCGGCGCCGAGGACCGAGGCGGTGTGGACATCGTGCCCGCAGGCGTGCGCCCGGTCGGGAACGGTGGAGCGGTACGCGACGCCCGCCTTGGTGTCCGGGATCGGCAGTGCGTCGATGTCCGCGCGCAGGGCGAGCATGGGCCGGGTGTCGCTGCCCCGGCTTCCCACGTCGCAGATGAGCCCCGTCCCCGTGTCGAGTACCCGTGGTTCCAGCCCCGCCTTCTCCAGTCGGGCCTTGATGGCCGCGGTGGTGCGGAACTCCTGGTTGCCCAGCTCGGGGTGCATGTGCAAATCGCGCCGGAAGGCGATCAGTTCGGCGCGCAGGGCCTCGGGCAGGGTGCCGGGGAGCGGTTCGGTGCGGGGAGTCGGCTCGGCGTCGGAATCACGGGACATCAACTGGTTCACCTGGTGAAGGGTAAGCCCGTTCCCTCGTCAACTGACCATGAAACAAGAAAAGTTCAGCCACATAGACGAATAAATGACTGCGTCGTGGCGTGTGAGGTGACGGCGGGGTGGGTAAACTCGCCCATTTCGCTCCCTGACCCGTCACCCCGGCCGCCCGCCACCCGCACGACATCCCGGAGGGGCTCCGTCAGTCGGGCAGTCCCCGGCGTACCGGGAACAGCGCCAGCCCGATGCACAGGGCTCCGGCCGTCAGCAGATCCAGGCTCATGGCCATCAGCACGGTCCCGGCCAGCACGGCCACGGGAGCCCACGCCCGGACCAGGTCCCGGCGGAAGAACGCGAGCAGGGTGACGAGGCCCAGCAGCCCGAACCAGAACAGCATCGGCACCACCGTGTAGATCAACGGCATCACCCCGGGGACGCCCTGCACCCGCCCGAACAGGTCGCTCATGGCCTGCTCGTCCGCCGCGACGAACCCGACCGCCAGGTCGATCACCGCCTGGACGGCCACCGCCGCCGCCCCGAGCAGCCCAACCCAGGCCGCCACCTCGACGGCGACCCGCCTGCCACCACGCTCCCCGGCGAGTCTCCGCAGCCCCAGGAACACCGGCACGAACGCGAGCACCCCGGCCAGGAACAGCAGATGCGCCGCTGTCCACCACACCCCGGGCCCGTAACCGCCGACAGCGCGCCCGGTCAGCCGCACCACTCCGTACCCCGCCATCAGGGCGGGTCCCGCGAGGAGGGTCGTTGTGACCGTCACCCCGCCCGTGTCGGCCGTCCCGCCCTGCCGCTCCGTCGCCATCCGCATCGTCTTCATCCGTCGATGCTCGTGCCCCGCCGACCCTGCCCACCATCGGGGCTTCCCCCCAACAAACCCTGGTTCTAGGCCGTTTCCTTCGGATCATCTGGTCAGCCGGGTGATCCGAGAGAGTCGGTCCAGCTGTCATCCCGGGGAGCTGTCACAGCTCTTTTCGGGCTTTTTGGTGGCTCCGGAACCTTGATGCCACTTCGCGACGAAGCGGGACGAAAATCAGCCATAGTCCCGCGATGCGATGCCGCCATGTGAACGAACTGTGTAGGTTCTGGGCTCGGTTCGGGAGGTCCTGTGACGCCCGGCCGCAGAGTTCGTCCACTGGAACCGGAGGGGAAATCGCATGGCTGACATCGACCTCGGCGTGGCGTCCGACTGGGACGAGGGGGACACCCACGGCCGCGTCAAGCTGCGGCAGAACCAGGTCTACCCGACCTCGCCGAAGAAGGACGTGCTCATCAGCTCCCCGGTGAGCATCGAGCTGTCCGTGAACACGAACCACTCCTCCTCGCAGGAGGCGGACAAGATCTACTTCACGACCCACCACGGCTCCACTAAGAAAATCATCGCGGTGCTCGACTCCGACGGCAACCTGCACATCGCCGGCCGCCTGATCACCGAGCAGAAGGACCTCGGCTACTAGCCTCGCGCTTTCACGAGGTGCGGTGTTCGACGCTTGATCAAATAAGTGGAGAGTGCTCCTGACCTGCAACGATGGGACTTGTCTAGGGTCCTGTT